>JBILUL010000079.1:0-21090 GCA_044371005.1 Phycisphaerales bacterium | reverse complement strand
GCTGAGTTGCATCTGCCATGCTCAATGACGGCCGCCCCGCTTCGGGGCGGCCTTTTTCATGGTCGGGCGGTGAAGACGTCAATGGGTGAACCAGTTCATGGCAGCGCCCACGATGAACGGCACGCCGCCGATGGTCCGCACGGCGGAAGGACCGGGCGACGACTGAAACTGAAGGCCCCGCTGAGGTGTTGAACCCACGCACGGCTTGCCCTCGCAGGCCCAGGGATCAGTGGCACGGCTGGAAATTGACATCGCCGCCGGGTGACCGGCGGCGATGGGGTTGAACGACTCCAGTGCTCAGGGACTCAACTCACCTGCCGAGGCTGCTCGCTGAGGGGATCAGTTCCTCGATGGAAAGCAGTGCCCGATCGGAAGCGATGAAGCGGACCTTCGGGGTCGCGAGGATCGGGCTTGGGGCGGGACGGCGGCCACCGCCGAACTCTTCGGGGTCGAGCGGACCGGTGAGGCCACCAACATCGACCATATCGATGATGGAGCCGGGGTTCCCGAGCCGCAGCGGCGGGACACGGAGTTCGTAGTCACCGCTTCCCGACACGGATGCAACCAGAACGCGGTAGATCCCGGCGTTGGTGGCGAGGATCGAGAACGGTCCGGTTCCGAAGAACTCAACGTCGCCGGCCGGGTTGTAGACGGTGAGTGAAGTGACGAGGTCTCCTGCGTAGGTCACGGCCTCCAGGGAGAGACGCTTGTCGGCTGGAACTTCGAACCAGAACTCGTCGAAGCGTTCGCCGGGTACGAGGTGACCACCCAGGAATCTGTCGGAAATCTCTGCGATGGTCGTGAGATCACCACCGCCACCTCCGAAGACCGAGTCGGACTCTGATCCAGGTTCGATGAGCTCAGCGGCCGGGCTGCCGATGATGGTGTCATCGCCCCCGCCAGTGGTGATCTGGATCTCGGAGGAGTTGAGGGTGGCGTCGGCGAGGTCGATGGTGTCGCGGTCGTTGCCGGTGGCAATTCGGATGAAGCCTGCGTTGACGGTGCCCTTGATGCGCACATCAACGCCGATGCCCAAGTCCTCGTCATCGGGTTCACCATTGAACGCGACGATCGCGGGCGTCGAGACCGTTGTACCGGCTCCCATGGTGACGCCGTCGGCCGCTTCGAAGCGAATATCACCGAGAAGTGACGACACGGTCGCTTCGTTTTCCACCTCGATCACCTCGCCACCTTCCACGGTATCCCGGACATCCAGGAGGATGTCGCGCTTGGCCGAGATGTTGGCCGCGATGACGAGCTTGGATGTGGTGTGAAGCTCGATTGTGCTGCCGGAGGAAAGGCCGCTGATTCCATCGCCCTCACCGATCTTGAGTCCTGTGGCATTGTTGAAGTACATATCGCCCCAACCGGTTTGGGCGGCAAGCGTTTCAACATTGGTGCTCAGCGGCTCGAACTCGGTGCCGATGTTCTTTCCGGCAATGAGGGTGGCGCTGGCCGCGGTCACTTCGATTTCGCTGAGTCCGCCGATGAGGCTGCGGGAAGCAATCAGCGTGACGTTTCCGCTCGGTGCCGAGACCTGATTGATCAGCAGGTCACCGAGATTCACATTCACGAAGACGTTGCCCTGCTGCGATTCCACATTGACGAGCTGGTAGGTTCCGTTGGTGTGGTGGATCCCGCCTTCATCATCGAGCACATCGGTGAGCACCTGAGAATCGACAATGTCGACGCGGATGTCGCCCTGGGCACGGACCTGGATGGCCACTCCACTGGCTTCATCGCGGCGATCGAAGTTGCTGCGGAAGTTCTCTGTCTTTCCGATGAGCTGAAGGTGAACGTCGCCTCCCGCCACTGCCTCGAGAAGAGCCGAGCCGCGGTTGAGACTTCCGTCAGGCAGGATCTTCGCGTGAATCGCGTTGGTCATGAGCGGTGCGGTCGGCGAACCGATGTCTCCGCCCGCACTGAGGAAGAGGCCGCCCGCATCGCCGAACTCGATCACGGTCTCGGGGCTGGCGGCGATGATGTTGCGTGCGGCGCTGATGTAGATGTCGGCGCACGCGTTCTCGAGGGAACCGGCAAGGATGACATCGCCATCGCCTTGATGGACGATCGAGACGTTGGAACGGACGATTTCGTTGTTGATCGTGAACTTGCCGCCACCGCTGCTGATGAAGATCTGGGGATCCATGTTGAACCCGGAGCGCTGGCCGTTGACCAGGTTGAGATTGCCCAGCACGAGATCGGTATCGGTCTCGTTGATGATCTCCACGTTCTGGATCACGCTGTGGATGAAGATTTCGCCTTCGCCGTCGATGGAGCCGTTGCCGACATTCAACTCGAGATACATGGGCGAATCGACAGCAATCTCGTCGAGAACGATCCGACCTTCCTCATCCTGGTGCCATCCGATATTGCCGCCGGCCTCCGGGCCGGGCCCGAATCGCAGCGTGTTCCGGTCAATGCGCAGGCGCCGGTCGGTGGGAGCCGCGTTGGTGATCCGTCCGTTATTCGTGAAGGTGGGCGAGTGAGTGGCGCCCGAGCCTCTCGTCAGCTCGCTGGTCGAGCTGAAGTCGAACACCTCGACGACTTCCCTGATGACGCGAGCCACAGACTCAACGATCGAGCTGAATGGCCAGGGCAGCCACCGCACGATGCGATCGACCACGGTGCGGGACTGCTCGACAAACCTCGAGACCACGGTGTCGGCCCGGGCAATCGCCTTGCGCACCATGTTCAGCGTTGCGATGTCGGTGGTGCTGGTCACGGTGGTGCGAGGCGAGACGATCGTGCTTCCGGTGCCCAGCGTCGTCTTGGCCTCACCTTGAATCGTTCCTTCCGAGAGTGCCCTTGCATTCGCCTGGAATCCGCCAGACGCACTGGCAATCGCTTCGGGCCGCAGACCTGTGCCGCCGGGGAACTGGCGGGTCATGCTGATGAGGCTGACCGAATCAGCTGCCAGGAGCGAGGAGCCAAGGATCTGGATGTCCGAGGTGGCAGCCAGACCACCGAAGTTCCCGCGAGTGATGGCGGTGCTGTTCGTCCCGCCGATCGAAGCCGCGGCGTCAGCAACGGACCTTACGAGGCCGTCAACCTGCACGTCTGAAGTCACTTCAATGATGCGGGCGCTCAGCTGCGACCCATTGTCGATCACAACGGACGAATCGGTATCGCCGTTGAAGATCGTGATGGTGGTTGCCTGGGCGAGAAGTGTTCCCTTGGAAGTCATGCTCGAACGGGCATCGACCGCGTTCATGGCGACCGAGCTGAGCGAGATGGTGTCGCTGACGATCTGGCTGTTGGCACCGATCACGATCGACGAATCCACATCGACATTCATCACCAGAAGCGTTTCGCCGCTGGAGAGAAGTGTCGGTGGGTTGGACAGGGCTGACCCCAGATTCGTGAAGAGCGTGCGGAGGAAATCGCCGAGGGTGTTGCCCGCACCTCCCGTCACGCTCGCCCGGATGTTGCTGGAAGACCAGTTGGAGATGAACACACGATTGGCGGCCTGGATCTGGCTGTTTGAGTCGATCGTCACCGCTGGGCGGACGACGACCGTGATGGTTGCACGAGTGCCGCCACGTGTGAGCAGAGTGGCTGAAACATCCGAGTCGGCGACGAGTCCGACATCGCTGCCGGCATAAGCGCCAATGCGGACAAGACCAGCCAGGTCGGAGGCGGCGAGATTCCGCCCGCCGATCAGGGTGCTGCCGGTTCCAATGATCGTGCGGGGAACCAGTTCGACAACCATCGTCGAAGTCGATGCATCGCCGACCGGACCGGCCGCACCAACAAGGCCCGAAGTGACCGATGCGACCGATTCAACGGTCGCGGCACCCGTCACTGCCGAGTAGTTGCCTGGAATGTTGATCGTGTTGATCGCCGACTCGAAGAAGATCTGGCCGGTCAGGGCCACCAGCCGCGTGCCGGTTCCCACCTCAGCCTTGACTTCGGGTGTGACCCGAACATCGGCGGCCGAGGCTCCCACAAGTGCCGCGAGACCGGCAGCCGTGCCGAACGTTCTCGCAGTGCCATGAACTTCCGAATCGGCGGCAATCCGCATGTACGTTCCCGCATTCAGCGTGGCGTTGGAACCGACACTCGCGATGATGCTCGGAGTGACGTTGGCCCGTGCGCCGTTGATCGCGGCGGCAGCCAACCCGGCGGCAGCCGCGTTGGAGACTGCGGTCGCGACGTCGATGGACTGAGCCTGGACACCGATGAGCGTGTTTGAGGTGGTCAGCTGCGTACCAGACCCGACCAGCGCGTGGGTGATGCCGCGGCTGTTGGCGGTCGCGTCGGTGAGCCCGAAGCCAATCGCACCGAGTCCCGCACCGTCCGCTTCGGCGATCGCCGCGTTGTAGGAGCGGGCACTGGCTCCGATGAAGCCGCCGATGCCGGCGCCGTTGATCACGCTGCTGGCATCGATCCTGGCTCGGGTGATCGGGCTGTTGGTCGCGGTTGCGAGCGCCCCACCTGCTCCGACCAGAAGACCGCCGCCGCCCGCAATGGCCTTGGCCTGAGCCTGATTCGATGTGATCGGATCGCCGCCGCTTGCAACGTTCTCCGAAGCGATCACGTTCACCGCCCCGCCGGTCACGTTCGCGCCACTGCCCAGGACAGCCTGGACAAGCGGAGTGATCTCTGCGGTAGCGATCGACACACCCAGACCAGCTCCCGCAGCGAGCGCAGCGCCCAGAGCGGTGGCCTTGGCGTTTGCCTGCGAATCCGCGGCGATCGTCAGGTACGACAGTTCGGTACGCCCCGGACCGTTGAGGAGCATGTTCTGGCCGACCGTCGCTTCAACGGTCGGGTAGACCGACGCGGTGGCCATGGCTCCGGCACCGCTGAGCACGCCCAGCGCCAGGGCCTTGGCATCTGAGACGGCCGAGGCCACACTGTTGGCCTTGATGTTCAGATCCCGATTCAACTGAGCGATTCTGGCTCCGGTGGGGATCGTTGCCTTGGTCGACCCGCCGATCACTGCACCGGCGTAGGACAAGCCCAATGCACCGCCGCCGATGGCGCCGCCGAGTGTATCTGCATCAAGATCCCGGTTGCTGGTGGCCAGGACTTCAAGGTTGAATCCGCTGTTGAAGACGGTCGCAGCCGTCAGTGTGGCCTGCGTCTGGGTCTGATCCTTGAGCGCTACGTACTGAGCGCCCAGTGCAAGCGAACCACCTGCACCCGAGATTGCCAGTGCGTCAAGCTCCGACGTGTGATTCGCGAAGACGGTTGCGGTTCCGAAGGTGCTCTGGCCGGTCAGCGTGCCGCCAAGGCTTGCCGTGACCGCTGTTGCATCGACCATCGAAACGACCGCACCTCCGATCGCGGTAGCGCCGACGGCGGCCGCACCGAGGAAGCCATCGAACTCAACAAGCTGATCCGCCCTGACGGTGAGATTGTCGTAGGTGGTGAATGCACCGTCTTCGATCTGTGCGGTCGTGCCACCCTTCGCCACCGTGCTCAGCACGGAAGCACCCGAGTTGGTCGGGGAGGCGGTGTTGAAGGCGGTTCGTGCATCCGCGATCACCAGGCCGGCGATGTTGGAGGGATCAGGGCTCGGATTGGTCCCGTTCTGATCGGTCGTCGGGTAGCCGTTGAGCGCGCCCGAGACCGAACTGCTCAATCCACCGATTGCTGTGGAATCGACGAACGTCGTGACGCTGCCGTTCGCCGAAGTGAGCGAGTCAACGCCGCTCTGCTCGATCGCACCGGACAGGTAGTAGAGTGCCACCGAACCTGCGATTCCCATGGCACCGCCCGCGGCGCTGGCCTGCATCGTGTACAGATCACGATACGCGATCGCGCGAACGTCAACGGTGCCGCCCCTGACGGAGGCTCCGCCAACGACCTTCGCAACGGTGGTTCCCTTGACGGTCGCCACATCGATGGCGCCCGCGAGGCCACCAAAGAGCCCGCCCGCGATCGTTCCGCCGTACTGCCGCATCTTGAGATCGTTGGTTGCGATCACCGAGACACTGCCGAACGTGCTGGTGTGAAGCGGAGCGTTGATCCTCGCACCGCGACGGACTGAAGCCTCGGTGTCGGACTGGATGACATTGACCGAGATGGCACCGGCGACACCTGCATAGAGCCCTCCGGCCCCCGCGACCGTCGCGCCGAAGACATCTTCGATCGAATACGAATCCAGCTTGACCCGCGATGTTCCGACGAGGATGGAATCAGCCTCGGCATAGGCCTGGGTCGTCTTGGTGATGAGGTTGACGCTCGCCGAAGCCGCGAAACCAGCAGCGCCGAAGCCCAGCGATCCCGCGCCGGTCAGCTGGCAGATCGCCGTCACGTCCTTGGCCGTGATCTGGAGGTCCGCAGCCCGAACGTTCGAGAAACTGTCGGCGAAGGACCAGGTCAGCGTGGTGAGCTTGATCACGTTTACTGAGCCGGCCGCGGCGACGTTGCCGGAAAGGGCAACGCCAACACCGATCGAGAGAATCTCTTCCTCAGCATCTGCGCGGACCGTGATGCTGCGAACGGCCTTCACTGATGCGTATGAACCGACGAACGCCTCGGTGGTGTTGGAGATGAACATCAACGCCAGTGCGGGTGATGCTCCAGCCCCGCCCGAGAGGCCTGCGGAACCGCTGATGCCCATGACATACAGATCCGATCCCGCAGCGATGAGGACATCCTGGAAGATTGAGCCTGTCGCTCCCTGATTCACCTGTGCCGAGGATTCAACCGCCGCACGAGTGGTCGTGTTGAGGACCAGTGCCGCAGCGGCGATCGGCAGGGCAAGCCCGCCCGATCCTGAACCAGCCACCGCGGCGAACTCAAGGTCGTTGCGGTTGGTCGCGGTGACGGCGACGCCTCTGAAAGCTGTCGTTGCCGGCGTCGAAACTCGCTGCCCATCCAGCAGGGAGGAAGTCGCATCGGTGTTGTCGGTCGCGGGAGGACGAACCTCAGGACGTGTGAACGTCGCGGAGGATCCCGACCGCACCGGGACCTCCCGATCCGCAGCATCCGCGGCGAAGCTCTGGGTGAAGGTTCCGTTGTTGACGGTCACTTCCGGATACTGCGTCGACGCCAGTGCTGTCACGCGGGCCGAGGATCCGATCGTTGCGGAAGTCGTTTCCGTGATGATGGGCAGTGCGATGGACGCACCGACGGCACCACTGCCGCTGGCGGTCACGTTGCCGGAGAGTGTGTCGGACGAATAGGAGTGGTCAGCCTGCACGACCACGCTGCCATTGGCGAGCACATCGGTGCCCGGGCCCGTCGTGGGGTTCGGATCCGTGATGCTGGCGATGGTGTTCACCGTGATCACCGCGGCATCGACCGAGCCAGCCACGGCAGCGTTCCCGCTGACGGATGCGGCACCCGCCAGCGACGTGACGCTCTCGCTGGCATTGCTGCGAACGATCATGTTCCGCCCGGCATCGACGTCGCCCGAAGCGGTCGCGGTCGTGTTCTTCACCAGACGGGTGCCGTCGCCGCCAAGGCCGATGGCCCCCGAGCCGCCAACACTGGCCGCGCCGCCGACGCTCAGCAGATCCGTGCGATCGACTGCCTGGACCACAACGTCAGTCGCCCTCGTGGTGATGACGCTGGTATCGTCGATCGATGCCTTGGTGGTCTCGTCCATGGACTGGACGCTGACCGATCCGGCGACACCGATCGTGCCGCCGCCCGCAGCGCCCGCGGCGATGTTGACGATCTTCTCGAATGAAGTAGCCGACACGCCGATCCCCGTGACCGTCTGCTGCTCGCGATCACCGGAGGAGGTGCGATTTCCGGTGTACATCGGGAGGCCGTCGCCAGGCAGGTTGAGCGGATTGGCGATCAATGTGGACCCGGTCACCGACGCGACCACGTCGTTATCAGTGATCAGCACGGAGGCCGATGCGCCCACTGCGGCGCTTCCCGCCCCAGCGACTGCGCCAGCGAGAATGTTGGCCTTCACATCGTCGGATGCGGAGACCAGAATGGTGTCCGCCGCGGTCAGATTTGAGCCCGACTGAACGAGCGCTTCGCTGCGCCGGGTGAGATTCGTGATGGAGAGTGAACCACCCAGTGCGAAGGTGCCCGCGCCCGCCCCGCCTGCGGTGATCGAGTTGATCTCCGTGAGGTTGTCGGCACGCACGAGCACATCGGTCGAGATCGCAGTGAGATCGGAGTCGACGATCTTGCTGGAGGTGGTGAGGGTGATCGTGTTGAGCGAGAGTGCAGCACCCACCGCCCCCGTGCCGGCACCTGCAACGCCGCCGGAGATGCCATCGATCGTCGCGGCGTTGTCGCTCATGACCGTGACGCGGGCGGCATCGAGGTCAGAGAACTCAACACGGATGGTCGCGGGCGTGGTGATGGTGTTGACCGCAACCGCACCGCCACCTGCATAGGAGCCAGCGCCTGCACCGCCCGCATCGATGGCATCGATGTCTGCGGACTGCGTTGCACGCACCAGAAGCGTGTGATTCGGCACATTGATCGTCGAGGTGTTGATGACCGTGGTGGCCTGCGTGCTGATGAGGTTGGCCCCCACCGCCGCGCCGATGCCATTGTTGCCGCCGCCTGCAACCGCACCGGCGATCGACTTGATGGCGCCCGTGGAGGATGATCCGACGAAGACCGTATTGCCCGAACTGGCGCCGTCGGAGTTGATCGAACTGCGACGAACCTCCGCCAGCCGCTCGCCTTCGATGTTGTTGATGGCGACCGATCCAGCCAGTGCGGTGTTCTGCGAGCCCGCTACACCGGCTGCGATCGCGTTGATCGTGGACGAGTTGGTCGCATTGATTGAGGCATTTCCCTTGACCAGAAGTGCCGAATCCGTCACCTTGGCCGAGACGTCATTGTCGATGGAGTTGTAGGCCAGTGCTCCGCCGAATCCGATGTTGCCTGCGACACCGATGGCTCCCGAGATGGTTTCAATCGTGGATGAATCGGTGGCCTCAACCACGAGCTGATCAACCGTCAGGGCCATGAACGTCGGGGTTTGTGTCGTGTTCGTGATCGACGCGTGGGTCTGGTTGCGGACCTTGTTGAACGCGACCGTTCCGGATGCACCCACGGTCTGGCCAGCACCGATCGAACCCGCAACGCTGCTGATCGTTGAAGTATTGGCGGCCTTCACCCACACGCCCGTCCGCTGCATCGCATGGTTGCTGATGCTCGCCGTGGTATTGTCGGTGATCTCAGTGAACGCAACACCCGCACCGATGCCGGCCTTTCCGCCATACGCCAACGCGCCGGCAATGCCCAGGATCTTCGAGGAGTTGGTTGCGAAGACCTGCAGGTCCTTGGCCCCGGTGATGGAGCCACGATCGATCGAGGCCTTGGTGGTGTTGGTGATGGTGAACCAGACAGCTGAGCCAGCGATCGCGACTCCGTTGCCGCCCGCTGCACCCGAGCCACCCGCGGCACCCGCGCTGATCTCGCCGGTGCGGGTGGCCTTCACGCTGACCGTGTACGGGGCATTTCCCGAGAACACCGCACCACCGGTGATCGCGGCGGTGGTGTTCCCGATGAGCAGGATGCGGGCGAACGAACCCGCCAGACCGATGTTCGTGCCAGTGGCTCGCGACATCGCGACCGAACCGGCGGCGCAGAGGATGTCGGTCTCGTTGGTCGCATCGACCACGAATGCCTGAACACCAGTGGGCGAGAAACCCGAGTAGGCCGAGTCAAAGGTGCCCGCATCGTTCACGTAGGCCTTGACCGTGTCGTTGATCTCATCGATTGAGACATCGCCGGAAATGCCGATGCCCATCGTGCCCTGCTTGCCCTTGTCACCATACGTCTTGTCGCCGCTGCCAGCGCTGGCGGACTGACCATCGCCGAACGTGGTGGGCAGCGGCTGACCGGCGATTGGATCGCTGTTCTGGCCAGCAGGAGGCGTGTCGGGCGTGCTGCCCGGGGGCGGGTTGGCCGGAGGGGCCGGGCTGATGACGGCCGCGGCGACGCTGAAGACGTTCATCGTGCCTTCGGCCTTGGCACGGATATCCATGCCGCCCTCAAGGCGGATGGTGGAGCGACCGGGCGATGTGACCGTGTCGAGGTCGCCCAGAACGGCGGTCACCGTGCGCGTCGTGTCATTGATGCCGATGGTGGCGCCCACACCCAGGGAGTTGCCGAACTGGGTGGCACCCATGGCAATCAGCTGGTTGAAGCTGCTGGTGGCCTTCACATCAAGATGCCCGGCGTTGATGTTGACACCGGCGCCAATCCGAGCAGTCACGGTGGACTGGTAGTCAGTGATGCCAACCGAACCGGAGACGCCGAATTTCGCGGCGCTGCCGCCGGATTGCACCATCACGTAATTGTTGATCGTCTCGTTCGCATCGACCGTCAGGCTGCCCGTACCGGTCGTCGTGATGAATGCACCACCTTCAATCAGCGCGATGGTGGTATTGCGTGTGTCGGCAAAGAACACCGAGCCACCGACTCCGCCCTTGCCTCCTGCGACACCAACAGGATTGATCAAGGACCACCGATCACCCTTGACGCGCATTTCGGCCAGCTTGGCCGGGCTCAGATCCAGTGCGAACACACCGGCCATGTTGATCGAGTTCATCTCGGTCGTCGCGAGGACCTTCACGGACTGGTCGGCATTTCCGGTCAGATTGCGGTTGATCCGCGCACCACTGCGAACGATTGCCTGGCTGTCGTTGGTCGTGCTCACGTAGGTGACTGCGCCCGAGATGCCCATGCCGGTGGACTTGGCGAGGGCGCGGGACCACGTGTTGAACATGCCGCTGACGATGCCGATCTTGCCGTCCATCACCGAGCCGAGGTTGCTGGTGAACTCGTTGTACGAGAGACCCTTGGAACCGAAGTCTCCCTTCTCCAGCACCTCCAGGATCTTGCTGAGGAACGGATAGGTGATCTCCGAGTTGATGACCATCGCGCTCCTGGCATCGAGGCGCGCCCCGCTGAGGATTTCAACCTTGCAGGTGTTCTCGAGGATCGAGATGCCGATGGCTGCCGAGGCGGCGGCTCGCGGTGCCTGACCCGTGGGCAGATCGAAGTTGGATTCAACCTGAACCTGGTGACGCTCCTCGAGCGATGCCTTGACATCCAGATCTTTGGCTGAAGTCAGCACGCCCGTTCCACGAATGGTCACGAACACGTTATGGTCGGTGCTCGAGTAGCCGAACGCGCCCGCCAATCCGAAGGAGGTGTTGGAGCGGCTGCGGCCGTCGGCCGTCGCGCGGGTTTCGTACTTGTTCGCGAGGCGTGAGATGACATCCGTGACATCCAGATCGCCCGAAAGAACGTCATCGGTCACACCTGCGCCATCAGCGCCGAATCCGGCCGAGGCCTCCGCACCATCGGTTGCAGCGAGCGCTGCCTGGATGCCCACGCCCTGGGTGAGCTCGGGTTCGAACGCGTGCGGGCTCGGTGCGCCCTGGCTCTCCAGATCGATGAAACGCCCCTGAAAGGCTTCTTGCGCCGATGTCGCGAGCATGATGCGATTGGGGTCGTTGCTCAGACGGATGACGTAGTAGGTCTCGCCGTCCTTGAGGCCCTCGATCGCGCCCGAGCTGTACGGTGCAACGTACTTGACCGGAAGGCCTGTACGCCACCCGTGCGAATATCCCAGATCAATCGTATCGGCGGTGGTATTGACGGCGCTGCCACCCATGAAACTGCCATCGATGTCTGCGCTGACTTCGGAGGTGACATTGCCCGAGACATCAACCCGGACGTTCGAGGTGGCAAAACCAAGTGCAAGCGCGGTCGCCGCGATGCCATCGTTGGTCTCGCCGGTCTGTGCCTTGGCACCTGCTCCGGAGACACCGTAGGCCTGAACGTTGGCATTCCCAGAGGCAATGATCGATCCGGTCTGCCCCACCGTGACCGCTGACGACGTGTCCGTCGATGAGATCGCCAGCGAGAGAGACAGCACACCACTCGCCGGAAGGCGTGTGCTCAGAAGCGGATTGGTCTCAGCATCCATGTTCGCCAGTGAGTTGGCATCGGAACTCACCGTGATGTTGGCGCCCCGGACCGAACCACTGACCAGAACGTTCGAATCAGAAATCGCACGGGCGTAGCCGATAGACATGAAGAACGGATTGATCTCCATCGAGGAGTCGGCCGTCGCATTGGACGAGATGATGACGTTGCCAAGCCCCTGCGTCAAGCTGCCGCTGAGCAACTGAACGCTTGAGCTGGCACCCTTGCGCATGACCACCACCGGAAGTGTGTTGGCAAGCACCTCGGAAACACCCGCAAGTGCCAGTTCACTGATGCGCAGAGGCGCGGTGTCGTCCGTCCCGTCGTTCGCATCATGATCGCGTGAACTGTTGAAGACGCGGCCGAACGAGTTGATCGCCACCAGGTCCGCGGCGTTCGACGAGATGAGAATGTCATGACCGTAGATCGTCCCGCCCAGCGTCACGAACGTCGAGGCCCCGTTGCCCGAGAAGGTCATGACGGGGCTCAGCCGCGACTCCTTGGCGATGATTGCGACGTTGCCGCGGCGATACGAACCTGTCGCCGACGCCGTCAGGATCGACCCCGGATCGGTCAGCATGGAGTCCACTTCGTAGCGCTGGTTGGATGAGTCAGTCACCGAAACGCCCGCCACGGGATCGTCCGAACTGCTCACGCGGCGGGTCGAGATCACACCCGTTGAAGCCACCGTGAGCTGCCCGTTGACTCTCACCGTCAGGTCGCCAGCCGAGGCGACCGTGTTGGTGATACGAATGCTACTCGATGGCGCCTCGATCAGCGTGGTGCCGCCGACATCCCGGATCCGTCCGGTGAAGTTATCGGTACCTGAGTAGGTGATGGTGTCGTTGCCGTACCCGGATCGGAAGTCCTCGATGGCAGTGAAGTAGATCTTGTTGCGATCGTTGCCCGAGGTGGACCCCGTGATCTGCCACCGGTTGTCGTTGGACATGCCGCTGTCAAGGAAGTCGCCTCGGGTGCCCTGAGCTCCGCCATCAAAGTAGAGGTACAAGCCCGATGTCGCCAGCAGTCTATTGAAGAGTGCGTTGTCGTTGAGGATCAGGGTGTCATCGCCGCCGCCGAGCAAGATCTGGATCCGGGAGTTGTCACCCACCACGAACCGCTGCGTCCCCGCGGCAGCGGTGTCGCAGTCGTTGGTGTACGAGCCGCCATTGGCGCTGAACTCAAGCTCGTTCGCCGCGTTGAGGCGAACATACATCACGTCATTCGCGTCATCGCCGTTGATGGTGAGCGTTGTGCCGGACATGGCCGCCGAGACGGACATCTGTACGCGAGGGTCCAGCCCTTCGAACGTCACGGGCTGGTCGCGACCCGAAGATCCGACCAACGCGGCCTGGGCCGATGCATTCAACTGATTCACACGCTCGAGAACAAGCCTGTAGAGTTGGACAAGCCGGTCGTGTGCACGGGAGTTGAGCTTCATTGCGGATCCTTCGGGTGGGATTTCTGATCTATGGAACAGGCAGATTCAGGGGCGCGGCGTCTTGTGCGAGCTGACTGCACGCCAAAACAACGCGCCCGTTCGGTGGGGCCGAACAGTTCGCCATTCACCTCCGGGGTGCGACACGGGACGGAATGGATTTTCACGAAAGTTGCCATTTTGGCAGAAACGGTGTTGGCGATGTCGCACGAAAGTCCCGGATGGCGAACTGGGCAAGTTGAGCGGTCCGACACGCCATCGCCGCGCACTGACTTCCACGATGCAAGGCACATTGCTCGTTGGATTTCGCATCCATCGCCCTAGACTCTGCCCGGTGGATCCGAGTCTTGATCGCGAGTTACTTGTTTTTGTGTACGATGAGCTCCGCTCGCTCGCGAGGTCGCGTCTTGCGCACAATCCGGGCCGCAACACCCTTCAGCCGACGGCACTCGTGCATGAAGCCTACCTGAGAATCACCAAGCGGGGTGAGACGCGATGGAACGGCAAGGGCCACTTCTTCGCAGCGGCTGCGGAAGCGATGCGTCAGATTCTCGTCGAACAGGCGCGATCCAAATCACGACTCAAGCGCGGCGGCGATCGGATTCGGGAACAGTTGGGGGCCCAACCGGAGTTTGATGCCCCAACCTCCCCCGAGGATCTCCTCGTCATCGACGAAGCGGTCAGTGAGCTGAGCCGGACCGATGAATCGCTCGCATTGATTGTCAAGCTTCGATTCTTCTCCGGCCTATCGCCGGACGAGATCGCAACGCTGATGGGAGTTTCGAGGCGGACGGTCGAGCGGCGATGGCGGTTCGCCGCGGCACTGCTGCGGCAGCGGCTTGAAGACCCGGATTCGATCGGCACCAATGCCGGATCGAACCGGCATCTGCTTGAGAATGAAACGAGCCCCTGGGAGAGCGAGTCGGCCTGATGAGCAATGCCAACCCACCGAGCATTGAAGAGCTCTTTCTGAGTATCGTCGAGCTGTCCCCGCGGCAGCAGCGAGAAGTACTCGACGCAATGCGAGCCGAGCGGCCGCACATGGTCGCGCAGATTCAGGGATTGCTCGAGGCAGATCAGTCCAACGACGATGGGCTCCTCGAGCAGCCCGCGACAGCGCTTTCCGAACTCACCCCGGTGAAGATCGGCCGGTACACAATCACGCGGCGGATCGGCGAGGGCGGGATGGGCACCGTGTACGAAGCCAACTGCTCACACCCCAGCGGCACCTTCGCGATCAAGATCATCCGGGCAGGCCTGGCGACCGACCGCGTGCTGCGGCGTTTCGAGAGTGAATCCGGAGCCCTATCGCTGCTGGATCATCCCGGCATCGTCAAGATCTGCGAAGCAGGTGTGTGCCAGACCGAATATCCCGATGGAAGCCGGGCCGAGCGCCCATTCCTCGCCATGGAGTTGATCGATGGCCCGGACCTGTTGGCGTACGCCCAACAGGCCAAGCTGGATGAGCGAGCGCGACTTGCGCTCTTTGCCGGTGTCTGTGATGCGGTGCACCACGCCCATCAGCGGGGTGTGATTCACCGCGATCTCAAGCCGGCAAACATTCTTGTCCATAGCGATGGTCAGCCCAAGGTGCTGGATTTCGGAGTCGCGGCACTTGCGAATCCCGGGCGACACGTGACAACGCTCACTCGCACCGGCCAGTTGATCGGCACACCCGCGTACATGAGCCCCGAACAGAGCAGGCCGGGCGTTCGCGTGCCCGATGTGCGGTCGGATGTCTTCTCCCTGGGGGTCATCCTTCACGAGTTGCTCACAGGCGTGCTCCCACCCTCCATCGCCGGGATGAACCGTGATGGCCGCGCAGAGGACCGGGTCGCTCCCAACCTCCCCCCCCCAGCCCACGCCGCGATCACGCCGAGCCGGGACATTCAGACGATCATGGCCAAGGCGGTTGATCCGGACCCGGGCCATCGCTATCAGTCCGCGGCACTGCTTGCGGATGACCTGCGTCGATTCATAGAAGGCGAGCCGATTGAGGCGCGGCCAGCCAGCACGATCGAACGCGCGGTGCGCTTTGCCCGAGGCAATCGCACCGTGGTCGGGGCAGTCGCGGCGGCCTTCGTGGCGCTGCTGGTGGGTGGCTCGGTAGCTGTGTATCAAGCAATCGAGGCACTGCGTTTGGCCCGCCTTGAAGCTGCGGCACGTGTGAGTGCTGTTGCAGCCAGGGACGAGGCCAATGCGACACTCGCATTTCTGACCAACATGCTCTCGGCGGCTGATCCCGAAAGCCGTGGACGCAATGTCACGGTCCGTCAGTTGCTCGACCAAGTCGCAGGCAATGTCGAGGAAGAGTGGAAGGACAAGCCGCTGGTCGCGGCGGCGATCGAAGATGCGCTGGGTCGCACCTACGCATCGCTGGGTGAGTTCTCAATCGCTCGGGACCATCTCGAAGTCGCCTATGCGATCCGCAGCAAGCGACTGCCGGCCGATGATCCTCTCGTCGCCGACGCGAGTTCGAGTCTGGGGTCGGTGATGACCACGCTCGGTGAGCATGATCGTGCCGCCACGCTCCTCACGCGGGCGGTGGAGATCCGCTCGCGAGTCCTGGGTCCATCGCACCCGCTCACGTTCGCGGCCATGGGGGGCCTGGCTTCGTCGCTGGTCGGTCTGCAGAAGTTCGATGAGGCTGAGCGTCTCTATCAGCAGATTGTGGCAGGGGCTCCGATTGAGAATGCGGACGAAGCCTCGCTGCGCAACCGCAGCGCGTACGCGGCACTTCTGACCAAGCTCGGCAAGACGGAAGCGGCCGATGCGATGTACAAGCAGGTGCTGCCGCGGCAGGAGTTGCTGCTGGGCCCCGATTCAATGTCGGTGATGCTGACCCGACGCGGAGCAGCCGGTGTGGCTCGCGCACTGGGACACATGGATGAGGCCGAGCGCCTGATGCGCTCGATCGTGGACCGACAAGACCGGGTCCTTGGGCCGGATCACCCCGAGTCGCTCGGGAACCTGCATGACCTCTCCATCCTGTACTTGAACACCGGCCGCCCGAACGACGCGATGGAAATGCTCGCTCGGGTGGTGGCCGGGGCAGAGCGTTCGTTGGGGCCTGAGCATCGCAACACCCTCAAGGCCCGATTCCTGCTGGCGCAGGCCTTCGTGATGAAGGGAGACATCGCGGGTGCGCGAACGCTCGCGGCTCAATTGCTGGCGCAACAGCGTCAGTCGCTGGGCGAGAACAACGTCGATGTCGCAGATTCGCTGCAGTTGCTCGGGGCCATCGAGATGAGCGATCAGCGTCCTGAGGAGGCGGAGCGGCGGTTCGCCGAATCCATCGCCGTCTTCACCAGCGTGCTTCCGGAACACGATCAGACGGTGGCGGCGGCCCGCAGCAGGCACGGGGAAAGCCTGCTGAAGCTCGGACGCCACGAGGAGGCGCTCGCCGCGTTGACTGCCGGATTCATGGACCTGGAGCGGGCATCGGGCCCCTGTACACGATGTGCTCGTGTCGCCGCACAGGTTGCGGAATGTCTCGAGCGGCTGGGCCGCGTCGAAGAGGCCCGTCAGTGGCGAGCTCGATCCGAAGAACCGGCCGCCCGGTCGCCTTCGTCGACGTGAGGCACGAGAACGGATGCAATGAGCCCGGCTGGATTCGAACCAGCGACCACGTCCATTATGAGTGGAGAGCTCTAACCGCTGAGCTACGGGCCCGTGGAGATCCCAAGCGTAGGGCAAGCCACGCCTCGGGCACGGCGGACGTGACTACCGTCCGGGCGTTCACCATGAGTGGCTCCCCCACCAACCTGACACCCCGCCCCTGCATTCTGTGCCGCGGCGATCGACACCGCGTTGCGTTCGTCGAACACGGAATCGACGTCGTTCGCTGCATGAACTGCGGTCATGTCAGTTCCACCTTCGAACAGGACCCCGACTACGCCAACTACTGGGGACCAGGTGACATCAGCGATGATCACCGATACTGGTTCGAAGAAGCACACCGCGCCATGTACCGGGCCTTTACCCGCCGCTTCATGACGGGATGTTCCGGGCGACTGCTCGACGTAGGTGCGGGCCTGGGCTACTTCCTCGCCGCGATCAGTCAGGAGCCTCGCTGGGAACTGCACGGGCATGAAATCTCCCCCAGTGCCGTCGAGTATGCCCGCACCACCCTCCAACTCACCGGCATCCGGTGCGGCCGCGTGCAGGACTCTGGCCACGCCCCTGGCAGCATCGATCTCATCACCCTCTGGGACGTCATCGAGCACATCCCCCACCCCCACGAACTGCTCCGTTACCTTCGAACGCTGCTCACCCCACAGGGCCTGCTCTTTCTTCACACACCCAACGCACTCGTGCAGTTGCCCAAAGCTCGCCTCAAGCGGATGGTCCGGGGCATGCGCGAAGGAATCCACTATCTCGAGGCTCGTGATCACGTGCACATCTACACCCCCGCAACCATGCGGATGCTGCTGACCCAGTGCGGCTTTGAAGGCATCGAGTTTCATCACCTGCCTCCCATTCAGAGCGTCTCGGGAAGCCGCGGGAGCCTGCCGCGGCTCGTGAAGCGCGTCGGCTTCGCCGCCACTGCACTGCTTGCTCGCTCCAGTGGCGAACGGCTCAACTTCGACAACCTGTTCGTGACATGCAGGACCTCGCCCGTCAGCAGATCGGCGCCGTGAAAAAGGCAACCGCGGCACGCCCGGGTGCCGCGGTTGTCACGAATGACTCATTGAATGTCGACCGCTCAGATCTTGAGAATGCCAAACAGTGGCTTGCGATGCTTGATGGCCGATTCGACGGCAAGCTCCTGCAGCACATGGTAATCAGGAGGCTTCACCATGAGCAGGTTGATCCGGTTGGCCAGCGCAGCAGTCTTGGCGCTGTAGTCGAGCGTGGCGGAAAGCAGAACGATGGTGCCGTCGTAGCCCATCTCCCGGAACTCACCACCCAGGTCGGTGCCGTCGACGTCGCACATTTCCCGATCAAGCACCAGCATGTCGGGGCGACCGCTGGTGAACCGAAGGACGGCATCGGTGTAGCGACAAAAGCCGGTGGCAATGGAGCCGGCCTTCGTCATCTGTGTCACGAAGAGTTTCACGAACAACTCGTCGTCATCCACGATCCAGACTGTTGGGCGGCGCAAGAGCATCACCCACACTATCGGGTGCGGGCGATGCTGCTTTCAGCGTGTGTGTCGGATAGATCAAGGCCGGTTGGAATTTTTGGCAAGCAGTGCGGGATATGCAACTAGTGGTTTTTCCCAGCACCAAAGGACGATCGCTTCCTGGCGATCCATGCCCGATCTTCCCGGACCCTTCTCAGTCAGCCGCTTCATTATCAGTCGCATCGTTGGCGGCGCGGCTCTCAATCAGCTTGCGGAGATAGTCGTTCTCGCGGCGGGTCGCTTCGAGATCAAACACGAGGTACTTGACGCTCAGACGGAGGTAGTCGAGCGACTCCTGAAGCTCCCCCACGGTCTTCTTCATCTTGTCGTGACGCTCGCGAGTCTCCGCGGCAAGCTTCTCAAGAGGAGCCCGCTCGGACGGGGGAAGCGATTCGATCTGCTTCATGAGTTCGCCGAGCTTGTTCTGGAAGTCCTGTTCGTTCATCTCGTCTTCTCCTCTTCTTGGTGTTGAAACTCGTCCCAGGCCGGACTCGAATGCACCAGTGTCTGTTCACTGTCGCGTTCGTTGTTGGCCTTACACCAGAAGAGAGAAACAACTGCCGGGCCAGAATCCGGCGACAACCCGTGCCAATCCGCGGCACCCGATAATACCTGATCTGCGGTTGCACCGACGCAACACGAAGCCCGACCTTGCACCTGCTCAACGCCAAAGGCCCCGCCGCGTGTGCCGGATGATGCCAGAAGTCAACGCCCGAAGTCGACCCGACGCAACGCTTGTTTCGCGGATGCACCACAACTGGCCGCCGCGGCGTCGATCAGACGCGGATCCGCCTTGCGGATCTCCCGCGAGAGCTTCTTGAGATGGTCATCTGCCTCAATCTTGAACCGACTGAACCACTGCTCGAGTTCATGCCGGTTGAACCGACTCAGCGGATCCTTGAGCCCCGTCTGCATGCAGGCCCAGTCCAGCAGGAGTGCTCCGGTGTCACCAAAGCGGTAGAGATCCAGCGTTGCCTGGAAACGCTTCTGAAGCGAGACGAACGGGTCCGTCGCGTTCTCGGGCAGACGCGTCATCAGTTCCTTGAGCTCCGTGGGCGTCGGGGCAAAGCTGAAAACCTTCCCCTCATCCGTCACGTTCGTCCGCCGCAGCGGCATGTCGCCCATCGGCTTGAGTTCCGCAAACTCCGTCGAGATAGCCTTGGTGCCGCCTCGCTCGAACCGGATCGTCAGACGCTGCGCCTCTTTCGACGCGGTCGATGTGCCCGCAGCCTCAGCCGTCAGGACCTCACCGACGCCCCATTCGGGCTTCGTTGCGTGAATGACACGATCACCCTTTGCCCAGGCCATGCTTCGTACCCCAGTTGCCAACCACACCCGTGCCGTCAGTCAGACCCGCAGTCCAACCACCGCTCCGGTCGGCGCCAAGTGCCCCAAACGCTCGAGGGACACACTTTGCACCATGAACATGCATCTCGCATCAGAAAGACGCGAGCAGTGCCAAACATATACCAAATACACACCCAATGAGAACTTTTCACCCGAGTCGTGTGCAATAGGTACTGTCACAGGCACCGGCCTGAGGGGCCGGAACTGCCAAACAACAGCTTGCGCACAATCGAGCGGCCCAAGACGGGAGGGGCGGGCGGATCGCGGAACGAAACGGTCTGGCCGCCGCGTACGTTGTCTTTGGACGACTTATAGAATAGCATTGATGCTCGGATGCGCCTAGTCCAATTTTGTGGAATTGACCGAATCCCCATGCCCCGCGGCTTTGAGCCGTGGAACGCATGAAGGACCGCGGCGGGCGCATCGAGACGGTTCGCGTTCACTCACCAGTAGATCGCGTCAATCGGGACAGCTCACTCTCAGGGACCACCATGATCGAAGCACTCAAGAGCGATTTCATCGTGAACAAGGTCGGCGGCCGCTTCAAGCTGTGCACGCTGATTCAGCGCCGACTGGTGCAGCTCATGGAAGGCGCTCGCCCCTTGGTCGCGCGCGACGGCCGCTCCGACCTCGAACTGGTCATCGAAGAAATCCTTCAGGACAAGATCACCCTCGACTTCGATGCAACGCCCTTCGAAGTGTCGCAGTACGTCTGATGCTGTGCCGCGGCTCGCCGCGGCGGCGAGAGGGTGACGCTCGATGACGCCTTCGCCCGATTCCTCTGCTCCCAAATCACCCGATGCCTCTGCATCGGGTTTTTCGCTGCGCGATCGCGTCGGCGGCCGCACCATCTTCATCGGAGTATGCGGAGGCATCGCCGCGTACAAGACCGCCACCGTCGTCAGCCGCCTCGCTCAGGCCGGTGCCAACGTCTTCGTCGCCATGACACCCGCGGCGACACGCTTCGTCGGCCCCACCACTTTCCAGGCACTCTCAGCCAATCCCGTCTTCTGTTCGCCGTGGGATCACATCGACGCGATGGACCCGCAGCACATCTCACTGGCCAATCGAACCGCCGCGGCATTGGTGGCCCCCTGCACCATGGACTGCCTGGCACGCTTGGCCACCGGCCGAGCCGATGACGTCGTCTCGCTCATTCTGAGTGCCATCGATCGCACCAAGGTACCGGTCCTGCTCGCGCCCGCCATGAACACGACGATGTGGCAGCAGCCCGCCACCCAGCGCAATGTGGCGACGCTCGTGCAGGACGGGTTCTCGATGGTCGGTCCCGGATCAGGCTGGC
>JBILUL010000233.1:0-6056 GCA_044371005.1 Phycisphaerales bacterium | reverse complement strand
CATCACCGTCTTGAGCCGCGGCGCGACCGCCCGAACACTCAGCCCCTCCAGCGGCGAAACCCGCGTCGCCTTCCACGCCGGGAACGCACCGCCAATCAACCCGCACAACACCGCCCCGGTCATCGCGACAGCCAGCCCACCCACCGAGATATCAAGCCCCGTGGGAAGCTGCTCCGCAAACACCACGCTCATCACCCACGCAAAGAACACTCCCAGCGGCAACCCGAGCACACCACCCAGCGTTCCCACGATCGCGCCGCCCAGCAACTGCGTTCTGGCGAGCTGCCAGCGCGTCGCGCCGATGCAGCGCAGCACCGCCAGCTCTCGCTGCTTTTCCGTCAGCCCCGTCGACAGCCCGGTCATGATGATGAACGACGCGGCGAGAAACGCCATCACCGTCGCCAGCACAAACCCAAGCTGGTTGCTCTTCATGTTCTGCTCGAGCCCACTGGTGATGCGCTCCGTCGTCTGCAGCAGAAAGTTCTCTCCCAGCGTCGGACGAAGCACATCAGCGACCTTCGCCGGCTCCTTCGCCTCCTCTGGCTTGAGAATGATGTCAATCTCACTCAACTGCGCCCCAGCAGGCCCCTTCAACGCAGCGAGCCCTTCAATCGTCAGATAGCACTGCCACCTTCCCCCCAGCGGCGGCCGAGCCACCACCCCCACCACCTTCATCCGAATCGGCGACCGCAGCAGCCGGAAGAACGACAGCGTGTCGCCGACGGTGGGACCGCCCTTCGCCAGATTCGCCTCAGCCGCGGCCTTCGCGTTCTGTGGGGCCGTGAGAAGCTGGCCAGAACCGGCATCCCCTGCCGCGTCGCCCAGCACGCGGAAGTTGCCGCTGGTCACTTCACCAAACCCGTTCAACACCGCCTGATCAATCGCAACCTCGTCCGCCGCGGTCGGCAGCCGGCCAGCCACGAGCCTCACCGCCCGAAACCGCGGCTCCAGCACCGGATCAATCCCCGTCCCCATCGCCGTACCGACACACTCCACCCGCTTGAACTGGAACAACCCCTCCGCACCCTGCTTCACCCACGCGTCACGCTCAAAGAGCATCGTGAGCGAACCGCTCGCACGGCCCGTCGCTTCGGCGGTCTGCGGCCATGAGCGAGCGACAGCCAGCGTTCCGGGCGGCATCGAGCCGTTGCGTGCCGCGGACTTGATGCGCAGTTCCGCGCGGCCCACGGTTGAATCGAGCTGTGCGCCAACCGCGCGGTTGATCGAGGCCATGGCGCATGAGACCGCCGCGATCATCGCGGCAGACAGCAGCACGGCGCCAACGAGCAGCGCGGTACGACTAGGACGCGCGAATGCACTGCTGATAGCGAGCCGCCACTCCGGCTGCATCGAGCCCCTCCGTATCAATGTGCGTGAAGACCCGACCATCGCGGATCACGAAGATCCGCTCACAATGCACCGCCGCGGCGGGCTCGTGCGTCACCATCACCACCAGCGTGTTGCGCTCCGCCGCGATCTCCTTGAGCAGCGCCCACAACTTCTGACTGCTGGCCGAATCGAGATTGCCCGTGGGCTCATCAGCAAAGATCACCGGCGGCGAAAAGAGCAGCGCGCGGGCAATCGCCACACGCTGCTGCTCACCACCACTGAGCGCATCTGGCCGATGATGCTGCCGATCGCCAAGCCCAAGCCGCCCGAGCAGTTCGTCGCTGCGTTTGGCCAGCATCGCCCCATCTTCACCGGCCAGCAGCCCGGGCAGTTCGACATTCTCCTTCGCCGTCAGCGATGCGATGAGATTGAACTGCTGGAAGACAATGCCAATCTGCCGGCGCCGAAACGCAGTGGCTGCCTGTTCACCAAACTGATGAATCGCGGTGCCTGCCAGCACGATCTCGCCCGAATCCGGGCGATCAAGCGCGGCAAGCAGGTGCAACAGTGTCGTTTTGCCGCTGCCCGATTGGCCCATGATGGCGTAGAAGCCAGCCCGAGCGATCTCAAGATCGACGCCCCGCAGCGCTTCTACCGAGCGGCCGCCTGAGGTGTACTTCTTGAAGACAGCGCGCACGCTGAGCAGGGGCGAGGAATTCTCGGCCTGCATGGGATCACCGGGCTGCATGCCGCGGGGTGTGGTACTCATGCGACAGACAACCTGGAATCAACTGGAAGAACCATGGCATCGCCGGCGGGAACGCCGCGTGACGCGGACTCAATGAACCTGGGCTTCGTAGGCCTTGGCATCGAGGCACTTGGAAAGGCCGGCCTTGTCCGAGATCTTGATCTTGACGAGCCAACCCGCGCCGTGGGGGTCGCGGTTGAGAAGGCCAGGATCGTCGTTGAGGGCGCCATTGGTTTCGATGATTTCGCCCGCCGCGGCACAATAGATGTCGCTGGTGGTCTTCACCGATTCAACCGTCCCGACAATGTCGCCAGCCTTGAACTTGGTGCCGGCCTTCTTCATCTCGACGTAGGTGACGTCGGTGAGCTGATCGACCGCGAACTGGGTGATGCCCAGCGTCAGCGTCTCACCATCGACCTTGTGCCATTCGTGCGATTCGGAATAAACGCGGTCGGCGGGAACATTTGCCATGGTGATTCTCGACTGTCCTTAGTACAGAGCCGGATGCGATTCGACACATCTCTCCAAGCCACCCGCCGCGGCGTGATCCACGCCGCGTGCCGCCAGTGCCCGGAGGGACCCATCCTAGCGACCGCAAATCGCGGAAAGCAACCCGTTGGCCCACCCGCAGTAACGGAGAATCAGACTCAACTACGACATTTGCTTATTGACGCGGGCGTTGCACCCTTGTATTCTGTCCACGTCAGTCCAAATTTGTTTCTCCCCTCCGGACGGTCGGCGCCTTGATTGGCCCGACCGTTCTTGCTTTTGGCCCCCGCTCCCAGTCGCATGCTTTCCCAGCAGCCGACTGTGCTTTGAGCGCGAACCGAGGGCCTCAGGCCCCAATCCAACCCCCACTCCGATCGGTCTTTGGGCGGTCCAAACGACGCCCGGAAACCCAAGACGCGGCGACCTTGGAATGGGTACGCTTGTGCACGCCATCCGTGGGGCCCCGCCGCCGGGTCCACCGAGACTGGCCGGAACAGAGAACAGGACGTCGACGCCACCATCATGCTGCTCACGCTTACCGCCAGTTGCCTTAAAGGAATGTTGTTGCCCGGCCCCCGGTCCAAGAAGGCAAAGCTCGACGTTCTGGACCTTCCCAACTACACCAAGGACACGCTGGGGCTCAGCGGGTTCAACCTCTCCACGGACCTCCTGGTTGGCTCCACCCGCGCCCGCCTCGAAGCCATCCGCGAACGCGCCGATCGCGCCAGCTGCTCGTGCCTGCTGCTCATCGAGCCTGATCCGCAGAACTTTGGCTCAAAGGATGAAAAGCTCGTCCTCGCCGCGGCTCAGCGCATGACCAACGTCGTCGATGCCGCCCACATCCTGGGCTGCAGCGCCGCCTCCCTCAAGGTCGAGGCCGTGGACGACGACGACACCCTGGCCCGCGTCGCCAAGGCCCTCAAGCCCATCATGGAACGGGCGGAGAAGGTCGACATCAATCTCGTGCTCGCGCCCCATAAGGGACTCACCACCAAGCCCGAGCGCGTCACCGAACTGCTCAAAAAGGTCGGCGGCTTCCGCATCGGCACTTACCCCGACTTCGAGACGGCCTTCGAAACCAGCGGCAAGAAGTCCGATGGCGCTGTCAGCTACCTGCACCGCCTGACGCCCTACGCCTCAGCCGTCTGCGCCTCGACCACCGGCTTTGGCATCTCGCCCGGCAAGGGCAAGAACGCCACCGAGGTCATCAACCCGGAAAACATGGGCGATCCCAAGAACGCCTCCCATGTCGCCTACGAACTCCGCCCCCTGCTCGAAGCCGTTCTCTCGGTCGGCTACGACGGCCCGCTGGCCCTCGACTACCGCGGCCCGGGCGATGTTGCTGCTGGGCTGGCCCTCTCCCGCTCCACCATTCTCTCAGCCCTTGGTGCCGATGAGGATGATGACGACGACCTCGATGATCTGATGGACGAACTCGAAGCCGAGGACGCCCCGGACGCCGAGGAAAGCGAACCGTAAACCCGGCATTGTGCCCGGAATCCGTGATTCTCCATCGTCAGTTGCTCGGGATCGGTGGGCCAGAAGGCCAAGACCCGCGTACGCTTGGCCGGAGGTTTCAAGGGTCCAATCAAGGAGTGCCGGTCATGCCCGTCACGCTGCCCCACACCGCCGTCAGCGCCACCGAGTCGCCGGAAGCTGAGACCGCACGCCGCGTTCTCTTCCGCGAACTTGGGAGCACTCAGCAAGCACCTCGCACCGATCGCCCCACTGTGTTCCGACTCGACCAGCCCATCATCATCACGATTGACGGCCCCGCCGGGACCGGCAAGTCCTCCGTGGCCCGTCAGCTGGCCAAGCGACTGGGTCTGGACTTCCTCGATACCGGGGCGATGTATCGCGCCGCCGCGGCGATCAGCATCGACAAGGGCATCGACCTCGCCCACGCCGAGGATCTCGTCCGCGTCGTCATGCAGGCCGACCTGCACTTTGACTGGTCCAAGGACCCGCCGATGATGCTCGCCTGGGGCGCCTCGATCAACGAACGCATCCGCGATGCCGATGTCACCGGCATCGTCTCGCCCATCGCCGGGATCCCCGCGCTGCGCGAGCACATGGTCAAGAAGCAGCGGATCATCGCCGCCCAGCACCCGCGGCTTGTCAGCGAAGGCCGCGACCAGGGCTCGGTGGTCTTCCCCGATGCCATGGTGCAGTTCTACCTCACCGCCTCGGTGCAGGAGCGAGCCCGCCGCCGCGCCCAGCAGTTGACAGCCTCGGGCGTCGCCGTCGACATTGCTCGTCTCGAGCGCGAAATCGATGAACGCGACCGCAGCGATGCCACCCGCAAGGTTGGCCCGCTCGTTCAGCCCACCAAGGCCGTCGTGCTCGACACCTCATCGCTCTCGTTTGATCAGGTGGTGGATGAGCTTGAGAAGATCGTCCGCAAGAAGGCCACCGAACCCTGAGGAGCTCAAGGGGAGCGACCGCTTCGGCATCGCTGCCCTCAGAAGGCTCTGGCGATTCGCGCCGCTTCCCGTTCGTGCATGTTCTCCACTTTCTACTCCAAGCAGCCGAACACCTCGCTGGGGCGTCTTGCCTTCTATGAGTGCATGGCATGGATCTTCCGGGTCCTCAGCCGCGTCTTCTACCGTGCGCGTGCCATCGATTCCCATCTGGTCCCCGCCTCGGGCCCGGTGCTGCTCGCGGCGAACCACCAGTCGCTGCTCGACCCGCCGCTGATTGGCATCCGCATCCGCCAGCGACACCTGAACTTCGTGGCCAAGCAAGGCCTCTTCAAGTTCAAGCCCTTTGGCCTCGCCATTTCACTGCTCAATGCCCTCCCCATCAATGATGAAGGGGGCGATCTTGGTGCGATCAAGGAAACCGTGGCGCGGCTCAACCAGGGTCGGGCGATTCTGATCTTCCCCGAGGGCTCGCGGTGCAGCGATGGCGCCATCGATGTCTTCAAGCGGGGTGTGGCGCTCCTGGTGAAGAAGGCCAAGTGTCCGGTGGTGCCGGTGGCGATTGAAGGGGCCTTTGATGCCTGGCCGCATACGCGGTCGCTGCCGCGGCTGTTTGGTTGCCGCGTGTATGTGAAGTACGGGGCACCGATTCCCTACGACGAACTGATGAAAGACGGCAGCGACGCGGCACTCGAACTGCTCCGCACCCGCGTCGAAGCGATGCGTGTCGAACTTCGGGCCATGATGCGAGCCCAGACCGCCGGCCGCTTCCCCGCCCCCAGTGCCGGCGACCAGCCGCTGCGCCCCCAGCAGTGAATGATCGCGGGGTCGCGGCCGCCCTTCTTATGGCTTCCCTTCTTCAGGCCGTTAGGCCTGGACGTGCGTAGCCGGGCGGTGTTGCGAGGCTCTGCGAGCGACACCCCCGGAAACGTGGCACCACGATCGGATTGCAGCCCGGAGGGCTGCTCGTAGAACACCCGTGAATGTCATTCTCACGACGACCCCTTCAGGGTCGCGGCCATCACGCCATCGCCTTCCGGTGGTGTCGTCGCAAAGCCGACGACACCCCC
>JBILUL010000078.1:0-21394 GCA_044371005.1 Phycisphaerales bacterium | reverse complement strand
CCCGGCCCGCTGAATCCCAAATCAAGGCGCCGAGCGAGTTCCACGCCCGAAGCCGAGACGTACGACTGGAACTGCGTCGGCGCCGCGTTGGCGAACGACTCGCGGAAGATGGTGACGCCGTCGATCGTGACGTTCAGGAAATCGCCTTCCGGATACGAGCCGGTTCCGTCGAGCGAGTCGATCGCGGCGAAGAGGAAGTCGAGCGAGACCGAGTCGTGTGCCGGAAGGTCGGTCAGCGTGATCGTCACGCGGTTGCCGGTGGGGCTGCGAAGGAACGAGCCGTCGAAGCGATTGCCGTCGTGCCCGAGTCCGGCGTACCCCCGGACGCCCGTGGTCGTGGCGACGCCGGGCGACACCTCCGCCGGAAGGCTTCCCTCGAAATCGCTCGACCAGATCGGAGGACCGGCGAGCGAGAGCGAGGCGGTTGCGGCGAGGGCGGCGATGAGCGTGCGGGCGTGATTCATGGGTGAGTCCTTGACGTGAGCGGCGAGGCAGTTCGCCGCGGTCACGCTCAGAGAGTTCTTCGTGGAGAGCGTGGCGCCAGCCTTGAACGGATCAGGACGGGACATCGTGTGTTCCTTGTTGACGGTGGATGCTGTGCCAATTGTACCAAGGAATGGCCCCGAATGCAGGCCCTCGCGCACCAAAACCCTGCTTGCTGCACGCAGTTCACCCGCGCCGAAGGCTACCTTGCCCCGAACCCAACCCGGACCCGAGGATCAGCAGCCCGCTTCCCAAAGGATAAAGAAGGCCTCAATGTCACTGCCATCGACGCCGCCGTCTTGATTCACATCACCTTCGGGCAGTCCGGGCTCCCAGGCGAGGAAGAAGGCCTCGATGTCGGCACCGTCGACGCCGCCATCCTGATTGAAATCGCCGCGGCAGGGCGGAACGCGCTCAAACGCTCCCCGATCCGCCACCGGGCTCAATCCTGCTCCGGTGTCCGCAACAGACGGGTCATCCAGTCGCCGACTCTCGCCGGCAAAGTCGCGAGTGAGGCCCAGCGTGGTGACGACTGAGTTGTCGCCTGAGTCGATGGCGGGCGATGCGGGGCGCGGGGCCAGATTGCCGGCCCCTGGAGCCTCGTAGAGCGGGTCTGAGGCAAGGTTGCCTGTGCCGGGGTAGCCGCCGCTGAAAATCGAATAGGAGGCCGCCAGCGAGCCCGCGGCGTCGACCGCGGTTTCGGCGGGCGTGTCGCCCCAGAAAATGCTGTTCGCCGCGATGATCGAGCCATTGGCATCGACCTGGAGCGCCCCGCTGGTGCTTCCAGCGGAGTTGCCGGAGGTCGAGACGTGGTAGAGACCGAGGGTCGAATCCGCCGCGGCGTGGAATGCGCCGCCGAGTTCGGCCGCGGCGTTGCCGTAGACAATGCAGTTGGTGAAGGTGGGGGAAGCGTCGAAGACGTACGCCGCGGCTCCGTTGCGCGCCGCGCCGCCGGTGAGCACGCACCGGTCGAACGTGGCGTTGGTCTTGTGGCGGATGCCGACGAGGCCACCGGTGCCGTTGGGGGAAGCGCCGGTAGTGCGCATGTTTCGGAAGGTGCAGGCTTCGAAGCGCGGGCTTCCACCGAAGGAGAGGCTGACGCCGCCGTAGAGGGCGGTTGACTGAGAGTTTTCGACGATGCATTCGCGGAAGGTCGGGCTGCCGGTATCGACCTGGATCGCGCCGCCGCGTGAGCGCGGGAACGTGCCTGAGTTGGCGTTGCCGCCGCGGACTGTGACGCGTTCGAGCACGGCCGAGCTTTCGGTCCAGCTGCCGGTGACGACATTGAATGAGTTGTCGGCGTTGTTGGTGAAGTTGGCGCCGTCGTTGGAGTTGAGGTCGCCGGAGAGGATGGTGGGGAAGAGCGTGGGGTTGTTGGTGTCGGGTGTTGCGGAGGTGCGACCGGCGTATCCGCCGCGGATGGTGACGCTGTTGGCGAGCCAGAACGACATGGTGCGATCGAGTGTGCCGCGGTCGGGCTTGTAGGTGCCGCGTGCGATGCGCACTTCATCGACGGCGGAGCCGAAATAGGTCGCGAGTGAGAGCGCATCCTGCAGATCGCGCATCGCGGTGGCCCAGGAGCGACCGTTGCCGCCGGCGGGAGCTGAGGCGTCGACGTAGATGATGGCAGGGACGGTGGCGTCGGTGTAGAAGGCGTGGGTGGTGATGGGTGAGGGCTTGCCGGAGCCGCGTGCGTTGCTGGAGGTGACGGTCCAGTAGTAGAGGCGGCCGGCTGCGAGCGGGATGACGGAGTTGAAGGTGGTGGTGGAGAGGTTGGTGTTGATGGCGGGTGAGCCGAAGGCCGGGTCGTCATCGACCTTGAGTGTGTACTGCGTGGCGTCCTGCGAGGCGGTCCACGAGAATGACGGATTCCACGCGGCGCCAACGGCGGTGCCATTGGCGGGCAGTGAGAGTGCGAAGTTGCGGGCCGGGGGTTGGCCGCCGTACATCTCGGTGAGTGTCCAGATGTCGCCGTTGCTCATGCCGCTGCGCTGGCCGATGACGTACTGAAAGGCGCGAGCGTGCATGGGCCGCACGCGAAGTGTGCGGTCGCCGTTGATGGAGAATCCGGTGGGGCCGTAGTGCATCACGGAATCAAAGTCGTGCGAGCCCGAGAGTGGTTCGGTGGCGTACGAGTTGAAGTTGTGCGAGTAGCCAGCCTGGATGGCGTCCCAGTTCACTTCGACGAAGTTGTCGCGATCGCTGCGGCTCTGTTCGTGCCAGACGCCGGTGGCGTGCATGAGTTCGTGGATGATGACGGCCTGTGTGCCCCAGTTGAACATCCCCAGTTCCTGCGAGCCGCCGATCATGCCGACGTACGAGTAGTTGCCGTTGGCGGGGATGATGTGCACGAAGTTGGGCTGGTCGGTGCGAGGGACGAAGGAGACGTCGGTCCACGACTCGATGACATCCATCGCCGCGCGAGCCTGGCCCTGCTGTGTTGCCGTGACTTCGGCGCTGAAGTCGTAGTAGACGATTCCACCGGGCCAGCGGTCATCGTGCCAGACGCCGCGATCGCCGTAGGTGTTGAGGATGGTGCAGTGGTCGGGGCAAGAGCCGTGTTCGTCGCCGCAGGAACTCTGCGCGACTGCCGCCTTGCCCATGCCGATGAGGCATTCCTGCGCCGGTGCGACTCCCGCGGCGAGCATGAGCGCGGATACTGAAGCGATGCGAATGGTGGACATCGTCGTGGCTCCCGTGGTCGGAATCGACCGAAGGTGAGGACTGGCAGCGTCGCCACGTGACGCGGGGAGAATGACCCCGCGAGCAGCGTGTGTGCACCAGAGTTGGTGCAACGTCGATACGGTGCGGCGCAAGAAGGGGTTTCGCGCAAACGGGACAGAGCATCGATGCCGGGTGCTAGGGGCTCAGTGAGAGCGTGGCCGAATGAACGGAGTAAAACGAAAAAGAGCCCCCGGGCGTACCCGAGGGCTCTTGAGAATCGGAGGAGGCTCACTCAAGCCTCAACGCGGCGGTTGCCACGTTCAAGGCGAGTGATTAGCGGCGGCGACGGCCAGCGACCAGACCACCCAGGCCCAGGAGGGCGAGAGCGCCGGGGGCGGGAACGATCTGAGCGGTCAGACCCGTCTCAGCGTTCGAGAAGTCGCCACCGAAGAAGGAACCAGCGCCGAAGACGATCTGGGTGACCGCACCTTCGGTCAGGCCCATGCCGCTGAGCTGGAAGTCACCGAACTGCGAGCCGTTGAACAGGTCATCGAGCGTGCCGTTGTCGGTCACGATGACGTTCGAGAGCGAGCCGTTGAAGAAGATGAAGTTGTTGACGGTGTCGTACAGCCAAGCGCCGTCGATCGTCGCGGAGATGGTGTCGCCATCAGCATCGGTCGCCATCAGCGAGCCCGAGCCCAGAGCGATCTGGTTGGGGATGATCACGTTGACCGAAAGGCTCAGCGAGAAGTCGGCCGAGTTCGCACCACCGACGTAACCAACCTCGAAGGAGGCGTTACCGGGGTTGCTGTCAAGGCGGCTGACTTCGCCAGCGCTCTCAGCGCCAGAAATGGCTGAGAAGCTGCCGACGCCCGGGCTGGACTGCGCGTAGGCGCCAACCAGGTCGTCAAAGGTCATGGTCAGAACAACGTCGGCGTTCGCGGTGGCGATGCCACCAGCGAGAGCAGCCAGAGCAATAGCAAAGCGGGTACGATTCGTCATGTCTTCTCCTCCAAAGATCTCTCGTCTGTCGACCACAGCGGAATGTGATCTAAGACACGGAAACATTCAATACGGGGTGTCTCACGTCCCGTCCCTACAAGTGTGACACCTCGACCCTCAATTGTCAATACCAATCAATCAAAAACTCGATTCATTCCACGAAGTTCGTGGCTTTTCCTTCAGCCGGTGACACGATAACCACCGGGCGCACGATCCTTGTTAGGGTCGCGCCCTCCCCCCCAAGCCTGCGGGCTTTGGTCCAAACATTGTACAAACGAGCGAGGCCGCTTGATCGCCTTGATCCCAGGCGAGCCTCGCGGCGGGCCATTGGTGCTGCCATGCCCCACGCGCCAAGGCCTGCGCACCCAGCTCACCCCGCACCCGCCGCGGCGTCACCTCGGCAGCGCCTCTCGCTCCCCAGTTCCCTCCACCCTTCACCCCCTCACGCCCTCGTCGGCCCATCCCACCTCCAGCAACTCATCCCTTCGCACTTGCGCCAATCAATCGCCGCGAGTTTGGTAAGTGTTTGATACTCACGTGAGCCTGCTCCTCGTTCGTGTGATGTCTGGGTTGGTCATCGGAAATCTCCACACCAACCAAACCCACGCCCGCCAGACTCGCGAACTTGTGGTTTGGAATGTGTACGGATATGGCGGCGCAGAGCCGCGGCGGAGAATCCGCTGCCTCGGCCCCGGTGCCGGTCGAACGTGCGCAGCACCCTTGAGTTTTGAGCCCACGTTCACCCAGGCCGCGTGCGAGGGCGAACGGCTCAAACCGGATAGACGTTACAGACCGACCTGCATCCGCATCGAACGGGCCCATAACCCCCAAGTCGATGCGATGGCTGCCCGAAGCCATCTGCATGAACGTTGGTGCGTCGAGCCCATCCCTGTTCGGTGCGCAGGTCAGGGCCTGGAAGACCCAGGTCGTCCTCGATGTGGTCGATCAGTCGCTGGAGGCTGCCAAGGCAGCCCGGGAAGCCGCCGCGGCCGAGCGGGCCCGGCGTGAAGCCCAGGAGCAGCGTGAGGAAGCCCGGGCTCAGGAAGACCGACGCACGCGTGAGGAAATCGAAGCAGAGGATGCGCGGCGTCTGGTGGAGCTGCATCGCATGGAGGCCCGGGACGCACAGCGGCAGGCCCTCTTAGAGCAAGGCGCGTAGGGCGGTCAGCACGCGATCCACTTCCTCGGGAGTGTTGTAGTGTGCCAGGCTCACCCGGATGACCCCATCATCCGGGTTGAGCCCGATCTGTTCAACCAATCGCCTGCTGTAGAAATGGCCGAAGCGGCACCCAAGATCCTGCGCGTTGAGCGATCTGGCGAGTGCCGCGGAACTTTCACCTGACACCACGAAGCTCACGGTGCACACGCGGGAGGCATCGGTGGCATCGCTGCCGATCAGGCGGATGCGGGGAGTGCGTGTGAGGCCTGAAATCAGCTGTTCCTGGAGTGGAGTCTCCGCCGCGTCGATGGCGTCGAAGGCACGCTGGAGCGTCGGGCGGTCTGGTGCATCGTGTGCCTGGTCATCACCGGCCAGCCACGAGAAGTACTTGCCGCTCGCGGCGAGCATCGCCGCGGCTTCATGGTTCACTCCGCCCAGTTCAAACTTGTACGGCAGATGCGTCTTGGGGATGAACGGGTGGTTGGGTCCGGTGAGCGGGGCCATGGCCGGGCCAGCGCCGTAGACCGCGGCCATGTGCGGGCCGAAGACCTTGTAGGTCGAGTAGACGTACCAGTCGCAGCCCATCTGCTGCACATCCGGCAGGCGGTGGGGGGCGTAGGCCACGCCATCGACGTACGACCTGGCACCCGCCGCGGCTGCAAGTTCGCAGGCGTGGCGTGCATCCCACACATCGCCAAGCACATTGGAGACCTGCGGGAAGGCCACCAGGGCCGTCTTGGGGCTGAGCATGGCCTTCAGGGCGGCCATGTCCAGTGACCAGCGGCCGGAGGCGTCGGGTGCCGCGTGCCACCAGCGGATCACGAACCCGCGGGCGGCCAGGCGGGCCCAGGGCCAGACGTTCGCTTCGTGGCCGGCGCTCGAGACAATCAGTTCGTTGCGTTCAGGCGGCAGCGACCCATCGGCCAGTGCATCGCCCATGGCGTTGGCGATCAGGTGCGTGAGGGCCGTCGATGAGGCTCCGAGAATCACGGAGCCGTCTGCAGGCGCGTTCAGGAACGTCGCGGCGAGCTGATGAGCCGCGGCGACGGTGCGGGTTGCGGTGCGAGACCGCAGGTAATCGGCGCCGGTCTGAACGAACGAGTCGCGCAGATAGGTGCTGGCTGCGTCAATGACGAACGCGGGGAGCTGAGAGCCCCCCGCGTTGTCGAGAAAGACTGTGGGATGTGCCAACGCGGGGAACTGCCCGCGGACTGCCTGGATGGTTCGCATGGGCGTGATTATTCCACGCCCGGCGAGGGTGCGTTTCAGGGCTGCTTGGCCGCGGCCTGTGAGGCCGTTCCGGAGGCGACCTTGCTCTTCATCAGGAGGAGTGCGGCCTCCAGCTGGAGGTCAAGGCCCTTGCTGAGCAGGTCCTGGGGATCAGGGCGGGGCTTGCTGGCGTCCTCGATGATCTGTCCGTTCTCGTTGACGGGCACGACATCGGCATTGCGGCGAAGCAGGAGTGCATCGACGGTCTGCTTGGGGAGCATTTCGACCAGGAAGTTGGGTTCAACGCCCCACTTTTCGCTGCCGGGGCGGCGGTGGAGGATGGTGCGATCGGGGATCACGTAGTACTGCGTTGTGACCTTGATGGCCGAGTTGGCGGTCAGCGGCCAGACGTTCTGGACGCTGCCCTTGCCGAAGCTGCGGGCACCGAGCACGATGCAGTCGAGCTTGCCGTCCAGCGGGCCGCCCTGCTGGAAGCACTTGAGCGCACCGCTGACGATCTCGCTGGCGGAGGCCGAGCCTTCATTCACCATCACGATGATCGGAATGCCAGCCAGGCGAGCGCGTTCGGGCTGCGTTTCCTCGGGGCTGGTGATGATGCCATCGGGGCCGCGCATCGCGACGATGAAGCCGTTGGGCGAGTCGACGAAGCGACGGCCGATCTTCACGGCCTGATCGAGCAGGCCGCCGGGATTGAAGCGAAGGTCGAAGATCAGGCCGTTGAGGCCCTGCTTCTTCATCGCGGCGACGGCGTCATCGAGTTCCTTGCCGGTCGTCTCGGCGAACTGCGTCAGACGCAGGTAGCCGATGCCGGATTCCTTGTCGATGAACCAGTTCCAGTCATCTTCCTTGATGCCGCTGCGTGTCCAGCCCTTGGCCGTGGGCACCTTGATGACGGTGCGAGTGAGGCGGAAGTCGATGTCCTCGGCAATCGCTTCACCCTTCTCGTCCTTCTTGTCGGGGTTCTTGCGCTGCATCGTCAGGATGACGTCGGTGCCCTGCGGACCGGTGATGACATCAACGGCCTGATCGAGCGAGAGCCCGAAGACCACGCGGCCATCGACCTTCTTGAGAATGTCACCCGGGTGGACGCCCGCACGCTGCGCGGGGGTGCCCTCGAGCGGCGAGACGACGCGGACGTTGCTGGTCTCGTCGTATTCGATCTGAATGCCCACGCCCACGAAGCTGGACTGGGTCATCTTGTTGAAGCGGCGGAGTTCATCAGGCCAGATGATGGCGGAGAACTCGTCGAGCTTGCCCATGGCACCATTGCCGAACTCATGGAGCATCGCGTAGGGGGCGATGCGCGTCGACGCGTCGTTCACGCTCATCAGCCGTTCGAGGAGCGAATCGAGCTGCGCGACATCGGGTTCGCGGGCAGCTTCAGCGAGCTTGCGAGTCTCCTCGTCGATCGCCGCGACCATCGCATCGCGTGCGGCCGGCTCGGCGAGCTTGGGGAAGGCTCCGGAAAGATCCTTCGTGGTGACCATGGTGCGAAGCGATTCAAGGCCGCCTGCAATCACCACGTTCACGGGCTGACGTTCGACATGCGTGGTCGTGCGGCCCACGGCGCGCAGGAGCATTGCCTTGTCGATCGTCCCCAGCTTGGTCTTGTAGTCATCGCCGAAGGGGTTGTACGGGGGCAGTTCCTTGTCGCCCGATGCCTTCTGGCGCTCGTTGCGGAGCTTCCAGAGTGTCTCGGGGACATAGAGGCGCAGCATGTCAAGGCGGTGAGAAAGGCGACGAACATCGGGCTTGAACTCGCCTGATTCCTCGTTGAGGGTGCCAAGGAGGCTGAAGAGCTCGTACGCGGCGAAGACATCGCCGCGTGTCTCCGCTTCGGCTGCGGCACGCTTCGAACGCGTCACCAGGTCCACGATCTGCGGATCGGTCTTCACGGCCGTCTTGTCGGTGCTCAGCACGTCCAGTTCGGTCGCCGCGCGCAGGGCCTTGCTCAGCGAGATGTCTGTGACTTCGCCGTCGAGGGCCTTCTTGAGCTCCTCGCGAACTTCGGCCAATCGCTTGGTGCGATCCTCCTCGCGCTGGGCCAGATGCTTCTTGAAGGTCGCGGCCGCGGCGGGCAGGCCGTGATCAGCCTTGTCCGCCTCCGCGATCTTGGAGAGCACCTTGTCGAACGATGCCCAGTCGCCCTGTCGAGCGGCCTTCCAGAGCAGGTCACCATTCGTCTGATCGACTGCGGCTGCCGCGACCGGAGCCGCGGCGACTGCCTGGCCATGGGCCATGCTCACCGTGGGGCCAAGCGCACAGACGACAGCCGCGGCACAGAGAGTTGCTGCGGAACGCACAAATCCGATTCGACGCATTCGATCACTCCATTACCGCTCGACACGCCCGGCAGCCACCCGGTCTTGCACACGGAATCTGCCCAGAGGGACAGACTCCGCACGAGCACCGGATCGGCCGGATCCTTCCAAGCTCTGAACGCACACCCCACGCTGCCCGAGCCATGCCCGAGGGGTGGTCTGTGAGTTCCACGTTCCAGTTCAAGCCTTCAGGGTCACCTGAAAGCACCTGTCGACCGCCAAGCCAACCCGACGAGCGTGGTCGGCCACCAACTCAGATTCCATCGGACCGGGTTTCCGTCCAAATCAGACATTCGGTCGGAAGCTCCCCGGTTCCGAGGATATCAGACCAAACCTATCCCGACCACGGTTGCACAGACCTCTTCTTCGGTCCGCTGAGGGACTGGCGATGAGGCGATGCACTTGACGGCACCATGCCAGTGACCGTCACTCAGGGCCTCTGGGCACCCTCGCCGCCTTGATCAACGAACACATCCACGGCTTGTCCGGGAAAGATCGGCAGCGGGGGCAACTTCGAGATGCGGAAGACCACATCGATGACGCGGGTATCGACGCGTTCGGCATTTGTACCCATCAGATCGGTCTTGGGTCGCGCGTAGGGCTCGATGCGAACCAGCTCGAGGGGAAGGTCGAGCACGGCGGCGCCGCGTGTCCGGGCCGTGGCCCGCACGGATTGCAGGCCCTTGGCCGCGGCCTGGGTGATGAGTGCGATGTCCTCTTCGTCGACCTGGGCGCGGATGTGGAGGTGGTCAAGATCGGCGATGATGAAGACCGGACGGCCCGGGTCGTTGGCCGCGAACTCACCGGGTTCGATCGTGCGACGCAGGACGCGCCCTGAACCTGGGGCTTTGACGGTCATCCGGTCCTTGAGCAGTTCGAGTGCGGCAACCTGGGCCTTGAGACTCGCGAGATTGGCCTGTGCAACGGCAAGATCGGGCTGCCATCCGCCCGCGCGGGTCTTTGCCAGTTCTGCTCGGGCTCGCTGTTCTTCCGCGCGGGCCGCATCGAGGGAGAACTGGGCGCGGGAGATGTCGCGGTCGGTGCCGCTGCCTCGGGCCGAGGCCTGTTGGGTCAGGGTGAGCTGGGCCTCGCGGTCGTAGACCAGCGCGGTCGCCGCGGCGAGAGCGGCTTCCAGCGGGGGGATGTCCTCGGCACGCGGCAGAGCGTGCCAGCGGGCGATCTGGGCCTCGCCGCCGGCGAGTGCTGCGGTTGCTTCAAGGAGCCTGGCATCGATGGTGCGGCTGTCGAGTCGCAGCAGTGGCATGCCAGCGGTGACAGCATCACCCACGTCGACCAGTACTTCCATGACCATCGCGGGCTCCGGAGCGACGATGGAGACGGTGCGTGCCGCGGGTTCGATGACGCCCAGGGCCGATACGCCCCGTGCATACGGGTTGATGGATGCGGCGCGGGCGAGCGGAAGCTCGGGCTTGCGCTCGTCGGCGGTGGCAACGGCCCACAGACCGATGGCAAGGCCGGTGATGGAGAGCAGGATGGTGATGTTCTTGATCACAGGGGATTCTCTTGCGTGTGGGCCGATGCCCAAGGTCTGTCAGGTGCCGCCGAAGACCATGCCCGGGGGCACCTTGATCACGCGGCGGATGCTCAGCAGCGATCCAAGGCCGATCGTCAGGAGCGTGGCGATGAAGCTCCCCAGCAGCAGCTGCCAGGGCAGATAGGCGGACAGTTCGCTCTCGAGGGTGCGTGAAGTGATGGTGAAGGCGCCCGCGGCGCCCGCGCCGATCCCGAATCCGATCACGCCCACCACCAGCGCCTGCAGCAGCACCATGCTCACGAGCGTCCGGGTGCGAGTGCCAAGCGCCTTGAGCACCGCAAAGTGCCGGATGTTCTCGACGGTGAACTGGTAGAAGATCGAAGCGGAGAGCAGCAGGCCAACGACAAAGCCCAGCGCGATGGTGATGCCGAAGTTCACGCCGATGCCGGTGGCGACGACGATGAACGAGATGCTCCGGCTGCGGAACTCCGCGGTCGTCAGTGCTTTCACATCGCCCAGATCCGCGATGCGCTGCTTGACTTCATCGATGCTCGAACCCTCGCGGCATTTGACCAGGATGTAGCTGATGCGGTCTCTGCCCACCGGGCTGAAACGCACCGCGTTCTCGAAGGTGGTGTACATGATGGCGTTGGATTCAAAGCCGCGGCGTGCCTTGCACAGTCCTACCACCAGGGCTCGCTGATCGTTGATCTTGAGCACATCACCCACGCGTGCATCGTTCATGAGCAGTGCGGACTGCTCCTCAAGGATGATCGCATCGGGCATCCACAGATCCTCGAGGCGCCCGGCGACCATGGCGGGCGGGCGACCCGCGAGCGTCGTGCGCGGAATGCCCAGGACCTGACACCTTTTGAACTCTCCGTTGCCCAGTTCGGCCACGGCGTACCCGTTGTAGAAGGGTTCCGCCCAGGCAACACCGGGAACGGATCGAACGCGCGAGAGCTTCTCATCGCCCAGCGATCGGTACTCGGCCACCCATTGAATCCCCGGATCGACAACCCAGAGATCCGGCTGACTGACGTTCTGAAGCGGGCCGGTCGCCTGATTGAGCAGGCCCAGAAAAATGGCACCCTGCTGATTCATCAGCAGCGCAGCAAAGGCCAGACCCATCACCAGAGTGATGTACTTGGTGCGGTCGCCAAACAACATGCGCATCGCAATCTGAATCATGGTTGAGTCAAGGTCGGTCCCGGTTCATCCCGTGACCTGCAGGGACAACGCCCGTCAAGCTATTCGAAGAGTCCGTAGCGCACGATGCACGTGAGCGCTGCAACGCCATCCGTCCAGGTGATTTTCTTGCCCTCTTCATACGTCCGGCCCGCATAACTCACGGGAACCTCATAGATCCTGGCGCGGCGGGTCGCTGGCGAGCCCTGACCGACCGCCTCCGCATCGCTGGCAAGCCGGACCCTGGCCACCTTGGCGATGAGTTCAATCTCAATGCCGAATCGCTCCTCCCGCAGGGGCATCTGCTCCAGAGCCTTGCGGCTGAAGGCCTTGCAGCAGCACTCCACATCCGTCAGGTTCAGGTTGGTCACCATGTTGCACATCGTGGTGATCAGGTTGTTCGCCACCGAGTGCCAGTAGTAGAGCACACGGTGCGTATGCCCGATGAAGCGCGAGCCGATCACAGCATCCGCCCGGCCATCGATCAGCGGCGCCAGCAGACTCGCGTGATCCTGCGGGTCGTACTCAAGGTCGGCATCGTGAATGAGGACTGCATCCGCGCCCAGTTGCAGCGCGTGGGCGATGCCCGTGCGAATCGCGGCACCCTTGCCCCGGTTTGCTGGCTGGTGCACGACGACCACGCCCCGCTCACGTGCCAGATCATCGAGAATCGCGGCACTTCCATCGGTCGAGCCGTCGTTGACCAGCACCACGTCGCCGGGCGCATGCACGCTCAGGACCCGAAGCACGCTCTGGCGGACCCAGCGGCTCTCGTTGTAGACCGGAATCACCACGACGGTGCGCATGGGAGGAGCGTATGAGGTACGAGCCCACGCCGCAGGCGGATCGGACGGGTACTCTCTGACCCGTGCACACTCCCAAGTCACCTTCACGGACCATCGCGGCGACCCTCCTGGGCTTGTTCTGTCTAGCCGCGGCGGTGACAGGTGCTCGCCGAGGCACCATCGTCATTCCCTCGCTGAGTGAGGATGCCCCCAAGGACCATGCACAGGCCCCCGCGCCCCGCTCGGTCGAGGCCGCTCTCGCATCGATGAAGCTGATGGACGGCTTTGAGATCACCTGCGTCGCCAGCGAACCGATGGTCGAAGCCCCCGTTGCCATGGCCTTTGATGCCGATGGCCGATTGTTCGTCGTCGAGATGCGCAGCTACATGCCAGACATCTTCGGCACTGGCGAGAAGCTCCCGACCAACCGCATCAGTGTGCTGGAAGACACCGATGCCGATGGGATCTTTGATTCATCGCGAGTCTTTCTCGATGGACTGGTGCTGCCCCGGGGTGTCGCGCCCTGCTACGGCGGAGCTCTCGTGATCGAGCCGCCGCATCTGTATTTCTGCAAGGACACGGATGGTGATGGCCGCGCTGATGTGAAGACGCAGTTGCTTGATGGGTTTCTGGGCGTGGAGAATCCTGAGCACGCCGGCAACGGGCTGCTCTATGGACTCGACAACTGGTACCACCTCTCGCAGCATCACACCGAGTTCCGTTTCGATGGCGCCGCGATCACGACGCGCAAGACACCGGTGCTCGGGCAGTGGGGCATCACGATGGATGATGCCGGACGGCTCTACTACACGCCCAACTCGACGCCCCTGCTTGCCGACCTGTATCCAAAGCACCTGGGTGCCCTCAACAGTGCTGCAGGCGGTGCTTCGGGCCTGGCCGAGAATGTGGCGCAGAGTGCCGCGGCGACCTATCCGATTCATCCCACCACCGGCGTCAATCGCGGCTACATGGACGGCATCCTTCGTGCGGATGGGACGCTCGCGAGTCTCACTGCTGCCTGCGGTCCCGTGATCAACCGCGCTTCGATGCTGGGCGAGGCGCTCCGCGACGATTGCTTCATCTGCGAACCGGCGGGCCAGATCGTCAAGCGCATCGACATGGCGCCCATCACGCCGACCTCGCCCCGGCCCAAGGGCACCAACGCGTACGCCAACGCGGAGTTTCTCGCCAGCGATGACGAGCGGTTCCGTCCAGTGAACTCCTGCATCGGCCCCGATGGTGCGCTCTACATCTGCGACATGTATCGGGGCGTCATTCAGCACAAGACCTACTTGACGGACTATCTGCGAGCCCAGATCAAGGATCGCCTGCTCGAAGGCCCCGTAAACATGGGGCGAATCTATCGGATCACGCCCAAGGGGTGGAAGCCCGGAGCCCTTCCCAAGCTCAATGGGCTGCAGAACGAACTGCTCGTGGAGTTGCTCTCGCACGCGGATGGGTGGTATCGGGATACCGCGCAGCGGTTGCTGGTTGAACGCAAGGCACCGGTGGCCGAGCAGGTGCGCGAGTTGCTCCCCGGCGAGCACTGGCAGACGCGTCTGCATGCGATTCGCACGCTCGAAGGGCTTGGCGCGATGACGGATCAGGATTTCCTCGTCGCGGCGCGCGATGTGCATGCCGCGGTAGCAGCCGCGGCGTTCGAGGTGTGGCCCGCGCATGCATCGGCGATCGGTGCGGATGAGGCATTGAGTCTCGCCGCGGTGTCGCCGGATCCGGCGCTGCGTGCGGTGGTGGCTTCGAAGGCGATGCAGATGGCGGTGTCAGCGTCGCGCGATGGGGCTCCCGCCGCGGCGGTGGCGATCGCCGCGGCGTTGCCCGATGCGGTGTCGGTGGATGCGTTGATTGCCGCGAGTGCCGAGGTCGAGGGGCGGATTCTCCAGCAGTTGTGCATGCAGGAGGGGTGGCCCGGTCATGGCGAGGAGAACCGGCTGCTCAGCCGCCTCGCCGCGTGCATGCTGCAGCGCAGCAATGGCTCGCGGCTTGCGCTGGTGGAGCTGGCGGCGGATCCGGCGCTGCCCCGTCATGCTCGCAAGCGGCTCCAGGATCAGGTCGTCGGTCACCTCAAGCTCAAGGATGATCAGCCACGTGTGCTGACGCTCGACGCGGAGCCTGCATCGTGGATGACGCTGCAGAAGGAGGATGAGCGGGCGGAGTTGCTGGCGCAGGCGAGCATCTACTTCGACTGGCGTGGGCGGCCGCCCATCAATCGGCCGCGTGTTCTCAAGGAGCTGACTGCGGACCAGCGTGAACGATTCACGCGTGGTGAACTCCTGTATGCCACGTGTGCGGGCTGTCATCAGGGGCAGGGGCAGGGGTCGCCCGGGCAGGCGGCGACGCTGGCGGGTTCGGCGATTCTCAACGGGCCGGCGGACCGGGCGATCAAGGCGATTCTGCACGGGCTTGAGGGGGAGTACATGGTGGGTGAGTCGGTCTTCAAGGGCTTGATGCCGCCGACGGTGTACGCGACTGATGACGAGTATGCGGCGGTGTTGACCTATGCGAGGCGATCGTTTGGCAATCGCGGGACGCCCGTGGAGCCGGCCGATGTGGCGAGGGTGCGTGCCGCGAACAAGGATCGCAAGCGGCCGTGGACCCGCGAGGAACTGCGTTGATTGAAGGGCTGGCGTGCCGCGGCGGGATTGCGCGGTGAAAGAGACCTTGACCGGAAGGAATCAGATGAAGTGTGCAACGGTGATGGTCGGTATGCTGGTGATGCTTGGCGGGTGTGCTGCCAGTTCGTCCGAAGCGCCGCGTACCGGCGGCGGTGTGGAAGTGCAGCGAGCCTTGAGCGATGAGCCTGAGGCCTGGGTGCAACGCGGCGGCGATGCTGTCTACACGTTCGCCGATGGACAGATCATCGGGCAGACGCGTCCCAATCAGCCCAACAGCTTCCTGTGCACAAAGCGTGAGTATGGCGACTTTGAACTCACGCTGGAGTTCAAGGTCGATGATGCGCTCAACTCAGGGGTGCAGATCCGGTCGCAGGCGAGGGCCGAGGGAACGCGGGAGCGGGTGTATGGGTATCAGGTGGATATTGATCCGTCGCCGCGGCGGTGGACCGGCGGGATTTATGATGAGGGTCGACGCGGCTGGATTGCGCCGCTGGCCGGGCAGCCCGAAGCGATGGGTGCTTTCAAGCCTGGGCAATGGAACACGATGCGAGTCGTGTGTGAGGGAGCGCGTCTTCGTACGTGGATCAACGGTGTGGCGTGCGCGGATCTGACGGATGGCATGACGTCCCGAGGGTTCGTGGCGCTGCAGGTGCATGGCGTTGGAGGCAAGACGCAGGTGATGGAGGTGCGCTGGCGGTCGGTGCGGATCCGCGAGATTCCCGGCGCGTGAGGGGGAGGTTGATGCTCGGGATGCCGCGACTTACGCGCGGGGGTGATGCTTCTCGTGAACGCTCTTGAGGCGGGAGCGGTCGACATGGGTGTAGATCTGCGTGGTGGAGATGTCGGCGTGGCCGAGCAGTTCCTGCACGACGCGAAGATCCGCGCCGCCCATGACCAGATGGGTGGCAAAGGAGTGGCGGAGCTGGTGGGGGTGGACGTTTGGCAATCCGGCGGCGAGCGCGTTGCGGCGGACGATCTGCCAGATGGCGATGCGCGTGAGGGGCATGCCGCGGACTGAGAGCAGGAGGCGCCCTTTGTCCTTCCAGGTGGCGACCTTGGGGCGACCGGCTTCGAGCCATGCGGCGACGGCGTCGCGGGCGGGGCCGCCCATGGGCACCAGGCGTTGTTTGTTGCCCTTGCCGATGACGCGGATGACGCCCAGTTCGCGCATGACGTCCTTCATCTCGACGGTGCAGCATTCGGTGGCGCGCAGTCCGCTGGCGTACATGAGTTCGAGCAGCGCGGCGTCGCGAAGGCGAAGGGCCTTGGAGCTTGCGGGCGACGTGAGGTACAGGTCCTGAAGGTGGGGGACAGCGAGGATTTTCTTGATCTGGCCGGGCGAGAGCGTGTCGGGGAGCCGGCGCCAGCGGGCGGGTCGTTCGAGGATGTTGGTGGGATCGTGTTCGACGCGCTGCGTGGAGAGGGCCCAGCGCCAGAAGACGCGGATGCTGGCGATGTGGCGGATGACGGATTCGCCGGCCATGCCCCGCTGTGAATGGAGTGACTGGATGTGCTCGACCAGGATCCGGGGCGTGATGCCCGAGAGATCCGAAGCACCGGCGTTGAGTCCTGACTGGAAGAGGTAGGAAAGATCGCGGCCGTAGGCATCGAGCGTGAGGGGTGAGAGGCCGCACTCAACGCGCAGGTACGCGGCGTACTGGCGCTGGAGCGTGTCGAAGTACGGGGTGAGGAGTGAGGGATGATCCGGCGCCCGCTGCGCCGAAGCGGGTTTGGCCGAGGAGGGAGATTTGGCGGGAGGACGCGGCATCGTGGTGGCGGGCTTGTGGTGATCTTATCGGTTGCCGCGGCAGGATTGCTTGTGTGATGGACGCGAACGAGACGGAGAAGGTGTTGCGCGGCGTTGTGTGCTGATCGCTACGCTCTGGGTCATGCGAGTGACTGTGCTGCTGTTTGGAGCCGAGCGCGATGCGGCCGGAACGGGTCGGGCGCTGGTGGAGCTTTCCGATGATCGTCGGTGTGCGGTGTTGCGTCGTGCGCTGGGGGTGGCGTTGCCTGTGCTGCAGGGAGCGCTGGAGCGGGGGCGGTTTGCGGTCAATGGTGCGTTTGTTGATGATGCGCACGAGCTGAGTGAGGGTGATGAGGTGGCGTTGATCGGTCTGGTGGGAGGCGGATGATGATTCGAGTGGAGCTCATCGAGGGTCCGCTTGGGGTGGTGACGGCGCCGATGGCCTTTGAGGGCGCGGGTGCGGTGGTGACGTTCGATGGTGTGGTGCGGGGAGTGGAGGCGGGTGAGACCATCGGAGGCCTTGAGTATGAGGCGTATCGACCGATGGCCGATCGGCAGCTTGAGCTGCTGGCCCAGCGTGCCTGTGCCGAACATGGGTTGATCGCGTGCCTGGTCTGGCACAGTGTGGGGCTGGTGGGCGTGGGCGAGGTGTCGTTCCGCCTGGTGGTTGCTGGGAAGCACCGCAAGGAATCGCTGGCGGCGATGGACTGGTTCATCGACACGATGAAGCGGGATGTGCCGATCTGGAAGCGCGTGGTGGCCCGGGGTTGATCAGCCGCCGATGGCGGACATGGGGCGATCGGGCTGCACGAAGTCGGGCGCCTGGATTCCGTGGCCCTTTTGCTTGGTCCAGACGGAGTCGACCAGAAACTGGCTGAGCTGTGCGTCGGAGGCGCCGTCACGCATGGGTGTGGCGAGGTCGAACTCGGTGAGGCTGAAGAGGCAGGGGCGGACTTTGCCGTCGGCGGTGATGCGCAGGCGTGAGCAGGCTCCGCAGAAGGGGCGGGAGACGGGAGCGATGAGGCCGATGCGGCCGGGCGCGCCGTCGGCGAAGGTGAAGGAGAGGGAGGTGGAGTGGTCGTGATCCTTGCCGCTGGCTGTGAGGGGGAAGTGGCGTTGGATGGTCGCTGCGATCTCATCGGCCGGGACGAGCTTGGTGCGGTCCCAGTGGCGGCCGCTGTCCAGGGGCATGTATTCGATGAAGCGCATGTCGATGGAGAGGTCGCGGGCGAGTTGAGCCAGGGGGAGGATCTGGTGCTCGTTGCGGCCGCGGAGGATGACGGCGTTGGCCTTGATTGGGCCGAGTCCCGCGTCGCGTGCGATGCGGATGGCGTTGATGACGCAGGCGGCGCTCGTGGAGGAGCGGGTCATCTGTGAGAAGGTGGCTTCATCGGCGCTGTCGATGCTGAAGGTGATGCGATCGAGGCCGGCTTTCTTCCAGTCGCTGGCGGTGGCTGCGGTGAGCAGCGAGCCGTTGGTGGTCATGGCGACATTGGCGACGCCGCTGGCTGCGACGAGTTCGATGATGTTGAGCAGATCGGGGTGGACGGTGGGTTCACCGCCGGTGAGACGGATGGTGGTGATGCCCAGGCCCGCGCTGATGCGGGCGATGCGGCCCAGCTGCTGGGTGGTGAGCAGTGCCTGGGCGGGGAGGAAGCGCACATCGGGGTCCATGCAGTAGATGCAGCGGAAGTTGCAGCGATCGGTGATGGAGAGGCGCAGGTCGTGGATGGTGCGGCCGTGCGAATCGATGAGGCGACTGGCGTGCGTCCCGTGATCGGGGGATGGCGGCGGCGCTGATGGGGTGGTGCCGGGGGATGTGAGGATGGGGAGGAGCACGGTGACTGGGCAGAGGGTATGGGCTGGCGGCGATGGGCCGTGCGGTCACCCCGCGCGCGGCGGGGAAATTGCAACCCGGCGGATTGTTTTTTGAGCGAAAAAGTGTGAAAGTCGGCGGTGCAGACGGCGCAGAGAAAAAATGCGGAAAAGGCGGCACAGGCAGTTGGCATTCTTCAAAACGTGTGGCATGTTGTAGGTGGGTCTGGAACGAATGTTCGTTCTAATGCGGTTAGTCAGGATGCCGAGTGCATCCGCAAGTGATTCGAGGAGTTATTCGTGAAGAACATCATCGCTACTGTCGTCGCTGCAGCTGGTCTGGCCACCATCGCCAACGCTCAGATTTCCCGTCTCTCGGTTGAAACCTCGCTCGACGGCGTCAGCTGGTCCAGCGCTGCTCGTGACGTCAACCCCGGCACCACGGTTCAGTTCCGTTACAAGATGAGCTTCGATGCCAACGGCACGACCGCCGCGCCGACCGGCCTCGCAAGCCTCACCTTCCAGCCGACCGTCAGCAGCTGGTCCGGTGCTGATACGCTCGCCGCGTTCGCGACGATCGGCAACAACACCAACGGTGGTACCGTGACCGAGGCTTCGGGCAACTACGGCCGCATCAGCCCCTTCGGTTCGACCGGCCCCGCCAGCACCGACCCCTACCGTGGCCACACGCAGGCCAACGCCGGTGTGAACTACCTGCGTATCGCTCGTACGACCATCACCAACTGGGTTGGTGCGGGTGCGACGACCGGCACGACGGCTGCCAACAACTTCAACGGTGCAGGTGGTCTGGCCTGCGTGCAGAAGTCGGCCTCGCTGGTCGGCACCGCTGATCCGGCCTTCAACCCCTCGATCTCGAACATCGTCCTCGCCAAGTTCGCTCTCACGCTGAGCGCTGATGGTGCGGCTCGTACGCTCGTGATCGATGCTCCCACCGACGGCATGAGCCGCAACGCGACGAGCGGTGCACGTGAAGCCGCTTGGTTCTCCAGCAACACCGACTCGTTCGGTTCCATCAAGGGTGCGGTGTCGGTCACCTCAGCTTCGCTGAACGTGGTCCCGGCTCCCGGCATGCTCGGCCTGATGGGTATGGGTGGCCTGGTCGCCCTCCGTCGCCGCCGCTGAGCGAACAGGAATGATCGCCGCCTGAGCATCAGGTGACGATCAGATGCGGGAGGGGGGTGTCCTCCGCACCGCTGATCGCAAGACTCGCCCCTCCCTGGTGAACCCAGGGAGGGGTTTTTGCTCCCGGCCCAATCATCTATATAGAGATTTGGGGGCCGGCGAGCAATCAAGGTCGAGTCAGATAACGCTGTGGGTTTGCCCTAAAGGCGAACCGAAGCCGAACAAAATGTGATGACAAAGACAATCCATGCCGCCTGGCGGTGGATTGTCTTTGTACTTTTGGCCAAAAGCACTTGCATTTCTTCGAGCCGCGATGTATCCTCTCTGTGACGAGGGGGAAGATTTGGTTCCTTCCCCAACAAGACGTTTCCGGGTTTGAGTGTCAAGCCCAATTTACTTAGAGGAGATCGAGATGAAGAATGTTATTGGTTCGCTCGTTGCTATCGCTGGCATGGCTGTGGCTGCTAACGCCCAGACCAGCAAGCTGGACATCCTGGTCAGCAAGGATGGCGTGAACTGGTCGCCCAGCGCGACCTTCAACCCCTCGGCTGGCGAGACCCGCGCCTACGTCGCTTACGTGATGAGCTTCGTTGGTACGACCGCCCCCAACGCGTTCGCCAGCCTCACCATGCAGCCCGTGTTCAGCAACGTCCGCGTCGGCACCGACAGCGTTGCCCCCTTCGCGAACATCGGCAACAACACCAACGGTGGTTCAATCGACCCCCGCGCTAACTACAGCGAAGCGGGTGGCTTCGGCCGCCTGAAGCCCTGGGGCGCCACTGGCCCGGGCACCGCTAACGCCTACACGACCTTCACCCACACCGCTGGTTCGGGTGGCGCTCCCGCTGGCAACTTCTTCCGCATCGCTCAGGCCACCACGACCCGTTGGATGGGCACTGGTGCGACGACCGGTACGGCTGCTGCCAACAACTTCAACGGTGCAGGCGGCGTCGCCCTCACCCAGAAGCAGTCCCCCACGGCTGGCGTCGATCCGGCCCGCGTCTCCGGCACCCAGGGTCTGGTCCTCATGGTCCTCGCTCTGAACATCGGTGCAGTCGCCCCCGGCGCCTCGCACACGATCATCGCTGACGCTCCCACCAACGGCATGAGCCGTAACGCCTCGACCGGCGCCCGCGAAGCTTCTTGGTGGGCGAACACCACCGAGAACATCGCCTCGGTCAAGGCTGCTGTTGAAGTCGCCGCTGGCGAAATCAACATCATCCCCGCTCCCGGCGCTCTGGCCCTCCTCGGCCTCGGCGGCCTGGTCGCTGGTCGTCGCCGCCGCTAAATAGCGGTTGGGACGTCTGGAACCACGATAGTCCTCTGACTATCGCAGTATGATCTCGATCTTCGCCCCCGTTCCGGTAAGCCGGAACGGGGGTTTTTCGTTTGGGGGTCAGCTTCGTTGATCCGGCCTCCAGGAGGGACCATCATCCGTGGCGGGCTGGCAGAAGCATCTCGGAGCATCGGCGCGGAGGAGTTGGAGTAGGTCTCACAGAGTTGGTGCGAGACTGCGCCATTGACTCGCGAAGCCAAGGTGTGGGTGCGAATTCGGACCCTTCAGTGACGGGCAGCATGGCCGCGAGCACATCGTGATGCCCGTGTGGACTTGACACGCCAGTGGCCGTGCGCGTTGAAATTCCCCGAGCTGGCGTTCGCAGCAATCATCTCCGAACCTACACTGCACTCAGGTGTTTTTCAGGTGTTTTTGAGTTGAAAGGAAGCGAAG
>JBILUL010000232.1:0-6120 GCA_044371005.1 Phycisphaerales bacterium | reverse complement strand
ATCCGGCGCTCGGCCGCGCGGCTCGCTTCTTCTTCGAGACGGTGACGCGGCACCACACCTACGCCACGGGCGGCAACAGCATGAACGAGTACCTGGGGCCACCCGATGTGCTCGGCGCTCGACTCGAGGGCAACACCACCGAAACGTGCAACACCTACAACATGCTCAAGTTGGCGCGTCACCTGCATGATTGGTCGGGCGACGCAACGATCATGGACTACTACGAGCGAGCGCTCTACAACCACATCCTTGCTTCCAAGGATCCCGCTGGCGATGGTGTCTGCTATTTCACGCCGCTGCGTGCCGGTTCCACCAAGCCATTCCAACGTCCGTTCGACGACTTCACCTGCTGCGTTGGTACTGGCATGGAGAACCACGCTTCGTACGCGGAAGCCATCTATTCGGGCACCGCGCCCGCTGCTTCTTCCGGAGAGTCACCTGCAATCCTGGTCAATCTCTTCATTTCCAGCCGGCTCGACCGCATCGAGCATGGCCTGCGACTCATTCAGGAGACGGGTTTTCCGGATCAGGAATCAACGCTCCTGCGATTGGAACTCAGACGCCCAGTGAAGCTGGCAATCAAGATCCGCATGCCAGGCTGGCTCGCCAGCACGCCAACGATCGAAGTCAACGGCACACGCATCGAGGTCGACACCACCAAAGGCACCTATTGCACCATCGATCGCGAGTGGAACAACGGTGACCAGGTGCGCATCTCGCTTCCAATGCAGGTGACTGCTGAAGCGACACCCGACGACCCAGACCGCGTAGCCTTCCTCTACGGTCCCATCGTGCTTGCGGGCGTGATGGAGCAGACCGAGACCGACATCCGTCGCACGCCGCACCTCGTGTGCGATGCATCGGAGTTGACGGCCCGGATCAAGCGCACCGATGCTGGCAAGCTTGCGTTCCGCACGAATCAGGCCGCGAAGCCGGCGGATCTTCCGCTGATTCCGCTCTATCGCATCGGGAGTGAACGCTACCTGGTCTACTGGAAGCGACTGAGCGAAGCGCAGTGGGCACTTCGTCAGGGCGACATCGAGCGCGCCGAAGCCGAGCAGCGTGCGCGAATCGCACGAACGGTGGACTTCTTTCAGCCCGGTGAGATGCAACCCGAGCGCGATCATGGTTTTGATGGCGTCTTCACGAATGCGGGCGAGCACCTGGGTCGGCGCTGGCGCGATGCCGGCCCACGCGGCTGGATCGCCTTCAATCTCAAGGCGCCCAAGGAAGGCCCGGCGGTGCTCGTCTGCACCTACTGGGGGTCAGATGCGGGCGGACGCGAGTTTGACATCAGCATCGATGATGTGGTCATCGCAACGCAGGTCCTCGACCATTCGAAGCCCAATGAGTTCTTCGATGTCGAGTACCCCATTCCCGCGGCGGTGCTCACCGGAAAGGACCAGGTACGAGTCAAGCTCACGAGCAAGCCCGACCGCATGACCGGCGGCTTGTTCGGCTGCGGCATCCTGCGTGCTCCATCGCCCGCTCCGTGATTGCTACCGTTGGACCTTTGGTGCTTCGAGCACAGGGAGCAGATTCGCATGGCCAAGGGCGTGATTTTCGATATGGATGGGGTGATCGTGCTGACCGAGCAGGCGCACTGGCTTGCGTGGAAGTCCGCCGCGGCGGGGCTGGGGGTTGACCTCCAGTACGCCACGTTCCTCTCCTGCTTCGGACGAGTGAACCCCGATTGCATCCGCATCATGTTCGGTGAGCACATCGCCGAGGCCGAGTCGCTGCGCATCGCCGATGAGAAGGAGGCGGCGTTCCGCGAGATCATCCGCACCGATGTGCCGCTGGCTCCGGGACTCACTGAGTTGCTCAAGGCTCTTTCGGCCAAGAGCGTGAAGCTGGCCGTGGGCTCATCCGCGCCGCCGGAGAATGTTGATCTGGTGCTTGATGCTGGCGGTCTTCGTCAAGCCTTTGGTGCTGTCGTTGATGGCTCGCAGGTGAAGCGCGGGAAGCCTGCGCCGGATGTCTTCCTGCGTGCCGCGGCACTCCTCTCGCTGACTCCCGCGGACTGTGCGGTGATCGAAGATGCCCCCGCGGGGATTCAGGCCGCGAAGGCTGCGGGCATGCTGGGGGTGGGTGTGGCGACCACGCACAAGGCACACGAGCTGACCGCCGCGGGGGCGGATGTGGTGTTCCCGACGCTGGCGGATGTGCCGCTTGAAGTGCTGACCTGAATGCTGCTCTGGGCTGCGTCATATGGCACGTAGCAGCGGCTGCTCTGAGCTGCTGCTGCGTGCTTCCTACCAGCCGCGTGGTTCATTCGCCGCACTCGCCAGAGATCCACCCCAAGGGTGTGAAGCACGCAGCAGCCCGCAAAGCCAGCTTTATCTGGCACGTAGCAGCGGCTGCTCTGAGCCGCTGCTGCGTGCTTCCTACCTGGTGTTTGGATATGGAGGACTCCAGCTTCGAAAACTACCACGCGACGGGTATGAAGCACGCAGCAGCCCGCAAAGCCGGTCTGCTACGTGCCAGACTGCAGCGGCTGCTCTGAGCCGCTGCTGCGTGCTTCCTACCTGGTGTTTGGATATGGAGGACTCCAGGATCGATAGCTACCACGCTTCGGGTGTGAAGCACGCAGCAGCCCGCAAAGCCGGTCTGCTACGTGCCATTTTGAGCCAGCCACGTGCCATTCCGAGCCAGCCACGTGCCATTCCGAGCCGGCTACGTGCCATTTTGAGCCGGCTACGTGACATTCAGATCACTTCGATACCTTCGCCTTGAAATCCTCGAGCGTCTTGTTCATTTCCGGCGACGGATCGATGGTGCGGGCTCGATTCAGAACTTCCGTGGCTGCATCCGGCCGATTCGCCGCGAGCATCGCAGCGTAGAACTCGCCGCACAGCGTTCGCACCCTTGTCCGAGCCGAAATCCTCATGCTCTCCTTCGTCGCACCCGAGAGCGAATCATCCGCGGCACTGAACCGCACGATCTCATCCTCCATGGCGAGTGCATCATCGATCTCGTTGAGCGGAAAGTGAACCACGCGACCGAGCAGCTCCCACTTTCCTTCGCGGCTAAGCAGGCGACGGATGGGCAGGAGGTTGTCGCGAATGACGTCCTCCTGTGCCTGTTCCGACGCAGCACGGGCAATCCATTCGAGTGTCGCGGCTTCATCCTCGACAATCGTGTTGAGCGCAATCCAGTCGCCCCGAAGTACCGCCGCGGCGGGCTTTTCCTTGAGCTGCACCGCCGCCGCGTCGCGCAACGCGGCGAACTTCGCCTTGGAGGGCGGGTGCGCTGAAACCAGTTGCTCCATGCGATCCGCCATGAAGCTCACTCGCACGCCAGCGAGTTCCGGGGCCTCCTCAGGAATGTGGTCCCACAGCCAGGCATACTCCGCAGCCGCGGCTTCGTAGCGGCGTGATTCAAGCAGACTGTCGGCAAGCTCCATGCGCTCATGCGCCGAAAGCACCGCCTTGCCATCCTGCGCATCCTTTGCCTTCTGCAGGAGCTCGGCATCATGCACCTTGCCGGCCTTCACGCCATCGAGCCACTTCATCAACTGGTCAGCATCCTTGAACCCGACGATGCGGTCGAACTCCTGATCGCCCCTGTACGCGATCATCGTCGGCATGGCCATGATGCGCAGTGCTTTCGCATCGGACGTGTAAGCATCCACATCGAGTTCGATCGCCAGGCCGTTCTCCTTGATCCACGCTTCGACGCGCGGATCGCGGAACGTCGTCTTATCCATCGCCTTGCACGGCGCACACCACGCAGCAGTGGCCTTCACGATGAGGAACTGCTGCTTCTGCTTCGCGCGAGCGAGGGCATCGGCCAGCGTGAGTGCCTCAAAGCAAGGTGGCGCATCGCTCATCGAGCCCGCGGGTGCGGTGCTGGTCAGAGCGGCCATGGCTGCGATCATCGGTGCTGCGTACATGTGCATCGTTCCCTCAATCCCATGGCGCACGCCCACAAGGCACCGCCGGGGGATCCTCATCTACGGACTTTCCTTGGCGACGGTTCAGAGCCGCGGCCATTTCACGCAGTGCTGCCAATCACGCGGAGCCGAACTGCGCATCACCCGCAGCCATCACCTCGCGCCCCCGTCACCCAACGATACCAACCCCACCGACCGCTGCACCGTCAACTATCCCCCTTGACACCACCACTTTCCGCCGCCCCGCACGCCACCCCTTCTCGTACCCCAGCCTCCCCGATCCGAGACACCCCTGCCAAGGGGCCATCGCCTCACTTGGCCTCAAGAAGCACAGCGCCAGCGCTCGAAAACAAAGCCCCGCCGCAAACCGCGGCACCCTATCCTTCCTTCCCTCGTTCCCCCTTCACCCAAACGGAAACCGACTCATGGCGTTGCGTGTCGCTGTTGCTCTTGCTCCCGGAGATGGAATCGGCCCTGAAATCATGGACGCGGCAGTGCGTCTGTTCAAGGCTGCCAAGGTAGATGACCACGTCGACTTTGTGCCGGTCGAGATGGGCAAGTCGGTCTTTGACAAGGGCAACTCCAAGGGCATCACCGATGAAGCCGTCCGCACCATCGAGGACTGCGGCGTCGTGTTCAAGGGACCGATGGAAACGCCCAAGGGCGGCGGCGGCAAGTCCATCAACGTGACGCTCCGCAAGCTCTTCAGCACCTACGCCAACTTCCGCGTCTTCAAGACGCTCCCGGGCGTGCAGACCGTCTTCTCCAAGGCGGGCATTAACCTGGACTTCTCCATCGTCCGCGAGAACATCGAAGACACCTACGGCGGCGTCGAGCATCGCCTTTCCAACGACATGATCCAGTGCAAGCGGCTCACGTCAGCGCCCGGCTGTGATCAGGTGCACCGCTTCACCTTCCAGACCGCTCGCCAATTGGGCGTCAAGAAGGTGCACTGCGGCCACAAGGCCAACATCATGAAGATGACCGATGGTCTCTTCCTGGATCGCTTCAAAGCCGCGGCAAAGGACTTCCCGGAAATCGAGACCGCTGATGTCATCGTCGATGCGCTGTGCATGAATCTGGCGATGAAGCCCCAGCAGTATCAGATGATCGTGCTGCCCAACCTCCAGGGCGATATCGTGAGCGATCTCGCCGCGGGTCTGGTGGGCGGCCTTGGATTTGCTCCCAGCGCGAACATCGGTCGCCACATCTCGATCTTCGAGGCCGTACACGGTACCGCGCCCGACATCGCGGGCAAGGGCATCGCCAACCCCACGAGCCTCATTCTTTCGGGCATCATGATGCTGCGGCACATCGGCCTCTTGCGTCAGGCCGCGATCATCGAGAATGCACTCCTGGCCGCGCTCGAGACGGGCCTGCACACCGGCGACTTCGGTGATCCGTCGCTGCCGGGGTACAAGAAGGAACCGGCCAACACGGCGCAGTTCGTTGATGGCATCATCAACAAGCTGGGCGAAGCACCCAAGACCATCGCCGCGGCGGTAGTTCCCGAACAATCCACGCCCACGCACGTCAACTCGCCCCGGCCCGCGGGTCAGCAGGTCATCCGCACGTTCGTGAACATCATGACCACGGTGATGGGCTGCGACATCTATCTGGACTCGCCTCTCTCGCCCCCGGCGGTCGCCGAGGAGATGCAGCGTGCTTCGCAGGACACGCCCTTCAAGCTCACGCTCATCTCCAACCGCGGCACGCAGGTCTGGCCCACCGGCAGCGTCTACACCGAATGCGTCGACTACTACCGCGTGCGCTTCGAGCTGCGCGATGGCGTGATGCCCGGCACCATCGGCCAGAGCCGCGCGGTGTCGCTGATGGACAAGATCGCCGAGAAGTTCACCATCTGCAGCTATGAACTGCTGCGGTCGTTCGACGGCGTGAAGGGATATTCACTGGCGCAGGGTCAGTAAGCCTCCTTCACGCTTTCCGTTTCCGCTCAACCTCCACTGCTCCTTTCAACAAAGGGGCACACCAAGCAAGAAGCCCGTTCCATGTCCGACAAGCTCACTCCAACCGCACTGGCCGCTCAGGTCCTCATCGTCGAGGATGAAGAGGATCACGCCGATGTGATGGCCGAATCGCTGCGCAAGTTCAACCACGTCTGCACGGTGGTTGGCTCGGTCGCCGCGGCGATGGAAGAGCTGCGCCTCGGTACCTTCGATGTGATCATCACCGACCTGCGCATGCCCGCTAGCGCTGGCTCACAC
>JBILUL010000231.1:0-6141 GCA_044371005.1 Phycisphaerales bacterium | reverse complement strand
GCCTCGCGGTTGCGAAGAGTGTCGTGCAGAGCATGGGCGGCACCATCGAACTCTTCCCCAACAACGAAAAGGCCCCTCCGGGCAAGCGCGGGGCGGTCCTCAAGGCCCGCTACCCCGCACCCGATGCGTTCCTGAACATCCGTCTTGGCGGCGCGGCGTAACGGAGCTTCCACCCGATGAGCTTTCCGCTGCAGATCTCGACCCAAAGTGCCACGCCCCGTGAGCACCTCGGTGCGCACCTGCTGATCGTGGACGACGATCCGACCGTCGCCGAGGCTCTCGCTCAGTTCGCCACTCAAGAAGGCTGGCGAGCCAGCGTCTCCGGCAGCGCGGATGATGCGCTCACCGCCCTCGATCAGGCCGAAACAACGCCCACGCACTTCGATGTGGTGCTGTGCGATGTATCGCTGCCAGACCGCGATGGTTTTGAGCTCATGGCGCAGGTGATGAAGGAACGCCGCGGCGTGGCCTTCATCCTCATGACCGAATACGGCTCAGTCGACTCAGCCGTTGCGGCCCTTCGCAGCGGAGCCGCCGACTACCTCACCAAGCCCCTCGTTGAAGACGAAATCCGCCAGGCCGTGGCCCGCGCCATGCGCCAGCGGGTGTTGCTCAGTGAAAATCGGATTCTCCGCCAACGTGCCGCGGCGGGCGAACTGGGTCACATCGTCGGCAGCGACGCACGCATGATCCGCGTCTTTGAGATCATCCGCGCCGTCGCCCCTTCGCGCACCACGGTGCTGATGTCCGGCGAGAGCGGCACAGGCAAGAGCCTCATCGCGCACGCGATCCACTCCCTGAGCAGCCGCAAGGACAAGCCGTACGTTGAACTCTCCTGCGGAAGCATCCCCGAAACGCTGCTTGAATCTGAGCTCTTCGGACACGTGAAGGGTGCGTTCACCGGGGCACATGCCGACAAGGCCGGTCGCTTCCTCGCCGCGAATGGCGGGACGATCTTCCTTGACGAAATCAACTCCGCTTCCGCTGGCATGCAGCTCAAGCTGCTTCGCGTGCTTCAGGAGCGCAAGTTCGAACCCGTCGGATCGACTCAGACCATCGAAGTCGATGTGCGTGTCGTGCTCGCCAGCAACCAGCCGCTCGAAACACTCGTGGCCAGCGGCCAGTTCCGCCAGGACCTCTACTACCGCATCAATGTCGTGAAGATCGAACTGCCGCCGCTGCGCGAACGCGCGGCCGACATTCCGGGTCTTGCGATGCACTTCCTTGAGATGCACGCCGCGGAACTGCACCGCCAGATCATCGGATTCACGCCCGATGCCATGCAGTTGATGCAGCGCTACACCTTCCCGGGCAATATCCGTGAGCTCTCGAACATCGTCGAACGCGCGGCTGTGCTGAGCAAGGGTCAGATGATCACGGCTGAAGACTTGCCTACACACGTGCAGTCCGCTCCGGAGATGAACGTTCCGACGCTGCGCTTGGCGGAATCCGAAGACCTTCCCTGGGTACCCACGACCCTCGATGAAGCGCTGCGTGAACCCGAACGCCGCATCCTCACCGCGGCACTCAACGCCAACAACTGGAATCGCCAGAAGACGGCGGATGTGCTCGGAATCAATCGCACGACGCTGTACAAGAAGATGAAGCAGCTGGGCCTGGATGGTGGCGAGCTTGCAGGGCGAGGCTGATTTCGCCGATCTCACGCCTCAACCAGCCTGAGCCTCACCACCCGCGGCACCCGGGAGCTCCGTGTACTTGTCGCTGCGCCCACGCGATTGCTCAACCGGATAGCGGCGGCTGTTGAGTTCGAGCTTCTCGCGGATGATGGTCGCGACATCAAAACCGCAGACTTCAGCGAGTTCGAGGGTGAGAATGAGCACATCCGCTACTTCGTGAGCGATCGCTTCGCGCTTGGCCGGATTCTGCACGATCGCCGCAGACTCCGCGGCATCAGACCACCGGAAGTGCCCGAGCAACTCCCCAGCCTCCACACTCACCGCCGCGGCGAGATTGCGGGGCGAATGAAACTGCTTCCAGTCCCGAGCCTCAACAAATGCACGGATCTCCTGCTGAAGCTCCACGACAGTCGCCTGATTGCGGTCATTGCCAGCTGAAGACATGCCCATGTGAAAGCCCTTTTCCCGACCAATGTCCCATCGAAGTTGAACTACGCGACTGACGAACCGCTCAACGGACTCACCAGGGCCGGTGCATACCGACCTGGCCATCAACTGATTGAAAGGGGAGCCGCACTACCTGCCGGGCCGGGCTTGGAAGCCGCCGCACGACGCAGGCATTCTGGCGAAAGGTCGGGGTGGGATTCGAACCCACGAACAACGGATTTGCAATCCGCCCCATTAGACCACTCTGGTACCCGACCGAGTACTCCTAAGGATAGCACCCTCATCGGCATCTTCCATACCAGCCCCCGCTCCACCCTCGCCCCAACCCACGCCTTTTCGATAGATCCGGGCACCACGATCCGATGTTCTTGGACCACCATCCACCCTCCCCACGACTCCCCAATCCCACCGCCGCGGCGACCGACCCGCTTCCTCCTTGAGCCCCCGTATCCTCCCCCCATGATGCAGCCCCCCTCTCCCCTCTCGCCGCTGCCCCGCATCGCATGTGTCATCGCGGCCCTCGCAGGACTCGCGGTCGCACAGACTTCGCCACCGGACCCGAAGAACGACCCTGAACTCAACAATCCCAACCTCACCCCTGGCACCCATCCGGTGCCGGTGAAGAAGGATGAGCCCAAGGCCATCGATCCCAAGCCGACGACCCAGCCCCAGGGCACCGTCCCGACGCTTCCCGCCACGCGGCCCGGCATCGGCACCGAAGCCCCGCCAATCACCGCAGGTCGCTTCCTCCCCGAAGGCACCTTCGTCACCGAACGGACCGGCTCACTGCTCCTCACAGAAGGTGGCGACGCCATTTTCATTCCACGCGGCGAATCGGCCTCGAAGGATCTGGGCCCGGTCGTCCTGCTCCCCTGCCAGCGCCTTGAACAGATGATCGCCGCGAAGGCCTCGCATGGCGATCAGATCGAATACACGATCGCCGGGCAGGTGTTCACCTACCGGGAACGGGAGTTCATCCTGCCGACGATCTTTGCGATTCACAACCCCGCCGCGGCGGCCCCTGCCCCCGCACCAGCGGCCACGCCCGCTCCCACCTCGACACCGCCGAGCCCCGCACCGGCCAACGCGACCGGCGATCTGGACCCCAAGGTGGCAGATCTCATTCGCGACCTGGAGCAGAGTCGTACGGGCCCGCGGAAGGTCTCGCCGCAGCCCGCCGCGGCACCCGCTTCGGTACCGACCGCGCCAACACCCGCAGGCAGCGACGCCACCGCGACGAAGGCACTGTCGAACGAGGGAACGCTTCTGACCAATCGCCGCGGCAGACTCATCCGTCTGGCACAGGAGGGCGGCCGTCTTGCCCTCGTCCTCGACAACGATCCCAACAGCCCGGGTGGGACGCCCTTGATTCTCCAGCCCTCGCGCATGATGCAGCAGATGGAGAGCATGGCGTCGATCCGGGGCGATGCGATCTCGTTCCGAGTGAGCGGCCGCGTGATGGTCTTCAACGCGAAGAACTACCTGCTCCCCACGTTCTTCCAGATCCCGCCCAAGAGCGACATCACGCCACGCCAGTGACCCTCGCTGTTCACGGCATCCGCTGAACGATGACAATTCTAAGTCCATGAAAAAGGCCCATCACTTGTGATGGGCCCTTTGTCTTTCAATAGAACTGACTTCGACGTCAGATGTCCTGGCGGGCCATGGGATGGCCCGGGGCCGTCTGGACGAGCTCGCCGGGCATCGGGCTGAATCGTGAGCCATACAACGGCACGCGGCGATTGATCGTGCTCTGCTGCAGGTAGCCAGCGAAGGGCAGCGTTCCCAAGGCGATCGCCACGTTACCCGCCAGCAGCGGCAGGAAGGAGGTCAGGTTGAAGTAGACCAGCACGCTGTTCACGATGACGATGACAAGCGACAGGGGAATCAGACCCTGCCAGGCCATCATCATCACCTGGTCGTACCGCAGACGCGGGATCGACCAGCGGACCACCATGCCGAAGAAGACCACAGCAACCACCTTGGTCAGGAAGACCAGGATCTTCACGACAACCGCGAGGAAGGTCGTGGTTTCCGGATTGGTCAGGCTGACAAACGGCAGGCTGTAGCCACCAAGGAAGAGCAGCGAGAAGAACGCTGCGCTGGTGAACAAGTGCGAGTACTCGGCCAGGAAGAAGAGGGCAAACCGCATCGAGGAATACTCGGTGTGGTAGCCGCCGACCAGTTCCTGCTCGGCTTCGGCATTGTCGAAGGGTGCACGGTTGGCTTCAGCAAGGCCCGTGATGAAGAAGATCACGGCCACGAGGGGCTGGCTGAAGATCATCCAGCCGTTCTCCACCTGATGGTGGACGATGCCATCGGACCGGAAGGTGCCGTAGATGAGGAACGCGGCAAGCAGTGCAAGGCCCATCGGAATCTCGTAGGAGATCATCTGAGCCGTCGCACGAAGGCCACCCAGGAACGAGTACTTGTTATTGCTGGCCCAGCCGCCCAGCGTGACGCCATAGACGCCCAGCGAAGCGACCGCCAGAAGGTAGACGATGCCGATGTTCACCGACACGCCAGCCACATTGACGAGCCCACCCTGGATGACAATGTTGGTGAAGGGAATCGAGATGTCAGGGCAATCCCAGACGCCACCCCAGGGAATCACGATGAAGCCCATCATCGCGGGAGCCACCACCGTGATGGGAGCCAGCGTGAAGAGGATCTTGTCGACCCGGTTGGGCGTGTAGTCTTCCTTGAGGATGAACTTGATGCCGTCGGCCAGGGGCTGGCCGAACCCAAGGCACCCGCGCAGGAACTTGAGCGCCGGCAGACCGAAGTCAAAGCCGGTGCGGTTGGGCCCGATCCGGTCCTGGATGTAGGCCGACACCTTCCGCTCCATCTGAACGAAGTACGCCACGCAGATGAGCATGACGTGGATCATCAGAGCGATGGTCACGACTGAGACAATGAGCTGTGCCGAAATCCAACTTGGCATAGGACCCAATAGTAGCGGGGCCAACACCAATGTCAGCCTTGTGTGAGGGTTCGATTCGCTGGCCCCCCTTCCCCCCCGGGTCCGACTCCCCCAACTGGCCCCCTCGCCCCCCAAACTCCACTCACTGCCGCCCCCGCCTCTTGCCCTCGGTTCGGCATCGTCCGACCCAACCACCACGCTCCACGTGATCCAACACCCCCATCGTCCGGGAGCCTCCTGACTGGTCGCCCAACTGGTGCCCTTTGGTTGGGGCTTCCCGCCGCTGCTCTGGCCCGGTGCCCGCGTAGCATGGTGCCTTATGACGACCCACGGCCGGACCGCGGCGAAGAACCCCACCGTCCACGCCCTCGCGGCCCTCGCAGGACTTACCATCTCCTGCCTCCCGGCGACGATCCCGTCGCTCGCCAACGCGCAGCCCGCCGCGAGCGCACCTGCCTCACCCGCATTTTCAGGCCAGGACTTCGCCGGCCAGCGCTTTCCGCTCGCCACGGTCACCGGCCCCATCTCCTTCAAGGCCACCAAGGCCTGGGCCTGGCGCCAAGGTGATGCACGCCGGTTGATTCTCTCGGGCGATGTGGTGGTTGTCCTGGGCACGTACAAGTTCATCGCAAAGACTGCTGCGGTCTGGCTGCAGGAACTCACGCCTGCTGGCCAGCAACCCGCCACCTACCAGATTTTCGTTGCGTTTGACCACGTGGGCGATCCGCAGGAAGCCAACAGCTTCGGGATCGCCGCGGACCGGTTGCCAGTGAAGGCCGTGATCACTCCGGATACCAAGCTCGAACTCGCGTGCGATGCGATCTTTGACGGTCCGCCATCGAGCAAGCACGAAAGCCAAGCCGCGTTCACGAAGGAAGCGGAAGGCATGCTCGCACAGTCGCTCTCGCGGCTTGTCGATCCGAATGCCGGGCGTGTCGCGGTCGCTCCCCCGCCGTTCGTCAAGCAACTTCGCTGGCTGAACCCGCCCGCCAAGCCTGTCGCGCCCGCACCGCCACCGGTAGTGGTTGCGACGAAGCCTTCGAACGCCACCGATACGCAGACCTCAAGCCGTGCAGCACTGCGCGACCCTCCGAATCGCTCGGGCAACGCGGCAGCACCCGCCGGAGCCACCGC
>JBILUL010000077.1:0-21672 GCA_044371005.1 Phycisphaerales bacterium | reverse complement strand
GACCATCTTCGATGATCGGCCACAGGAACTCCCAGAACTCATACTTGGTGACCTTGCCCTCAGACTCATAGCGGCGTGTCTGTTCATCAAGGGCGTAGAGAAGCTGCTGGCCCGTGGTGGCGCCGGCAAAGTGCGTGCGCTTGAAGAGCGAGCCGCCGAAGAGGCGCAGGTCGCGCCGGCCTTCACTGGTGCGGTTGAAGGGCACGCCCATGCGGTCGAGCAGGTCGATGATCTTGGGGGCCCACATCGCCATCTCAAGCACCGGGTGCTGATCGGCGAGGAAGTCGCCGCCGTAGATGGTCTCATCGAAGTGTTCGTATTCGCTGTAGCCCTGCTGACGCGCCACGTCGTTGCAGGCGTTGATGCCGCCCTGAGCGCACACGCTGTGCGAGCGCTTCACCGGCACCATTGAGAAGAGGTCCACGGTCAGGCCCGCTTCCGCGACGCGAACGCTCGCTGCCAGACCTGCAAGACCGCCGCCGACCACGATCACCCGATGCTCTGCCATTGCACTGTTCCTTGCTGAAGCCGCGTGCCCGGGAGTGAGTTTCCTCTTGCCTTCCCGCCGCGGCGGAGTTCTGTCGCTTATGTGTACCGAATCGTTTGGTGTACCCCGGCCCCGAACCAGCCGGCCTTATTGGGCCGGGACGGCCTGGGTCACCTTGTCATGTCCGCGGCTCTGCGTTTCCTTGATCTGCTCGATCTCGCGCGATTCGCGGAGACGGAAGTTCTCTTCGGTCTTGCGGGCGGCGCCCGGATCGAGTGTGGCAAAGCCGATGACGGCGGCCCATCCAAGGGCCATCAGGCCCGCGCCCAGGCCGGCACACACATAGCCCCAGCGCCGCTGGGCAGAAGCCGAGACGGTGAGGCCCCAGGTGATGGCCGAGGTCCACAGGCCGTTGGCGAAGTGGAAGACCAGCGAGGAGACGCCGATGAGGTAGCCCAGGGAGACCGCCACGCCCGCGGCGGTGACGTCGCTGGCGGAGCCGCGGAGGATCTGTGCCATCGTCGAGCCGCTGAACTCAGCCGACCAGGCGGTTCCGCCGGGTGTCAGGAAGGTCCAGTTCCAGCGCAGCGTGCCCACGTGATAGATGATGAAGAAGATGCCGATGTAGCCCGTGAGGCGCTGCAGGCGATAACGCCAGTTGCTGCCGAAGTTGTAGCTGCCAGTGTTGATCGCACCAGTCCGGGCGTAGTAGACACCCAGGATGGAGTGGAAGGCGATCGATCCCCAGAGCGAAAGCTCGATGAAGAAAAGGAAGGGGATGCTGTGGATGAAATCGACTTCGTGCTGGAAGGTCGCGACGCCGGCATGACCGTATTCGGCCTTGCGAGCATCCAGGTGGCCCCAGACGATCGAGCCGTTGGTCAAGAGGTGCGACATCAGGAAGACGCCGATGGGCACAATGCCCGTCAGAGAGTGCAGACGCCGCAGCAGGTGATGGTGCTTTTCGAAGAACGGAATTTGAGACTTGCCAGACTTGATGTCGCTCACGGCTGATAGCGTCCTGATGTTTGGGGCGGGCCCTGGGGGCTGCCCGGTGGTGCGCCCCGGGCAAGTCTTCGCCCGGGCATCGAATGTCAATCCCTGCCCCCCCCTCACCCCTCACCCCTCCATCACCCTGACGAAGGCTCAGGGAGTGACCAGACCGGAGCCTTGAGGCCCGATCTTGCCGGCAACGCCGCTGCCGCCCATGCCGCCACTCATGTCGCCAGCACCGCCGACCATGGCTCCTGCCTGCTGGGGCTTGATCTTGCCTTCCTTGATGGCCTGAGCGACGGCCTGCGAGACTTCAACGAATGCCATGCGAAGCTGCGAGAGGGTCTTCTCGAGGGCCGACTTCTCGTCCTCAGACAGATTCCCCTTGGTCTTCTGTTCGAGCACACCCAGCAAGTCGATGTGCAGCTTTGCATATTCGAGGGAAACCATGGCCTGGCCGGTGTACGGGTCGGGCACATAGCCCAGGTAGCTGAGGGTGTTGGTGGCAAGCATGCCCACAATGTCCTCAAAGCCGATTTCGCGGTGTTCCTGGGATTCCTGAGCCTTGGGGGCGGCCTTTTCCGCCAGCTTTTCCTTCTCGGCCTGTGCCTGAGATTTCCAGTCCGAGTCGATGATCAGTTTGGGTTCGTCGGCCAAAGCAAGGCTCCTGGTAGCGAGCAGCGGGCGATTGGCCCGGTGCCTCGTGAACGCAAGTGTAGGGAAGAAAGACCGGTTGCCAAATCCGGGGGCGAAACCTGCTCTGGTGGCCCCGCCAGTCGCCCCGGGGTGCAGCGGGCGTACGCTACATCATGCCGAAAAGTGGCCATACGCGAGCGATGCTGCTCCTCCTGCCCTGCTGTGCGCTCGCCGCGTGCAGCAGCGGTCCACCCGACACCCTGGGTCGCTCGGGCAAGCCCCTGACGCCCGGTGATTTCGTGGATCGCAACGCCCAGGTGGTTGAGGTCCAGCAGGCCCCACGCGTTCCCATCTCCTCGGACATGGTTTCCGGTCCTATCGCCGCGTCGCAGGGCGTGCTCGATGTGACGGCCCTCCCCGGGCGGCCCGGCGACACCATCAATGCTGCAAGTGATGCCCCCTCAGGCGTGCGGCCTGTGGCGATGTCGACCGCTGCGGGCTCACCCGCAGCCGCGGCTGGGCCTGTGGCTCTGGTCGATGTGAAGGTCGGCGACATCAACGGTCGCCCCGTCTACGCCAACGCCTTCCTGGACGACATGGCCGACCAGCTCCGCGCCGAGACGGCCCGCATGAAGTTCCCCGAGTGGCAGAAGTTCGCCAAGGACAAGATCGAGGAAAAGCTCAGCAGCGAAGTGCGCGACGAGTTGCTCCGCGCCGAAGCCATGGGCAACTTCTCGCCCGAGCAGAAGCAGGGGTTCCTCTCGTTCATGCGCAGCGTGCAGGAGAGAGTGCAGAGCCAGAGCATGGGATCGCGAGCCGCGGCGGATGAACGCCTCGAAGCAACCGAAGGCATGTCGCTCGATCAGTACATGAAGAAGCGAGAGCAGGAAGAACTCATCGGGTTCCAGCTCCGCGAGAAGATTGAAAAGCGTGTGAGCGTGCCGTGGCGCGATATCAAGCAGGAATACGACCGGTACTTCGACAGCTTCAATCCGCCGCCGCGTGCGCAGTATCGGCTCGTGCAGATTCCCGCCGACAAGCCCGACGACATCAAGCGATTCGAGGACCAGCGGGCAACCGGCACAGCCTTCGCCACCCTCGCGGCCGACAAGACGCTCAACCGCTACAAGGCGGAAACGGGCGGGCTTGAAGAGCGCGAGATCAAGGGCGACCGGGCGAAGGCCACGTTGTTCGGCAACGAAGCACTCAACGCCGCGGCACGCACGATCAACCCTGGCGAAGTCACCGGACCCATCAAGGTCGGTGACAACCAGGCCTGGCTGAGCCTCGATGCCATCGTGGAAAAGAACCGCACGCTGTACGATGCGCAGATGGACATTGAGTCGATCCTCAAGCGTCGTCGCGCGGCGGAAGCGACGGATCGGTACATCGCGAGACTTCGTGAACGGGCGAGCATTTCGTCGTCGAAGGACATGACGGCGCAGTTGCTGACGGTGGCGGAGAACCGATTCTGGACGCAGCCGCGGAAATAACGCGGCAGGCAGCGAGCCAGTTTCAGAGTCCAATTTTCAGAGTTCAGAAGTCGACGCGCTGGCTCGCTTGGCCCCGTTCGGTATTCCTACAACTCAAGAATGAGCTGGGCGAAGTGGCCATGGGCCGTTCGTATCAAGACGTGGCTGTCCCGGTGTGTTCGCACCGCCAGGACTTCGCGTGCGCGGCTGGGTGCCGAAGGCGAGCACCTCGCGGCAGGATTTCTGGCCTCCCGCGGGTACCGCATCGTCGATCGCAACGTGCGTGTTCCCATGGGCGAGGCCGACATCATCGCACTTGATCCCGATGGAGAGACCTGGGTGTTGGTGGAAGTGAAGACTCGCACACGCGAAGAAGGCCAGCATCCGCGCAGTGCCGCGGCGACTCCCGAGGAAAATGTCACCGCCACCAAGCAGGCCACCCTGCGCCAGATCCTCGCCCACCTGCGTCGCGCCAACCGGTGGCAATCAGCCCGCATCGATGTGGTGGCGGTCGAGATGGTGCGCAGCCAAGCAGTCGTGCGCCATCATGTGGCCGCGGTCGAAACATCGGGAAAAGGCAGAGGCGCGTGAGCGGGAGACGAAGCAGAAAGCAAATTGCAAACTTCAGATTTCAAAGATCAGGACTCTGAACTCTGAACTCTGAAATTTGAAATTTGAAATTTGAAATTTGAAATTTGAAATTTGAGGTTTGAGATTTGAACTCTCGCCTTCGCCTTACCGCGATTCGTGCAGCAGTTCCTGTATCCGCTTCTGCAACCGGCTCCAGCGTTGCCGGAGGGTGGCTTCGTTGATGCTGAGGCTCCGGGCGATTTCGGCCCACTCGATGCCGCGGCGGCGGAGTGTGACCAGGTGGCGTTCTTCCTCGCTGAGGGCCTGCAGGATGCGTTCAGAGACTTCGTCGTGCAGTGCCTGACGGCTGGCGGTGGGCGAGTTGTCCGCGGCGATGGCGGAGCCGAAGGCATCGAGTGCCGCGGCATCACCGATTCCGCCGCCGCGTTTGAGTGCCGCGTCGTGGCGGGCGAGTTCGGCGAGTTTGGTCTGGACCACGCGTTGGAGATAGGCGGTGAGGGCGGCGGGGGAGTCAAAGGTGAGCTGGCCCTTGGAGGCGTCGTCGACGAAGCTCTTGGCGATGCTCTGGCAGACGTCCATGGATTCGCGATGATTCCGAAGGCGATTGCCCATGCGAACCCGGACGAAGATCGAGACCAGACGCAGGAGTTCGGCATAGGCGCGTTCGCGCTGGGTGGGGTCGGACCCGCCCAGGCCGGCCAGCAGTGAACTGAGATCATTTCCTGCCATCGTGGGCGTAGTGTACGGGTCCATGTCACACGCCTGCGTGAAGCGCACTTATCCCGGTGAGCTCGCATGACTTCACCCGCATCATCTCAATATCCAGGTTCGTCGTTCCCTCAACGCGCGGGAGGGGAGTCCCTCGATGCGTATGTCGGGCGTCTGGCAGCCGAAGACCACGTGACGATGGGACAGATCGTCACCGGATGGTTCGGGCCCTGTATGCCAACGGTGGAGGAGGAACTGGCCGATCTGGTGGCTGCGTGGGTTCAGGCCGTGAGGGTCGTGGTGGACTTTCCAAAGCTGGTTACGGAATGGCCGGCCATGCTCTCTCATCCGCAGGCCTGCCGCGTGCTCATCATGGAGGAGCTGGCGGCACTGGGTCCCGAGCAGCTGGTCCGGAGGGCGGGCGATCTGGTGGCGGCGTACCCCATGATCGCTTCGCACGTGGACGCGGTGCGTGACTTGTGTCTGGCGATGGCCTCGGCGGATGTCTCGCCGATGGCCGGAAGCGAGCTTGGAAAGTACCGGTTGGAGCGGCGGCTGGGCTCGGGATCGTTTGGCGATGTGTGGCAGGCGTTTGACACGGAACTTCAGCGCTATGTCGCACTCAAGCTGCTGCGAGACGGCGATTCGAAGCCCGATGCGTCAGTCCTCCGGCGGGTGATGGCCGAGGCTCGCGCGGCAGCTGCGATTGATCATCCCTGCGTCGTTCGAATCCACGCGGCGGGCCGATTCGAGGATGGCCGACCCTACATCGACACCCAGCTGGTGGGCGATCCCGCTCCGACCGGGCTGGATCCGCACGCCGTGGTGGCTGGTGTTGCACTGGATCGGCGTGGCAGTCAGCCGATGGGAGTTCGGGAAGCAGCCGCATTGATGGAGGGGATCGCGCGGGGCATCGCCGCGGCGCATGCCAGAGGCGTGGTGCACCGGGACATCAAGCCGGCGAACATCATCGTCACGGCTTCCGGCCGGGCTCAGCTGGCGGACTTCGGGCTCTCCGCGATGATTGAACGCGGCGATCCGCTGCGGCCGCGGCGCTCGCGCCATCGAATCACGGGCACCCCCGCGTTCATGGCACCCGAGCAGGCGCGGGGAGAGCCCGCCACGCCCGCTTCGGATGTCTACGCGATGGGCGCAACACTCGCATTCCTGCTGCTGGGTGGCTTGCCTGGTGGATGGTCCACGGATTCGGGGATCTCCGCGGCAGACGAACTGATGGATCGCCTCCGCCGCGGCGAAACGACGAAGCTCGCCTCGGACCCGCGGGGCGCGCGCGTGCCCGCAGCGCTCTGCAGCGTGGTGGACCGTGCGATGGCGGGCGAGTTGTCGGCACGATACACCTCGGCGACGCAGCTGGCAGATGACCTGCGCGCGTGGCTTGACCACCGCCCGACACTCGCGGCGTCTCCGGGAGCCGGGATTCGCCTGGCCCTCTGGTGCCGACGACACGCGGCACCGGTGGTCGTGGGGAGCATCGCACTCGTGACGATCGTCGCGCTCTCGTGGCGGAGTTACGAGCAGGTGGTGCGGGCCAGAGATGCGGCGGTCCAGGCTCAAGCGGACGCAACGGCGCAGCGGGACGCCGCGTTGGAGGCGCAGCGGACAACCAACGCCATCAACACCTTCATGCTCGGGACACTGATCAATGCGCAGGCCGATGAAGGAGGACGAACGATCACGCTGCTCGAGGCGGTGAATCAGGCGGAGCACGGCATCGTGCCACTGCTGGGGTCCAAGCCGCTGGTCGAGGCAGGCGTGCGCCATGTGATCGGGCGATCGCTCGCGACGCTCGGCGAGTTCGCTCGCGCCAAGGCGCACCTGGAACGTGCCCTTGAACTGCGCCGCACCGTGCTCAAGCCCGAGGACCGCAGCATTCTTGAAGTGGAGTTCGCGCTCGCGGAGATGCTGCACTTTTCCGATCAGAACGCGATGGCGATGGAGCAGGTCGCCGCGCTGCAGCAGCGGGCACTCGCCGCACTGGGCGCGGATGATCCGCTGCTGCGATCCATCACCGAGCTTGACTGCGCAGTCCGAATGCACGTGAAGCCAGACCCTTCGATCCGCACGACACTTGAACTGCTGCTCGTGTGGCACCAAAGTGCCGCAACGGTGGACGAACATCGAGTGGCCAGCGTGCTGTCACTGCTGGGCAAGTTCGCCAAGCAGACAGGCGATCGCCAGAAGGCCATTGAGTACTTCACGCAGTGGCGTGCGATCCAGGAGAAGCTGACCGGGGCGGATTCCTACGCATCGATGAGCGCGGCCAGCGATCTTGGCAGCGTTCACGCCGAACTGGGCAACGTGGCCGAGGCCGAACCGCTGCAGCGGGCGTCCAGCGCGTGGTTCGCCGAGCACCTGGGTGACACCCACGTGCACACGCTCAACTCCACGTACAACCTCGCGTGGATGCTGCTGACCAAGAAGAAATCCGCGGCGGAATCGCTTGCCATCGTCACACCATTGGTGGCCCACGCCCGCACCGCAGTGGGCGACCGCAATGCACTCACACTCCGAGTGCGGCTGCTTGAGGCTCGCGCACTCGCGGCGACCGATCCGGGTGAACGCGTCATGGGGTTGCTGACGCAGATTGCTGATGATGCCGCGGCGTTGGGGCCCGAGGCGCTGTCGACCGAGGCGGTGGCCTGCAGAACCTACGTGGAAACATGCACGAAGCTGGGATTGACTGACAAGGCGCAGGCATGGAAGGAGCGAGCCGCGGACACGCTCAAGCGAGCTCGGGCCCAGCAGTGAATGCGCCGCGGTGGGCCGCGGCCTGCATCACGCCTTGGCCTTGGTGAGCGTCTTGCTCAAAATGGCGGAGCGGTAGTTGGTGTACGGCCACTGGTGGTGACCGATCAGGCGATAGCCGCGCCGGAAGTAGAACTCCATCAGCCCGGTATCGGGCTCGGCCATCGTGCACGCCAGCTCGTTCGCACCCGTTTCCGCTGCACGTTCCTCCACCATGTCGAGAAGCATGCGGCCAAGTCCCTGGCCCTGGTAATCAGGATCTACGGCAAACTGCGAGAAACTGGCGACGTTGCTCTTCTCGAAGTACGGCGGTCCCTGTGATTCCTCGACTTCGTGGAAGAGGATGGTGCCCACCAGCTTCTGCTGGATCTTGCCGCCCTCGAGACGCTTGTGGTCGATGGCAACGTAGCAATCACCGCTGAAGACGCGCTTCTTGGTCATGGCGTCGTCCTGGCGGCCCGCGAGCGGGCGCAGGCCCATCGCGACCTGCTTGGCATACGCGCGGTGCAGCAACCTCGTCATTTCGGAGATGGAGTCGCTGGGTGCGAGGCGGCGGACGGTGATCACCGGCGCGGGGCCGGCGGGATTGGGTGCCTGCTCTGACATGGAAGGGGTAAGTGTAGTAACGTGCAAGGATGTGTGGGGGCGGGTGGGGGGTGGGGGCAGTACCATTGGCGAGATGACTTCGAACCTGATCCAGCCGTTGAGTGAGCATGCGACTCGTTTTCGAGTGCGGTACTGCGAGTGCGATCCGATGGGAGTGGCACACCATGCCTCGTATGTGCCCTGGCTCGAGATCGGGCGGACCGAACTCCTGCGTCAGAGCGGAGTCAGTTACGCGCACCTGGAGGCACAGGGACTGCTCCTCGTGATCGTGAAGCTGGATGTGCGGTATCGTCGGCCGGTGCGGTATGACGATCTGATTGAGGTGCGGACCAAGTGGTCGGGGGGAAGCCGCGTGAAGATCCTGCATGAATACGAGGTGCACGTCCTGGAGCCGGGGACGCCGGTGGCGGGTGGCGAGTCGGCAGGGGGGGCCGAGGGGAGTGGTGGGGGATTCAGCCCATTCGTCGCCGCGGCGGCGAGTACGACACTTGGGTGTGTCAATCGCCAAGGTTCGATCCAGACCCTTCCGGACTGGCTGACACCCATCCGCTAGGTCCGAGATTGGCCGTATGATTGGATTGTGTTCGGGTTATTGCGGCCAATCCGGGAATTATTGAGAAAATGGCCGCCAGATGTGTCGACCAGAGGCATGAAATGCGCTTTGTGTAGTAGAAGGGTTGGTGTACTCTATCAGTCAGAGTGCCAACCTCCCGATGTTCCGGCAGTGCCCTTGGGCAGTATGCTGGAAGCTGGACGGGATCTGTTGTGGTTGAGCACTGTGGTCTTTGGAGGATTCTCATGCGCGTCTCTCATCTGGTTGCACTCTCACTGACGGCCCTGGCTGCACCCGCAGCAATGGGCCAGGACTTTTCGATTTCCTGGTACACGATTGACGGTGGTGGCGGCACGAGCAGCGGCGGCGACTTCGTGCTCTCGGGCACGATCGGCCAGCACGATGCAGGTGGCCCGATGGTCGGCGGCGACTTCTCGGTGACCGGCGGCTTCTGGGTCGGCGCTGGCTCGGGCACCGGTGGCTGCGGCTGTGCAGCTGACTTCAACCAGGACGGCGGCGTCGACGGCGGCGACGTTTCGGCCTTCTTCGCCGATTGGGAAGCGGGCGTCGGCTGCGCTGATACCAATCAGGACGGCGGCATCGACGGCAGCGACGTCGACTCGTTCTTCTTCGTCTGGGAAGCTGGCGGCTGCTAAGCCCCAGAGATCACTCTCGAAAAGCACACAAGTTCACACAAACACTCAGAGGGCCGAACCGAAAGGTTCGGCCCTTTGTCGTTGGTCGCCTCGTGCGATGAGCCGCATGAATCAGGCGCAGTCAATCGGGCGCGTCGTCAGCCAGCAGGCTTCCATGCGCCACTCGACCGCCAGCGCGGAACTCCACCCACGCGGCTCCATGGAGTGCAGTACAGAGCCAATCACGCCCGTGGCGGACCCCATCCCACCGTCCATCACGAGCCCGACGGATGCCGGTGGATTGCAGGATGAGATCCGGGCGGAGCGACTGCCCGACCCAGTCAATCGCTTCGGTACGCGCTGATCCGTGGTGGGGGAGTTCAAGCACGCACGGGGATTGCAACTCGCCTTCATCACGCAGCATCCGAATCGCCGCATCCTCCACATCACCGGTGAGCAGCAGCATCGGTCGCGGCCCGAAGGAAGGGGCAGTGATCTGTGCCACCAGCGAGTGGTCATTGTCCTTCTCGAATGGAGCGTCGGGCGACGGGGACTTGAACAGCAGTTCGCTGTCGCCGAGCGTCAGTCGATCTCCCGCGTTCACCGTGACAATCTCAACGCCGCGTGATTCGAGCTGTCTTCCGGCTTCCGCGGCGGCACTCTGGGGACGGTTCTTCATCTCCTCGACGAACCGCGGCGAAACCAGCACGCGTTCAATCCCCAGCGGTCCGATCAGATCGGGCAATGCACCAAAATGATCCAGATCAGGATGCGTCACGATGGCGGTTGGAACGCGTCCGGTCCCAAGTGCCCGCACAGCACTCACGATATCGGATCGCGGGCCGGCAGCACCGAGCGTCCCGCAATCCCAGAGGAGCGCCTGGTCACCACTTCGCACCAGGTGGCAGGTGCCATCGCCCACATCGAGCATGTCGATGCGCAGAAGCACATCGTCCCGCAGCGGCGAGAACGCCCACGAGCCGCACAGCCAGGTCACGCAGGCAGCAACCCCAGCCAGCGACCAGCCGCGGCGGTGCGCTGGGTACGACCCGGTCAATCCGAAGCGAGCAATGAGCACCGCAGCGATCGTTGCCACAAACGTCCATGCCAGCGGAATCGGCGGAACGCGGATGCTTGAAAGGGGCAGCGCATCAATCCCGTGCACCATCCAGATCGTCCACTCCGACAGGAACTCAAGGACGCGGCTCGCCGCCGCTTCGCTGCCGGGAACCACCACACCAGCCAGCAGTGCCAAGAAGCCAATCCACAGCAGCAGTGTGACCAGCGGAGTCAGCACAAGTCCCGCGGCGATCGCCAGCGGGCTGAGAATGCCCGCCCGAGCCATGAGCACCGGGAGCGCGACCCACCAGCAGGTCACATTCGCGGCCACCGCGGTCTTGATTCCCTCCAGCATGCGATCACTGAGCCGGTGTTCGCGGTCGCGAAGCGTGCCCTTGAGTCGGGGAACAAAGAGCGCATCTCGCACGGGCTCGGTGAGGGAGAGCAACGCCGCGGTCAGGCCAACGCTCAGCTGGAATCCAAGCGAAAAGAGTTCACTGGGGTGCCAGATGATCACACCCAGTGCGACCCACCCCAAGAGCGTCAGGCGGTCATAGCGCCGCGAGACAAGCTCTCCGGCGATCATCGCGAGGGTCAACGCGGCGGAGCGCACGATCGGGCTCTGCGGCGGCACCAGCAGCGCGTAGAAGGCCACCAGCAAGGCCACCGCCGCGGGCTCGATCCATCCTCGCTCGCCGGTCAGACGGATGAGCACGAGCGCCAGGCCGGCCATCACGCTCAGGTGAAAGCCCGAAATGGAGAGGACATGCACCAGACTCTGGCGCGTGAAGGCATCGAAGGTCTCCTGCTGGCTTTCATCGAACTCGCCCAGCAGCAACCCCAGAAGGAGCGCACGTGATGCAGGATCGTCTCCCGCGGCGTTGCGCACGATCTCATGAGCCCTCACCCTGGCTTGCTCGATGAACCGTGTCGCCGCGGCGTGGAGGCGCTCAAGGGCACGTGTTGGCTCTGGCAATCGCTGCACCAGCGACCAGTCCGACATGGCGATGCTGCCGCAATAGCCGCGGTCGAAGGCGTATGCCTGAAGGTCGAACTCGCCCGGATTGGTGACGGGACCGATCGGCTCGAATCGTCCGAGCAGTTCAACGCGTGATCCAAGTTCCAGTGGCAGATCGGGTGAAGTGCCGCGGACGCGAACCCACGCCTTGCCTTGTGTCGGGAGCCAGGCATCACCGACATTCATGGCCTCCACGGCGACGTCAAACCGAGTGGCGGGTGATTGGATCGCAAAGCGTGCCAGTGCGCCAGGCAGAGACCTGGGAGGGCGCGGGGGCTGCACGACGATGCCCCGGACCTGGACAAGTCCGGTGCCATCGGGGCCCAGCGGGACGGAGGCACCGAAGCGTTCTGAAGGGGCTTGGATGAAGGTGCGCGAGTGCCAGGCGATGCCCATCAGGACGCACGAGAGCAGGATCGGGAGCATCCATGCTCGTGTCCGGGCCACGGCAGCGGTTGCAAGGCCCGCGGCACCCGCCAGGGCCCACCAGAGGCGGGCATCGGGGGTTGGGAGGTGCGGGGCAAGGGCAAGGCCCCCTGCAAAGGCCGCGAAGATGCCCCACACGCGAAGTCGCGTGCCGGGAAGGTGGGCGGACTGGTGGTCGGCATTCACCAGCAGGGAGCATACGGATACCCGTCCGGATGAGGCCAATGATCGGATCATGGCATTTGCCCCCACTCAGCAATTTCTCGACGCCGCGGCGGCCCAGGGCATCGCCTTCGATGAAGGCGATCTGGACAAGCTCAGCACCTACCTCGAACGTCTGCTCGAAACCAACAAGACGATGAACCTGACGGCGATCCGGGAGCCGGACGCGGCGTGGATGCGGCACATCTTTGATTCACTGACGCTGATTGCCTTTCTCGCCCCGCTTCCCGAGGGCTCCCGGGTGATCGATGTGGGATCCGGGGGCGGGTTGCCGGGTCTGCCTCTTGCCATCTGCCTTCCCGGGCTTCAGTTCACGCTTCTTGAAGCCACGGGAAAGAAGGCCGTCTTCCTTCGCGATACGGCAACGGCGATGGGGCTGAAGAATGTCACCGTGCACTGCGAGCGGGCGGAGAAGGCCGCGCACGATAGGGGCGAGAAGACGGCCAAGGGGCGCGTTGGAGGCCATCGGGAGATGTACGACGCGGTGGTTGCACGCGCGGTTGGAAGGCTTCACTCGCTCGCCGAGATCACGATTCCGTTTGCCAAGGGCCCCGGTGCCGTCACGGATGAAGGGGGCGCAAGTGCCAGCGGCGAGGTGCTGCTCATCAAGGGACAGCAGGCCGATGAGGAACTTGCTGAAGCTCAGCAGGCACTGCATGCGCTCAAGGCCGTGCATGTACAGACGGTTGATACCCCCACCGGACGCATCGTGGTGCTTCAGAAGGGCGCCATGACGCCCAAGCTGTATCCGCGGCGGGACGGCGAGCCCAAGCGCGTGCCGCTGGGTGTCAAGAAGCCCGATGCGCCGCGGCCTGAATGAACCGCCTCGCGGCACGTGAGCAGGCCGCGACGGGTCCTCACACGCGCATGGAAATCCCTTCGCATGCTCAGGGACGCATCGCACACTGCAAATCAACTCACTTCTTCGGGCCCGCAGCGACCGGAGGCGTCTCGGGGGCACCGCCTGGCAGCATGGCAGACACATCGGGGCTCATGGCAACCAGCACATCCGACTTGCTGGTCTCAGGGCTCCATTGATGAGCCGCGGCGGACGTGTACGAAACCTCGGATGTACGAGCCGGGATTGATGCCAGACACGAGTCCACCAGATCCGCAGAAGTGGTCACTGGGCGCTGGGTGAGCTGGGTGAGCTGGGTGAGCTGGGTGGATGGATGCTGGTTGAGCGGCAGGGCACAGGATGCCATCTTCTGGGTGCCCGTTGCGGTGCCGCCTGCGTACGCCTCGGCGACGATGCCGTTGAAGGTGAAGACGTACTTGCGGCTGTCGCCGGCGAGTTGATCGCAGGTGACGACGCGGGAGAGCGCCGGTGCGCTGGAGGTGGGCACGCGGCGACCGTGGGTCCAGTCGTTGACCCAGAGTTCCCAGATCGGTGCGTCCTGAGGCAGAATCAACCGGGCCCTCAGCGCATAGACCCGCGAAAAGGTCATCAACTGGTGGCGTGCAGACACCGACAGCATCATCCGCTGCTGAGCGGGGGTCAACTGCGCGGGGAGCACGCCCGTAGGCTGTCCGAGCACGTTGACGCCGCTCCAGGCGAGCGTGGCGACAGCCAGCCCGCGGGCAAGGTTTCTCGTATGAATCATCATCTCACTCTCGTTCAACCCCTGTGGAGGCACGCCCAGCCGCGGTTCCCACGCCGCTTCCGAGGGTGCGTACTCAGGAGGGAGAAGTGTAGGTGAACTTCAGGCGCGCCGACGGCGAAGTGGGGAGGCCAGACACAGGATCGCTGCAAGTCCTGCGGCGTACGGCCCGGGAACCACCCTGATCGACGCGCCATCGACCGAAATCTCGGACTTGATTCGCCCATAGGTGTCGGTGAGGCCCGAGTACCAGGCCGCTTCTCGCAGGCCGGTCTGCCAGTTGCGGTTCAGACTTGAGTCCGGCGCATCGACCGTCAATGACCTGGGGCCCGAGGTCGGATCAAGCGTCACCGCGAACTTGAAGACGACAACTTCAGAGATGCGTGTGGAGAAGAACGGATCCTGGGGAGTCAGATTGCCAAAGGCCCGTTGAACGCAGGCGATTCCGTCGGTGCCGTTGCTGTTCTCAAGCGAGGTTGGAGAAGGCCACGCCGAGGCAGATCGAAGCGCCAGTCGCATCGAGGTGACCCCATCGAACCGCTGCACGTGAACGGCATAGGGGTTGTTCTCAGCAGGGCCGGTCATCGCGAAGGGGATGATCCGTCCGTACAGCGTGTTCGGTGCCGCGATGTCAATGACCGCACCGCCCGTCAGATTCTCACCCCAGGAGGCAAATGGTCGGACGCGATCACCCGCAGGATCCCAGTTGGTCAGCGTCGGTTGAAAATTGATCGATGCAAGCCCCAGCGGACGCTGTCCTGAGCCGGCATTCCGAAACGAAACGGCTGCGCGCACCTGAACGGTGACAGGCGCCGTCCCTCCCACAACCACCTGCTCGCCCCACACCTGTCCATCGGTGCTCACCTGGAAGTCCAGGAGCGTGCGAGACTGTCCGTGCGCATCGCATGACAGCACCGCCAGCGTCAACGACGCAGCAAGGGCGCAGGGGAGCTTCATTGACCACGACTTCATGGCTCTCTCTCCAGCACACCCCCGCAACCGGGCGTCAGCCACCTACATGATAGCGTCTCCCGGCCCTGGTGGTAATCTGGGGATTTTGGGTCCGCCTGCCGGCCGAATGGTCTCGCCTGGGCTCGCCTGTCAGGCGTGCTTGGTTCGCGTGATCTGCGCGAACGCATTGTGGTTGTGGATCGACTCGAAGTTCTCGGAGCTGATGCTGTACCAGGTCACCCGTGGCTCACGGTCGAGGCCCAGAGAAAGATCGCGGACGATGTCCTCCACGAACTTGGGGTTCTCGTAGGCGTGTTCAGTCACGAACTTCTCGTCGGGGCGCTTGAGGACCGCATACACGGGGCACGACGCGGCACGCTCGAGAATCTCGACCAGATCCTCGATCCAGAGCATGCCCTCAAACTTCACCTTGGCTTCGATCCGGCAGCGCTGGTTGTGAGCCCCGTACGCGCTGATCTCCTTGCTGCACGGACAGAGGCTCGCGGCGGGAGCTGCCACCGACATCATGAACTCGTTGGTCCCGTTGGCCGTGCACTCGAACGTCACCTTGTAGTCCATCAGACCCGGCATCTTCGTGACCGGCGCTTCCTTGCGGATGAAGTACGTCAGCGTGCACTCAAAGTGCGCCACCTCGGCATTGAGCCGCTCACAGATGGCCCTGGCGATGCCGGGGATCTTGTCCGGGGTGAGCGGTTCACAGGTCTGCTCGTTGAGCACCTCCAGGAACCGGCTCATGTGGGTTCCCTTCTGGTGGTCAGGCAGTGCCACATACATGTTGATCGAGGCCACCGAGGTCTGCTCGCCTCCGTCCTTGGTTCGCAGACGGATCGGATACGTGACATCCTTGACGCCAACGCGGTCGATCGCGATGCGGCGATGGTCTTTGGAGGCCTGCACATCGGGCATCGCGGCAGAAGCGATACCCGCGCCAATGTTCGGGGTCGTCATGATCGGTTTCTCTGAACTCACAGGCCCCTGGCCATCTGGTACGGAACGCTCCGCAGCCGGCCGACTCTCTTCGAGAGCACCCAGGCGGCCCAATGGTAGGTCGATTCTCATGCACCTCGTTTCGAGGTCACGCACGCTGACGATTCATCTCAGCCTCGAGTCTTCATGGCCCGAACGAAACCGGAACTTCGGCGCCGACCAACCGGCGGCTGCCGTCATGCCTTGAAAGCACCTTGATTCAGATGGGCTCGGGGTGTTCAACCGACCTGACATCGAGCACCACGCCCGCCCACCCCATGCCGATCGGCACACCCAGCAGTGCACCGGCAACCCAGTCCACCGACAGGATCCGCGAAAGCGGGAACATCTTGTCCTGATACATCAGATCCACCAGGTGCGATCCATGCATGAACTTGGCCACCATCGGCCCCACGAGCGCCAGCAGCACCATGCCGAGCATCGGTGTCACCGGATGAAGGACGATCTTTGATGAACCCGCAACCGATGACGCCGCGAGTCCGCATGCGACACCCGCGGCGATCGCCGCGAACAGCGACTGACCCTTGAGGCCATTGACCGCAAAAATCGACGCGATCAGCCCGCCAGCCACTGCACCGATCGCCGCGGCGATCAGAATGGGTCCCAGCCCCGCGCCCTCCGGCGAAGCCTTCACAAGCAGCGAACCGATACCAGCAGGCACGCGACGCTCCGGATCAACAGGTTGCGCAGCCGCCGCGGCACGCGTGCAGACATGCACCGTCACCGCCGCGATGCCCATCAGCACCGCCCCCTCGATGCCCAGCATCAGCAGGTTCGCAGAACCACCAGTGGTCCGCACGATGCCCTCGACGGTGCCCAGATTCCACGCCGCCCACGTGTAGCAGAATCCGGCACACGCGAGGCCGGTTCCCAGCGAGAACAGACGGCTGGCCATGACGCCCAGCACCAGACCCGACGCGGCGGTCGCCAACGCGACCAGCACGCCCTTGGCGGCCGTCCCGTTCACCAGAAGCGAGCAACTGTGCCCGCCCTGCACATCATGGATGCTTCGTGCCAGCCACCCGAGCGTGGGGCCAACCGCCAGAAGCACGGCGAGGATGAATGTCCAGCGAATCGTCGATTTGACCATAACAGCACGCAGGATAGTGACCAAGACCGCGGCGGGCCGGGCGTCCGCCGCTCCCATTCATCGGCCGCCCCCGGGGGGGGACAGGAACTTCAACTCGCTCAAGTCGCGGATTGCCTTCGCAAACGCACCTCCCGCCGCGGCGGTCCCGCCCTCAGCCGTGAAGGCGAGCCGGATGCCCACATCGCTGAACCCGTCCTTGCTGCTGGCGGAGGTCCAACTCGCCGCCAACTTGGCTCCCGGCTCATACCGGGCCGGCGAGAGTGCAGACGCTCCCATCACCAGGAATGACGTCGGGCTGGCCTTGATCGCCGCATCAGCTGCCGCGGCGGTGCTGATGGGCGGAATGATGTCCGGTGCGTCGCATACGAACTCAGCCGCGTTGCCAAAGAGGTGGTAGACGGTCGTGCCCTGCACACTGATGCCCCCGCCCTTGTTCACTTCGCTGAACCAGAGCTGGCCGTCATTGCGGCTGACCGCGGCGTTCCCATCCTCGGGGCGATTCCCATAGTCCGCGGCGGTGAGGAACATCCCCGCATCCGGCAGAAGCTTGGGCCGGTTGGCGGCCTGAATGTTGAGCGCCTCATTCTGCTGCGCGATGTAGGTGTACTGGGATGCCCACGTGGCATCGCGGCGATTCGAATCAGACGGTTCACCCTGACTGAGCAGCGAAGCCATCTCGGCAGAGGTGGGGAATCGGCAGCCGGCCATCGCGGTGACGTACGCCGCGGCTTCGATGCGCAGGTACGTCATCGGCAGTGTCTTGCCGGAGGGTGCCACGGTGATGCCCTGGGCGTAGAAGGGCTTGATGTTGGCGATGCCCGGGATGTTGTCGCTGTACCACCCCTGGCTCTCGGTCCTCGCATTCGTGCGGGTGGGGATGATCACGCGGTCCTTGAGATAGCCCCACGTGCGCGGGCCGGGCCGCGGATCACCCGACGACGTGTAGTCGTCGAGCATGAGGTCCAGCACGGGCGACTTCTTGCCCGCTGCGGGACGCTGCTGGACCATCTCCAGCACATCCAGGAACGCACCGATCGAGAGCTCGGTCGTGCACAGGTAGTACGACCATTCATCGTTGCTCGCAGGGAGCTTCACGAACTCCAGCTGCGTGGCATCCTTCGTGCTCGCCGAGTACGCGACGACATTGCCGTCCTCGTCGCGGGTCTGCATCGACCAGCCCTTGAGGCCCGGGCCGGCGCGTGTGAGGTCGGCACCGGCCTTGCCTTCGCGGGGACGCTTGAGCTTCGCGAGCATCGCCGCGTATTCGGGCGAATCCTTCACGCTCGCGAAACCGGCGAGGCCTTCCATCTTCGCCACGTTGCGGTCGAGCAGCTGCTTGAGCTCGAGCGCCATGGCATTGCGATCCAACCCCTTGACCTTGTCCTTGGCGCCGTCGAGTTCCTTCACCATCTCCAGTCGCAGCCAGTTGATCTGGGCGTGCGGCTGAAGCGTGTTGAAGATCTCCTGAGCATCCATGTTCAGGCTGGCGATGTTCGCGGCACTCAGTGCCCGTGTCACCGTTGCGGGCTCAGAAGTGAGCTTCTTGTTGACCAGATCGAACCACGCAGCACGCCCCGCGGCAGTGATGCGGTCCTTGATCTGCTGCGCTCGCTCCTTCTTCGGTGCCTTGTCCACCTGATCGGGCATTGACTTGTGGAGCAGCACCAGATCCTCGTACTGCTCGGGCGTTGCGGGGAATCCGGTGGCGAGCAGCTTCTGCCACGCACTCAGCGTCCGCGAGAGATTGTCCTTCTGACCCATCAGACTCTTGAGTGCATCGGTCGAGGTCGCCGTACCCACCGCCTCGACTGCGTCCGCGGCAGTCAGCTGCGCCCGAAGTGATGCGAGCGTCGCCGCGAAGGCGCCGGCTGCTTCGCGCTGCTTGTCCGTCACATCGCCCGCAGGGTTCGCCAGGGCATCGATCTGCTTGAGCGATGCATCATCGCGAAGCGCATTGCGCATCGCTTCGAGCGTCGTGCCGCCCAGATCCTCCTTGAACAACGCACCGTTGGCGATCAGATCGCGGATGGTCCCGCCGCGAGTCAGTGCGCCGTACAGGTTCTTCGAGAAGGCACCGATGCGTTCCTTCGCCGCCGCGACCTGCGGATCCTGCCCCGGGTCCGCCCGCTCCAGCAGTTCGCCAATCGCCTTCGATCGGTTGTTGGCGGTGGCGAGTGCTTCAACTTCGATCTCCGCCATCTTGAGCGAAAGCGCTTCGGCCTCCGCCGCAGGTAGCAGCAGCACTGCGCCCTGCGGAGCCTTCTCGATCGCGGTGCGAAGCCCGCTGACGGAGGCGATCCACGCGTCCATGCCGTTGGCAAGCTTCTTGTAGCCATCCAGCGATGCGGAGGTGCTGCCCAGATACTGACCTCGCACGTACTCGAAGAACCGTCGCTTCACCCGAGCCAGCGGCTCGCTGGTGTCGCTCGTTCTGGCATCAAAGGCCTTGGCGTCGGTCTCGACGGCCAACTCCAGCTGTGCGCCAGCCGCGTCGTAGGTGTTCGCCCAGTCCTTGCACTGCTTCTCAAGCGGCTCGATGGCCTTCACCAGTGCCGCGACCGACTCGGTGAACTTGGGCGAGTTTTCACCCGCCGCGGGAGCCGCTGCTGCGGACTCCTTGATCTTCGCCGCGGACGCCACCGCCTCGTCATAGGCCGCGAGGATGGCCTTTGCCGCTTCCTTGCCCTTCTCATCCGTGGTGGTCGAACTGATCTGCCTCAGGCGGTTGATACGTCCTGAAGCGAGCTTTGCCGCCGCGGCTTCAAAGTCGCCCACGGCCTTGACCGCTTCGAGACGATCCAGTCGGGCCAGAATCGCCGGACCGATGGCCTTGATCTTCTCTTCAAGGGCCGGTGCCGCGGCTTTGAGTTCCTTGCGCTGCTCAAGGCTGTCGCCGGGCTTGGCGAGAAAGTCGTCATACTCCTTCTGCAAGTTGCGATACTGCGCGAGGAACTCTTCCTTGGCTGCATTGCCCGTTGCCTCAAGCGCCTCAAACCGATCGGAAAGCTGTTCGGTCAGCTGCGCCTTGGCGCCGTTGAGCGCATCGGCCAGCGGCTTCCTGAACGCATCGTTTCGCACGTCGTCCACGACTTCGACGGGCGGTGCCTGCTGTTCCTGCTGGGCAACCGGATTGAACTTCTTGTACGCGAAGAAGCCGCCGCCCGCCAGCACCACAAGCGCAGCCGCGGCGATGCCGATGGTCTTGCCCGGGCTCGAATCGCGAATCGCCAGCGCCGCATCGAGCTTTGCCTTCGCCGTGGCGGGCGTGAGTTCCTGGCCCGTCGTCGGGTTGAGCAGCTGTTCGCACAACTGCCGCAGCAATTCGCCCGGGCCGCGCAGTCGCTCCCACTCGGGCCCCTTGCGGATGGCGGTGCCGCTGGGCGCGGTGCGATGCGCCACCAGTTCAAACATGAGCGCACCCAGTGCCTTCATGTCGTCCTCGGGCGAGTTCTCATTGAGCTGGCGCGGATCCAGCGGATCGGTGAGCGTGATCCGGGCCTCTTCGACTTCGCGTGAAGAGAGCAGCACATTCGTCGGACGCAGATTCGCGTGCGCTGCGCAGACTGAACCGGAGCGGATCGACTCGATGCCCGCGATCACGGCACCGATGATCCGGCCCAGATTCTGCGGCGACAGGTCCTTCTTGTTGTCCACCAGCCACTGGGCCGTCAGCGGGGCCAGATCGGAGATGAAGTAGACCGAGTTCTCCGTGCTGCCTTTGTCGTGGACGTTCGCAAAGAGGGTGGGGGCTGCCTTCGAGAGCGCCAGAAGCGCATCGCTCGAGCGCAGGAACGCCGCGGCACGGGCCGCAAGGATCTCGGGGTCCGCCAGATCATCCACCGTCCGGAAGGTCTTCACCACGAAGGCCGGATCACCCGCCTCGCCGGCAGGCCGCGCCGTGTAGACGGTGACGGGGCCGCTGCTGGCCAGCTCTTCAACGGTCTCGAAGCGTCCAAACTGTGGCATGGTGGGTTCTTGAGGTATCGGCGACATCAGGCAGACGCGGCCCGCGGCGACGACACGAATCCCCGGCGCTCCGAAAGGGAGGGCGGTACCCGGCCAGCCGCGGCACGCACGAAAGGCAAGGGTACACCTCCCCGCCCCGCACGCGGCGTGGCCCCCCGAATCGCTTCACCCCGCCCCGAACAACCGCAAACCCGCAATTTGGCGACGCCCCCGCCACAGAAGCGGGTAAACTCAAGCCCGTGACCGACCCACAGCAATTCGACCATCTCAAGTCCATCACCCGGCGCCACTTCTTCGGACAGATGAAGAACGGCATCGGCCTGATGGCGCTCTCATCGCTGCTCGCGCCCGCCGCGGCTCAGCCGGGTGCCCGGGCCGGAGTCGAGTTCTCGAACCGACTGCCGCACTTTGCCCCGCGTGCACGACGCGTCATCTACATCCATCTGGCCGGAAGCCCACCCCAGCAGGACCTGCTGGACCCCAAGCCCAGGCTCAACGAACTCAACGGACAGCCCTGCCCCGACTCGCTCCTCTCCAAGGAACGATTCGCCTTCATCAAGGGCCACCCCAAGATCCTGGGGTCACCCTACACCTTCGCCAGGCACGGCAAGAGCGGCATCGAGGCCTCCAACCTCCTCCCCAACTTTGCCCGCATCGCCGACGAAGTGACGGTCGTGCGGTCGATGTACACCGATCAGTTCAATCACGCCCCGGCCGAACTCTTCATGTACTCCGGTTCGCCGCGGCTTGGCCGACCGTCGATGGGCTCGTGGCTCACCTACGGCCTTGGCAGCGAGAACTCCAACCTCCCCGGTTTTGTCGTACTGCTCTCGGGCGGCAAGTTGCCCAGTTCCGGCAAGAGCGTCTGGGGAAGCGGCTTTCTC
>JBILUL010000213.1:0-7134 GCA_044371005.1 Phycisphaerales bacterium | reverse complement strand
TAACCCTGGGAGCCCCGCATGTAACACCACACCTGGCTCATCCACGCGATGCGTCCGCATCGCGATCAATCATCTGCCTTGTCGCCATCCTTGATCACGAACCGCGCCTTGAGGCCCGCCACTTCACTCGCCAGGCCCGCCTTCTCGACGCTTCGAATGACCTCGCGGAAGTCCTTGTACGCGCGTGGTGCTTCGTCGATGGGGTAGTTGCGGCAGTTGGTCAGAATGTCCGCCGCGTCGAAGGATGCATCCACCGCCCGCTGATCCAGCGTCTTGATCGCCTTGGTGCGGCTCATCATGCGACCCGCACCATGGTTCACGCTGTAGCACGAGAGGGCCGCACCCGGGTCCGCCACCATCACCGAGGAACCATCCTGCGGGTTGCCCGGCAACAGAATCGGGTGACCGGTCTGCGCGAAAGGGGTCTTTGCCAGTGCCGGGTGCCCACCGGGGAAGGCACGTGTGGCACCCTTGCGGTGCACCCACGAGTACTCGCCCCGAACAATCTCTCGCCGTGCGATGTTGTGGCTGATGAAATACACCAGCGAACCCTTCGCACCGGGAATCACCTGCTGGAATGCCTCGAGCACGAGCGCATTGATGAGCAGATGGTTCACCGTCGCGAAGTTCGCGCCCAGCGACATGTCGTTGATGTACGCATCTGCTTCGGGTGAACCGATGGGCGCGTAGACCAGTTCGCGGTCATTCCCCGGCAGCGGGATATCCCAGGCCGCAAAGTGCTGACGCAGCGCCTTGAACTGGCCGTCGGCCAGCATCGCACCCCACCCGCGGCTACCGCAGTGGGACAAGAACGCCACGTGCCCGTCGCGCAGACCAAACACCTCCGCGACGCTGCGGGCCCGGTCATTGTCCTTGACCTGCACTACCTCGCACTCGCCGAAGTGGTTGCCCCCGCCGTAGCTGCCGGCCTGGCGCATCTTCGAATGAAAGAGGCTTCGCTTCTCATCGGTGTTGGTCCAGTGTTCGAGCCGCGCTTCGAGTGCCTGCTGCGTCCGGTCGTGACCCACATGCGAGGAGTCCTCGCAGCGCTGGGCCCATTCCACCGGGATGCCAAGCTGCTCACAGACGTGCGCCGAGGCGCCTTGCGTCACGATCTCGGTGCCGAGTGAACCTTCCACGGGCCGCCCCTTGGGCGCATGGCGCTGGCCGCGGCCAGCACCAGTAGGCGTGCGCTCGAGAATCGCGTTGATGAGTTCGCGGCGTGTCTTGCGGTCATCCACCGCCTCCGCCGGCAGATCAAGCTGCAGGAGGCTCATGGAGCATTTGATGTCGACACCCACCGGGCCGGGATAGATGTGCGTGGGGGAGGCCATCACGCAGCCCACGGGCGCCCCATACCCGCAGTGGGCATCCGGGTTGAGCACCAGATCCGTCACGCCCGGGGCGCACCGCGAGTTGAGGGCCTGCTGCAGGCACTTTTCATCGAACGTCGCGCGGATGGCGGGAGTTCCGATGACGGTGATGGGCGTGAGGGCGCCGTTACGCACCGGCATGATCGCCGTGGCTTCACCGGTTTCAACAAAGGGAGACTGCGGTTCATCGATGCTCGACATGGTGGCCTTTCAAACGGAAGAAAACGAAATGAACCGCGACAAAAGGGACGTGAGACAACCTGCTCTGCCATTTGAGCTACGGCCCCGAGCGTATCGGAAAAGAAGCGGAGCCGACGGGATTCGAACCCGCAACCTGGAGGATCTTAACCTGTAGTCCCACGAGGCATTCGCGGTCAAAATCCTGCAACGGCCGTTGAGCCGCGGCAGGGAACTTGAAACGTTCACTGAAGCCCCAGAGGGCACTCCTGTGATGCATCCGTCTCTCCGGCCCCGAAGCCGGCTGCCGTCAGATCATGACGGCTTCGATCGCCTCGACCCAGTTGCCGGCGTGATGGCCTTCGCGTGCGAAGCGCTCGATGCGTTCGAAGATCGCATCGCTGTACCCGCCGATATTCATCACATCGGGCCGATCGGGCACTTGCGCATCGGGGTAGGGCTGCAGGTCGATGCAGACCATCCGCGCCTCCGGGCAGCGCTCCTTGAGCCGCAGCCACTGAGCATGAGTCGCGGTCGTGGCGCCCGAGGCCTTTCCCATCCACGACTGGTTGTCCGAGACCATGATCACCAGGTCCACAGGTTCTTCCAGATCGTTGAGGTGACGCAGCGGTGCCGAGCAATCGGTCCCGCCCTGAGGCATTGCGGCGAGCATGGCCGCCATCGCCAGGATTCCTTCCTTTCGCGACAACTCGCAAGGCACGACACGATCGTTGAACGCGATGACCTTCGCCCAGGCGTTCTTGCGGAGGATGGACGCGGCGATCAGTGCCGCCACATCCAGGCATCGCACCATGCTGGTAGCACCCTTGCGGTACCCAGTGAGCGCGCCGTGCATCGAGCCGGAAACATCCAGCAGCACACGCACCTGGCCATCGATGCGTGGCACATTCATGGTGGCGATTTCCATCGCCTCCTTGAGCGCGGCTCGCACCACACCGGGGAGCAGATCGCTCATCCGGTATGCCATCATCAACTGGAAGGGCTGAACGCCCGACTTGGCGATGAGTTCGCGGTTCGTCAGGCGACGTGCGATCGGCGCGTTCACCGCATCGTTGCAGAAGACGCCGTGACGGTGGAACGTCGCGAGATTCATCCGAAGCGTCTGATACGAGCACCGCATCGCCATGCTGATCCAGTGATCTCGCTCGAGCGGCAGGTTCGTCACCATCGCCATCGGCACGCGGGGCATGCAGTCAATCACTTTGTCCAGATCCATCACACACCACCTTTCTGCAGCTTGAGGGACTTGACGAACGCATCGAACTCACGAACGACCTGCGGCAACGCCGCGGCATCATGTTCGCGGCCAAGCAGGTAGGCCTGCAATGCCGCACGACTGGGAGTCTGGGGCTTGGGGTGAGCAAGCCGGATGATGTCCCGAACCGAAGGATCCGTTCCGACGGAGGCGGTGAAGAGCTGCTCATCGCTCAGACGCGCGAGCCACAGGCCGATCATCCGCCGCGGGCGAGTTCCAAGGCTCTTGCGTCCCGCCACGCCGCTTCGCACCATCCGGACAAACGTCGACAGCATCCGCGTGGAGTCGATGACTCGCAGGAAGATCTTCTCAAAGAGCCGCGGGTCGCGCACCGAGATCACGGCCAGAAGCAGTGCCGGCATGTCCTTCATCTGTCCGTGTTCACGAGCCCAGAGCGCAACCCGCGCCACATACCGCACATCAAGGCTCTTGGCCAGTTCCGCCACCGAAGCGAGCTGATCGGAGCCATGGCTGTGGAACGTGGAGTTGAAGCATCCCGTCGCCGCGTACTGCGCCAACGCATGCTTGGGCGAAAGCACATAGGCAAGCCCACCCGCTCGGTTCCGCGTAAGCCGCGGCGACTGCTGCGTCCGGGTGTTGAAGAGATTCGCGTTTGCCATGATTCGCACCAACCGCTTTCTGCATGTCTTCCGGCCACAAGCCGCTGACGAAAGACCCTGCATTGCACACGGCGTGCCAGAAGGCCATGCCCCGCAGACCGTCGCATGCGGGCTGCCCGCCCACCGCCCGCCCGCCCGAAAGCGATCCGGAGGGATAGGTATGTATACAATGGGATATGAAGCGGGCGACGGTGGTCATCGGGTTTCTGGGCACAACGCTGGATGCGGGGCGTGGCAGCCATCGCTGGGAGCGGTGGCGGCCCACAGTCGCCATCTGCCAGCAGGAGGACCTGGTCGTCGATCGTCTGGAACTGCTCTACCCACCCGGAGCACGCAAGCTGTGCGATGAAATCGTCGGTGACCTGCGGACGGTCTCACCCGAGACGCAGGTGCGGCTGCACGAGTTTCCCGCCAAGGACCCCTGGGACTTTGAACAGGTCTATGCCAACCTCGATGATGTAGTCCGCGGGCTCACCTTCCAGCCTGAGAAGGAGGACTACCTCGTCCACATCACCACCGGCACGCACGTGGCGCAGATCTGCCTGTATCTGCTCACCGAATCGCGCCGCATCCCGGGCCGCCTCCTCCAGAGCAGCCCCGACCTTCGGGGCAAGCGCCCGGTGGGGCACGTTCGTGTCATCGATCTTGACCTCTCGCAGTACGATGCACTCGCCGCCCGTTTCGTCCGCGAGCACACCGAGCGCATCGTCGGTCTCAAGTCGGGCATTCCCACACGCAACGCGGCATTCAACCAGCTGATTGAGGAACTCGAGCAGGTCGCCGCGAACACCACCGATCCGATCCTGATCACTGGCCCAACCGGTGCCGGCAAGACACTGCTGGCCAAGCGGCTCTACGAACTCAAGCGCCACTTGCATCAGGTCAAAGGTCAGCTCGTGGAAGTCAACTGCGCCACACTCCGCGGCGACACTGCCATGTCCACGCTCTTTGGGCACCGCAAGGGCGCCTTCACCGGCGCAATTGCCGACCGACCCGGCCTCCTGCGTACCGCCGACGGGGGCATCCTCTTCCTGGATGAGATCGGCGAACTGGGCCTGGATGAACAGGCCATGCTGCTGCGTGCGCTTGAGGAGAAGCGGTTTCTGCCAGTGGGGTCCGATGCCGAGGCCAGCAGCAGCTTCATGCTCATTGCGGGGACCAACCGCGATCTGAGCCAGTCGGTGGGCGAGGGGACCTTTCGCGAGGATCTGCTCGCACGAATCAACCTGTGGACCTTCCGGTTGCCGCCGCTCAAGGACCGACGCGAGGACATCGAGCCCAATGTCGACTATGAACTCGAACAGTTCGCCCGGCGGACCAATCGGGTCGTTCGGTTCAGCCGCGAGGCTCGCGAGCAGTATCTGGCGTTCGCCGCATCGCCCGCCGCGGCGTGGCGCGGCAACTTCCGCGACCTCTCCGCCTCCATCACCCGCATGGCCACGCTCGCCCAGGGTGCCCGCATCGCACTCACGGATGTCGAACGCGAACTGCATCGCCTGAAGGCCTCCCCGGTCAGCCCCGTGCAGGCCGATGTGCTGACAGGCCTCCTGGCACCCGTCGCCATCGAGGGCCTGGATCTCTTTGACCGTGTGCAACTCGAACAGGTCGTGCGGACCTGTCGCCAGAGCAGTTCACTCGCCGAGGCCGGAAGAGCCCTGTTCGCGGCCTCTCGGGCGAAACGCGCCTCGGTGAACGATTCCGACAGGCTTCGAAAGTACCTGGCACGGTTCGAACTGGACTGGGACACGATTGCAGTATCGCGTTCCTGAGCCATTCCGCCCGCCGCGGCATCGAAACCGTCCGATCGGCGGTGAAAAACGCTGTACACCTCGCCGTCCGAGGCCAGTCGCCAGTATGATCACGCATGCCAGGGAAGGCCCCAGTTGAGACCAACGGCTTGGAGGCGCAAGCGGCCACGGTGGTGGCTCGCCTGCAGCGTTCGTTCGCGGCGATCATCACCGCGGCTCCCGGTCCGATTGATCGTGCCGTCGACCTCGAACGCGCGATGGGGCTTGACAAGAAGCTCGCGTGGCAGATCTACCGCATCGCCGCGGCGAGTTCGCCGATCACCGAAGTCCGCAACATCCCTGCAAGCTCCTCCATCCGCCGTCTCAAGGACTGCGCTCGCCGCAAGAAGCTCGACAAGGCGATCATCGATGAACTCTCGACCGCGTACGAGGAGTTCGAAGCCTTCGCCTCGGTGCATGCCGGGACGCGCGAAGGGCTCATCTCGATGGTCAGCGGCATCAGCGAGCAGAAGAACGATGCCTTCGAGGTGAAGGTCCGCAAGGGCCTCTTCAAGGGCAACTCTCACGTGTGGGGTGTTCAGGCCGATCTGCTCATCCGCACCGGCATTTTCTACCGCAGGCCAGGCCCGACGCACATCGAGGATGCCGCGCTCATCCATGGCGAAGTGGGCATCCAGCGATTGCGGCGTTTCAAGGGCCCCGGTATTCTCGCCCGCATGCAGACACGCAGTGACCCGGTGCAGCCTGGCGTTCCCAGCCCGGTGCCGCGTGCCCATCCGCTCGAACTGCTCGGCGATTTCTGCAGCGGCCAACTGCCCGCGATGCACGAACGCGATCCGGCCGCCTCGGAAACCGAACTGGTCATCCCGGCAGGACGCACCGGAGCACAGACCATCTACGCGGCGCAGTGGTATGAGCACACGACCACCGCCCCGCAGACTTCCTTTGAAGGCCGCACCTTCGTGACGCTGCCCGTCGAGCGGGCCGTGTGGGAACTGCTCGTTCCAGCGGGTCAGTCCGATCCGGCCACCGCACGCGTGGCGATGCTTCTGGAACGTGAACACCCAGAACGCTCCACTCAGCAGAACTTCGAGGAGTGTGAGCCGCTCGATGGTGAAGTTGCGTATCTGGGGCAGCACCACGGGCCTCCGCCGCTGGATGGCTCCCCGCGGCATCACGAGGCCGTCCGCGAAGTACTGCTTCGCCGCGGCTGGTCCGACCAGCGCTTCGACATCTACCGCTGCACCGTCGACTACCCGATCCTGCACTCCATGGTCGTGCTGAGAGTCGATGCGCCGACGTGAGCGCGTTCAGCAGCCGGCTTCCCAGAAGCCGAAGAACGCCTCGACATCGGTGCCATCCACTCCGCCGTCAACATTGATGTCGGCATTCGAGAGCCCGGCTTCCCAGGCAAGAAAGAACGCATCGACATCTGATCCGTCCACGCCGCCGTCGATGTTGAAATCACCAGGACAGGGCCCGCGCAGAACAAAGTTGTCAAACCGCTGATCGCCCGCGGCAAAGTCATACAGGCCCACCAGGCCGCTCCGTGGCTCCTCAAGATCAAGCGCGGTGGCAAAGACACCATCCACGTACGCCAGATACCGCGTACCTCGCACAACGACCGTCACGTGGTAGTCCTGACCCGGATCTGCCAGCGCGCCGGTGATGCCCGCGGGAGGCGAAAAAGAGCCGTTGGTCACGACGTGCCAGTAGAGGCCGCGGCCCGTTGCGTTGAATCCCCCCGTGACCAGCAGAATCGCATTGCTCCGCGTCGAATCAGCATGGAGCCAGATGCCCCCGTCTCGCCAGCCCAGCACATCAACCTCCACCGAGCAGTCTCCCATCTCGAACGGAAGCAACGTATAGGTCGTCGGACTGTTTGACGGCGACTGCGCAAAGTACTCGCCGTTGGCCGTCGTCCAGGAACCCAGCGAGTT
>JBILUL010000124.1:0-14676 GCA_044371005.1 Phycisphaerales bacterium | reverse complement strand
GGAATCGGCGAAAATCACCTGGCCATGACCCCACGCCGCTGATGTGCTTGTTCTTCATGAAACCTCCAGTCGACACGAGATCATTGGAGGTGAGCACTTCCCGCGATGGGCATGCAACCGGCCGATAACGCGAAGGCTGATCTGATCTCGCAAGGTCAAATCACCACGTTCGGATCCACTGAGGACGCGAGTACGCCACCCGAAATCCTGCCCGCTCGGCGTTGCGATGCGAGCCCGATCCGGCAAGCACATCCAGTTTCGCCAGTTCACAACCAGCCGCACGCGCTGCATCAAGGCGTGCCTGCGTCAGCGCCCGCTGAATGCCGCGGCGACGAAACGCCGGCATCACCGCAGCCCCGCCAAAGTGCGCCACTCCCTCATGCATCGAAAGCGATGCCGCCCCAGCCGGTACGCCATCCCATGTGGCACGGAACATCAGCGTGGCATTGCCCATCGATGCCCGGACACTGCCGAAATCCACAGAAAAGGCCATCGGCTCGCCGCCATCGGCAAAGCCGCTGCCGATCAGCCGCGTCCAGGCCGTTGCTCCTTCACCATCAACGCACTCAATTGCCAGTGAATCCGGCTGCGTCTGCACGCTGCTCGACCCTGCGGGCAGGAGTGGCTGCCACAGCACTGTTTCAAAACCGGCAATTCGGTACCCGCGGTCGTGAAGACCGGCGATGAACTCCGGCAGCGCAAAGGGAGAGCAGTCAACGACGACATTGGAGCCGCAGGCCTGGAACGCCGCTTCCATCTCATTCCATTCACCGAAATCCACAGCATCGCACAGCCCGACGCCCTTGACGGCATTGAGCAGATCGCCCGAGCCGTAATGCAAGGCCCATCCGCCCGCCGCGGGAAGCGCGAAGATGTCCTCGCGGGTGTACAGCCGCCGCGCGGCTTCACAGAAGGCCTTGCTCGCCAGAGCTTCGCCAGCCTCCAGACGCTGGGACAGGGACCGATCAGCCAGCAACACTTCAGGTGCGTGTGTCATGGACTACTTCAGGTGGGTCGAGCCGCTGCCGGGCGCAGTGGGTGAAGGAGATCCGGGTTGAGTGGCCGGGGACTTGGACTTTTCCTGCTCGAGACGATCGCGTTCTGCCTGCTCCGCGGCTTTGCGCGCCTGCTGGGGAATGAACTCCTTGGCATACCACTCCCGCCACGCCGGAATGTTGTAGCCAAGCCCGTTGGTGGAACTGCCAAACTCGCGGCTGCTCCAATCCACCAGCGCATTGTGAATGTCCACGTGATAAGTCACGACCGCCGCGTCGAGCACCCGCAGAATCACGCCCGTGTTGACCACCGAGAGCTGCGGATCGAAGGCGACGGCATTGGGACCGACCACCGGCACCAGATCGCTCACGAACGCAGTCTGCTGGCCGACCATGATCCACGCCAGCGCTCCCTGACCAGAGCCGTTGGCGCCACCGCCCACGACCTGCTGGGTTGGCTGACCGACCACCTGTGCGTTGATCAGCCAGGGCATGACATCCACCAGATTCAGGCCCGCCGCGAGCTTCGCGGCACTCACCATCGATTCGTTCTTGCCCGAGCGCATGCCCTCATAGATGACATACTTGATCTGATCGGGTGCTGAGCCGTCCTTGGTGAGGCGAGTCGCCAGGCGCTCCGATGCCGCGCTGCGGTATTCCTCATGCGCATCGAGCACGGCCACCCATGCCAGCGCGGTGTCGCCCTGGACGCTCTTGGCCTGCGCGAACATGTCGAGCACGGCCAGACGCACATCGGCACCGTCATCCTTGAAGAGATCGATCAGCAGCGGGAACAACTCGGGCTTGGCATAGTCGTGAAGCTTGACCAAACCCTCCTGCCGCAGAGACTGGGCCTTGATGCGCCCGAAATGCTTCATCCGGATCTTGCGAAGTTCCTTCTCCGCCTGCTTGCGAGCTTTCACCTGTTCGGCGTGCGCCTTTGCACGCGGACTGTCGGGCGAGACTGCCAGACGCTGCATCCATTCGGGCGCATCATCACCGCTGACGGGCTCGGGATCGCCGGAGACCGTGACGCCCGGAGCCGCCTGGCCCTGGGCAAAGCAGAGGGCTGGGAGGCTCAGGCCAAAGGCTGTCGCGAGTGTGAGTGCTTTCAGGTCGCTCTTCATGATCATTCCTTGATGGCCTTCACCAACCAACCGCGTCGGCCCGCCCTTGAATCCGCCACAGCCGCGATGGATCATCGCCGCGGGCCTCATTCTCAATGATGCAGCCGGACAGACTTCTCGTCATTCACACCAAGGGATTGCCCCGTGCGAACACGCATCGCAGGTATACGCCCACGCGGCTCGCAGGATGCATCCGCATGGTTGTGTTCCGATAATACAAGACTTTGGGGAGTGCTGGATAGAAAACAAGCCGCGTTGGATCGCGGCTTGGGTCGGAGTGGTGGGTGTGAGGCTTCGCGTGTGAGTGGTTCGACAACACGAAGCCGCGGGGATCATTCGTCGGTCATCGGCATCACTTTGGCTTCGGCACCGATGTTCTTGGCGACTCGATCGGCATCGGCGCGGTTGCCGTAGGCACCGACACGGACGACGAAGAGCTTCTTGCCGCTGCGGGTGATTTCCACGACGCGCGGGCTGCCGTAGGCCCTGAAGCGAGCGAGCTGCTTCTGGGCGTTGGTGAAGTTCGAGAAGGCACCCACCTGCACGGTGTACTGGCTGGACCCCTTGGCGGGCTTGGCCACGGTCGGGGGGACCGGTGGGGGATTGGTGGCGGCGCTGAGGCGGTCGCCGATCATGGTGCGAAGCGCGGCGTCGTTGGTGACCTTGGTCTGAGCGAGGCTCCACATGCCCCGGGCTTCAGTGGCCTTGCCCAGCGACTTGTAGGAGTCGCCTGCGTACATGAAGGCGCGGGCGGCCTGATCGGCTTCGAGGCCGCGTCCGGCCTTGGCGAGCAGCTCTACGGCCTTGTCGTGTTTGCCGGTTTCCGCGTAGACCAGTCCCAACGCGGCGGATGCCTCGGCGGCGATCTTCGGATCGCCGTTGGTGACAAGCGGTTCAAGGAACTTCTCAGCATCGGTGTTGCGGTTGAGTGCCTGGGCCGAAAGCCCGGCGATCAGCGAGGCCTGATCGCGCTTGAAGCCGCTGCCCTGCTGGGAGGCCTTGGACGCCAGTTCGTACGCTTCGGCGTAGCGGCCGCCTTCAAAGGACTTGACGTAGTCGCCCGAGCCGCGGCCACGGGGGCCACCCGAGGCGCACCCGCCCACGGCGAGCGAAAGAACGAACGTGGCGACCAGTGCCAATGACGAGATGAGCGAGGGAGTCCTCATGCGTTGATTTCCATCCGTGGAAGCGTTGGGGAGAGGTCACAGCCCGGCACCAGGACCAAATATTGGCACGGGCTTTCTTCACGCGTCCTGCGCTGAAGATCCTTAGCATACGCCTCACCGAGCCGCACGGCACACCGACCAAGGAGTCCATCGTTGAGCGTTCACTGGCCCATCATCCGGCAACTGGCGATGCATCCTTCGCGGACGGCGATTGTCGATGACAAGCGTTCATACCGCGCGATCGAGGTCCTCGTGGGAGCGATGCACATCGCCGCGGCGATCAAGGCTCGATGCGACACCTCCACCGTGGGCATCCTGGTTCCCTCCAGCGGCGCGTTTCCGATGATCGCGCTGGCAGGGTGGATGCTGGGCAAGACCCTGGTGCCGCTCAACTTCTTCCTCAAGCAGGAGGAACTCCAGTATGTGATCGACGACAGCGGAACCGATACCGTCGTCACGATTCAGCCGATGCTCGATCACCTGGGGTTCGCACCCCGAGTGAAGCACCTCCTCCGCCTCGAGGATGTCCAGTTCCAGGGTGTTCCCGAGCCGATCTTCCCGGCCTGCCCGCAGGACGAGGATCTGGCTGTCCTGCTGTACACCTCGGGAACGAGCGGTCGCCCCAAGGGCGTCATGCTCACTCATGGCAACATCAGCACGAATGTCCGGCAGATGAAGGAAGCCGTCCCCTTCACCCCCGATGATGTCATGCTTGGTGTGCTCCCTCAGTTCCACTCCTTCGGGATGACGGTTCTGACCCTTGTGCCGCTCACCTATGGCCTCAAGGCCGTCTACACCGCACGGTTCGTGCCGGGTCGACTCATCAAACTCCTGCGTGAACATCACGCGACCTTCTTCGTCGCCATCGCATCGATGTGGGGCGCACTGCTCAATGCCAAGGATGCATCCGCGGCGGACTTTGCCTCCCTGCGCTTCGCCATCTCCGGCGGCGAACCTCTTCCCGATGCCATCGCCTCCCGCGTACGCGAGCGATTCGGCATCACGATCAGCGAGGGCTATGGCCTCACGGAGACATCCCCTGTTTCCAATGTCTGTCTGAGCACTGCCTACAAGGCACACTCCGTCGGACCGGCGGTGCCGCTGCTCGTGCAGCGCATCGTCGACTTCAACACCGGTGAAGTACTCGGGCCCGATGAAGAGGGCGAGATTCAGATGAAGGGCCCCAACGTCACGCAGGGGTACTTCCACCTGCCGGAAGAGACCGCCAACGCCTTTACCGCCGATGGCTTCTTCAAGACCGGCGACATCGGGCGCATCGATGATGACGGATACCTCTTCATCACCGGGCGACTCAAGGAGATGCTCATCATCGGCGGCGAGAATGTCTTTCCGCGTGAGATCGAGGAAGTGCTCAATGCACATCCGGCAGTCGCCGCGAGCGGTGTCATTGGTGTGCCGGATCCGCTCCGCGGCGAACTTCCAATGGCCTTCATCGAGGCCAACGAAGGCAAGACGCCAGACCCGGTTGAACTCACCGCCTGGTGCCGCGAACGACTGGCGGGCTACAAAGTGCCTCGCGAGATTCGTGTGGTGGAGCAACTCCCGAAGAATGCCACGGGCAAAGTGGTCCGGCGCGAGCTCAAGAAGTTGCTCTGAGTGCCGTCACAGGCGGCGGGTGTGCCGCCAGCAGGTCACGCTGCGGCGGATCCGAAGCGAACTTCCGAATCGAGGTTCGGAAACAGCCGACGAAGCCGCGCGGCATCGAACTTGGTCGGCAGGGGGGCGGCTCCCGCCTTCATCTGCGCCAGTGCATATTCGAGCACGGTCTGGAGCACTCGAGAAGGTGCGATCCGCCCGCCGCTCCAGTAGTCGTGGTCGCACCAGGCCAGGGTGACCGTGTGATACTCACGCACTCCGTCGGCATGCTCAAACGCCACTTCGTAGGACCAGCCGGAATCCTGTTCGTGTTCCGTTTGGATATTCACGATCACGTCGCGGGTGTTCTGGCCCGACCGTCTGGGGTGGGGTGAGGAGTCGGGCGGCAGGTTGGTCTGGTCTTCGGGCATCGCTTTGTGCGTTACGGGCGAACTATGTTTGCAGACGTTAGACTCTACGGCGGCGAGTGCGGGCGGATTCATGCCCGCGTGCGACGCGGGCGTTGGACCATATCCCCGGCAACTCGTGCCACCTTCGTATCGGCTCATTCATGGCCTTCCTTCTTGAAACCATCCGCCTTGGACTTTCCAATCTTCGGCTGCGAATGCTCCGCAGCGTGCTGACGGCCATGGGCATCATCTTCGGGGTTGCCGCGGTGATCATCATGAGCAGCCTGGGCGAAGGCTCGAAGCGGCAGGCGCTCGCGCAGATCGAGCGCCTGGGAGCCCGCAACATCATCGTCCGATCCCAGAAGCCACCCGAGAGTCAGTCCCAGCAGACTTCGCAGCGTCAGGGGTGGCTCAGCCGCTTCGGCGTGACGCGTGCGGACCTTGAAGTGATCCGCGAGAATTTTCCCGATGCGGAAGCGATCGTCCCGCTCAAGGAACTGGGCGGTCAGGTTCTTCGGGGCTCGATGCGCAAGACCAGTCAGTGCTTCGGCACGACTCCCGATCTCATTCATGTTGCCAATCTGACGGTGGAACGCGGGCGGTACCTCAACGAGTCCGACATGGAACAGCGATCCATGGTCGCGGTCATCGGCTCCGAGATCGCCAAGCAGTTCTTCCCGCTTGAGGACCCGATCGGTCAGACCCTGCGCATTGATTCGCGCGTCGTCACGATCATCGGTGTGCTTTCCCCGGTCGGGCTGGCCGGCGGTGCCGGTGCCGCGCTCATCGGGCGCGACCTCAACCTGGACATGCACATTCCCTTCACCTCGGCGCGCGAGGTATTCGGCGATCTGGTGGTTCGCGGCCAGTCCGGGTCGTTCCAGGCGAACGAAACGCAGGTGAGCGAGGTGTACATCACGGTGGCTGATCGCGATCGCGTGATTGTCGACTCGCAGCGACTTCGCCGCATTCTGGATTCGAGGCATCCGGGCATGTCCGATGTGGGGCTGATCGTGCCCTTCGAACTGCTCGAGAACGCCAAGAAGACCGCCATGACCTTCAACCTGGTCTTCGGTGCGGTTGCAGGTATTTCGCTGCTGGTGGGCGGCATCGGCATCATGAACATCATGCTGGCGAGCGTGACCGAACGCACGCGCGAGATCGGCATCCGCCGCGCCATCGGTGCCACGAGACGCCACATTCTCTGGCAGTTCCTTGTTGAGACGAGCGTGCTCTCCGCGATCGGCGGCCTGCTGGGCGTCGCGGCAGGCATCGGCGGAAGTGTGCTGATTGGCTGGGGTGTCGAGCGACTTTCGAGTCTGCCGGTCATCGGTGACCTCTTCCCCGTGGGCAGCAACCTGCCCACCCACGTCACGCTCTGGTCGGTGCTGCTCAGCTTTGCGGTGGCGACGGCGACCGGCCTGGTCTTCGGCCTGTATCCGGCCCGGCGTGCCAGTCGTCAGGACCCGATCGTGGCACTGCGACACGACTGACGCCATGGGTTCGGGGCGGGTTCGGGGCTTGATGCACCCTACACTGCCCACTCACACGACGCATGTCTGCCTCAGCCGATCCAACGCTCCCGCACCCCAAGCTCCGTCCGATGAGCCGTATCGAACCGCTCATAGGACTTCTCTCGCCCATCCGGCTTGTGACGGGCCTGTGGGCTTCGCGCAGCCTGATCGTTCAGTTCTCCAAGCGGGAACTCTTCGCTCGCAACAAGGGAAGCACCCTGGGAATCGTCTGGACCCTGCTGCATCCGCTCCTGATGCTCGCGGTCTACACGTTCGTCTTCGCCGTCGTGTGGAAGGCACGGTGGACCGATGGTGACGCCGCGGCACACGAATCAAACGTCGTCTTCGCCACCAGCGTCTTCTGCGGGCTCATCGTCTTCGATATCTTCGGCTCGACCGTCGGGGCCGCCTCAGGGCTGATCGTCAATCATCCCAACTACGTCAAGAAGGTGATCTTTCCCATTGAGATCCTGCCCTTGGCGCACCTGGGCGCGGCCCTGTGCGTCTCGTGCATCAGCACATGCGTGCTGCTGGCCGGAACACTGCTGGTCAGTCACACGATCTCCTCAACGGTCTGGTGCTACCCGCTGGTGATGATTCCTCTGATCATGTTCACGGCGGGGATCGGCTGGCTCCTGGCTTCCCTGGGCGTCTTTCTTCGCGATCTGCGGCAAGTCGTCAGCGGCGTGCTGCTCCCGGTCATGTTCTTCCTGACCCCGATCTTCTATCCGCCAAGCCGCGTGCCCGAGGCCTTCCGATGGGTCACCTTGGGCAATCCGATCGCCGGAGTCATCGAGAACGCCCGCCGCACGCTGCTGTACGGGCAGTATCCCGATTGGGTCTCGCTTGGGTACTCGGCCCTGCTGGGCGCGGTGGTCATGCAGCTTGGATTTGCCTTCTTCATGAAGAGCCGACGGAGCTTTGCAGATGTCCTCTGAGCGGCCAAAGCCTGACTCTGATGTCGTCATCCGCATCGAAAATGCGGGCAAGTGCTATCACATGTACGACCGCCCCTCAGATCGCCTCAAGCAGGCCTTCATGCGGTGGAAGCGCAACTACTACCGGGAGTTCTGGGCCGTCCGCGGCGTGAGCCTCGAAGTCCGCCGCGGTGAAGCCGTCGGCATCGTCGGTCGCAACGGCAGCGGCAAGAGCACGCTGCTTCAACTCATCGCAGGAACACTCGCGCCCACCGAGGGTTCGGCCCATGTGGCAGGCCGGATCGCCGCATTGCTCGAACTCGGCAGCGGCTTCAACCCCGAGTTCACCGGCCGCGAGAACGTCTTCCTCAATGGCGCGATCCTGGGCCTCTCTCAGCGCGAGATCCAGGATCGCTTTGATGCCATCGCCGGCTTTGCCGACATCGGCACCTTCATCGACCAGCCTGTCAAGACCTACAGCAGCGGCATGCTCGTTCGACTTGCCTTTGCCGTGCAGGTGCAGGTCGAACCCGATGTGCTCATCATCGATGAAGCCCTGGCCGTGGGCGATGCGCTCTTCCAGAAACGCTGCTTCCAGCGGCTCGAAGAGCTGCGAAACAGCGGCGTGACTCTCCTCTTCGTCAGCCACAACCAGGAAAGCGTGCGCACCCTCACCAGCCGTGCCTTGCTCCTGCATCAGGGGCGTGTGCGGGCACTGGGTGCCTCAGGTGAGGTCATCCTCGAATACCGCCGCCTCCTTCATGACGCCGAGACGGCCTGGGGCGCCAATCAGGGCAAGGCGCGTCCTGGCCAGGGGCAGGCGGCACCCGCCGCGGGTGCTGCCAAGTCCCAGCCCGCCAGGCCCGATCCGCTCTCCTTCGGTTCGTATGAGGCGCAGGTGGATCAGGTGCGCATCTTCGATGCCGCGGGCAAGTCCGCCAGTGTCTTCAAGCCCGGCGAACTGGTCCGCATCCGCGTCGCCTGCACCATCAATCGCGACCTGACGAATCTCAACATCGGCCTGCGGATGCGCAACAAGCAGGGCGTCAAGATGTACTCCTGGGGAACCCTCAACCAGGACATCTCGATCTGGAGCGGCAAGCGCGAGGGAGAGTGTTTCTGGGATCGTCAGTTCGCCGCGGGCGAACAGGTGGAAGTCGAGTTTGCGTTCCGCTGCATTCTGGGCATGGATTTCTATGAGGTGCAGGCCCACATCTCACTCGAGCATGACCGCCACTACCGCGATCAGAGCATGCTCCACTGGGTGGACGAAGCGGCGTTCTTCCAGGTCATCGTGCATCAGGACGACTATTTCTTCGGAGGCGTCTGCGATCTGCAGATGACCGCCACGCCCTTGAACGCCCCGGCTCCGGCCGACAGCAGGCACACCCATCCTTGAGCGATTCGCCCGCCAACTCCTTCGAGACCTTCTGGCGTGACTCGTCCAATGCACGCTGGTTCAGCGCGGGCGATGCGAACACGCTGGCCTCGACGATTCTCTCCATCTGCGGTGCAGGCCCGCTGCTCGATGTGGGCTGCGGCTCGGGACGACTGCTCGCCGCCCTTCGGAAGCACGGCGTCTGCGTCCGCGGCATCGATCGCTCCCAGGCCGCCGTCGACCTGTGCAACGCACAGGCCCCCGGTTCAGCCTCGCTGGCCGATGCCGTCAACCTTCCCTGCGACGACTGTGCGTTCGACACGGTCGTCTGCACCGGACTTGCCGACCTGCTCGATGATGCCCAGCTCCTGCTCATGCTCAGGCAGTTGCGGCGGGTCGCACGTCGCGCCGTGGTGCTCGTCAGCTCGGCCGAGGTGTCGCCGCTTGCAGATGTGGCGGCGTCAGCCACGCCGCGTTCAAGGGCGCAGATGCAGCGCATCGCCTTCGAAGCCGGGCTGCGGCGTCACCCTGGCGAGATGCGTGCGGTGCCGTTCGCGGCGCTCGAAGCGGATCCGCTGCCGCGGCTCATGATCTTCGAACCGTTGGCCGACGCCGCGTGCCAGCAGTATCCCCTTTCCTGGCTCGAAGAGCACCGCGATCTGCACAGCGATCACCTGCGCAGCTCAGGCCGCCGCGCCGATGCACATCTGGCCCGCTACGCGCTGGCCTGTGATCTGGTCCGTGAAGGCGACTTCGTGCTCGACATCGCCTGTGGCATGGGCTATGGCAGTCGCATGCTCGCACTCACCAGCCCCGCTGCGATGGTGCAGGGCATCGACAACGAGGCGCGGGCCATCGAATATGCCAATGCGAACTTCGCTGGCCCTCGAACGACATTCGCCACCGACGATGCGCACACGCTCGCACAAGTCCAGGATGGCTCCGCCGACGTCATCGTCAGCTTCGAAACGCTTGAGCACCTTCCGCAGCCCGAGGCCTTCCTCGCACGCGCGGCTCGAATCCTGCGACCAGGTGGCCGTCTGATCGTCAGCGTCCCCAATCAGTGGGCTGATGAGACCGGCCGCGATCCCAACCCGCATCATCATCACGTCTATTCGCTCGATCTGCTGCGCCTTCAGGTGCGCAAGCACTTCATCATCGAGCAGACCTACCGGCAGACCGCAGGAGGCGGGTGGAAACTCCCCGAACAACCCCGCCGCCTTGAACCACTGTCGGGCGATGTGGTGACGGCACCGGCTGAATGGCTCGTCATGGTCGCGATGAAGTCACCCATCGGTGCACCGCGCGACTTCAAGGAAACACTCTTTCCCCAGCAGCCCGTCGATACCGGATACAACCTCTACAACTTCAACCGCGACTACGACAACCCCGCGCTCTTTCGTTCGCTGATCTGCATGGGCCCCAGACTCAATGACGATGGGGAACTGGTGGCCCTGGCCCACGAGGTACTGGCATCCTGCCGCACAGGCTCGGCCGATCAGGGGGCTGCCGTATGCGTGCTGGCCTACCAGACGCTTTCAGATCCCGATGCCGTCGCGGTCCGCACACGCCTGGCAGAGATCGATGCCTTTGCCCGAGCCTCGGATGGTTCACCCCACGCGCTTCGCTGGGTGATCTCAGGGCAGTATGTCGCAGCCAAACTTCTGCTGGCCATCGGTGAACGCGCCGAATCGCTCGCGAGGTTCGAGTCGTGCGCCTCCATGGACGCCGCGGCATTCAGCCCGGTCCTTGGAACCAAGACCGTCGATGCCGCCTGCTGGGCCGGCATGCTCCTTGCCTTTGAAGGGCACCTTGACACCGCACGGCATTGGTGGATCCGGGGCATTCAGGAAGCACGCCGACTCACCGCACAACCCTGGCTCAACGTGATCGGCCACGATTCAAGCCCCCAGCCCTACGGATTGCTCGAACTCTCGCATGTACTCGACGCGGCGAGCCATTGTGCAGGCTGGCTCTCCGCCGCCCCGCGGCTTGACGATCAGCCCGGCATGGCCATGATGCTGGCACGCCGCCAGACCGCGGGCGACACCCGCCAGTACATCAAGGATCTCCTGGCCGCCAAGCGCTGGCTCCAGGGACAACTGGCCTCCGGTGCAGCAAGTGACGAACTGGTCGGGCAGGTGCAGCGGCTGCGAGAATCGATGGCCGCCATCGAGTCGAGCCGGACATGGCTTCAGGAACAGGTCCGCAACTACAAGTCCGCGGCGATCAAGGCCGCCAGCGATTACGAGCACGCGCAGCAGTGGGGCAAAGCCGCCGATCAGGGACGCCAATGGCTTCAGGCACAGCTCAATGAATCCAAGTCGCGTGAAGCAGTCCAGGCCAGCACCATCGAGGAACTCCGAAACCACACCAGGGAACTGCAACAGGCCAAAGTCTGGCTCGATGGGCAGTTTGCATCGTTGAGCGAGCTGGCCCGCGACCGCGAACGCATCATCACCGAGCTGCGAACCTACATCGCCCAGCTCGAAGAGGGCAAAGCCTGGCACGCCGGGCAATCCGAGCAGGCCAAGGCCGCGGTCGTCGCGAAGGAGCAGCAGATCCAAGGTCTCCACGCGAGACTGGCGGAGCAGGACCAGCGACTCATCGAGGCAGATCGAGCAAAGGCCAGTGCAGATCGGGCTGCGACCAGTGCCGCCGCGTCGATCGAGGCTCAGGCGACCATCATCGCTGAACTGAAAAGGACCCTGGCGGCGGAGCAAGATGCAGCAGCCGCCAGCACGCTGACAGCGCAGGCCCAGTCCCAGGCGCTTCAGGCCCAGGTCCAGGCGATACAGGCCCGTTTGCAGCAATGGCAGACCCGAGGTTTCCTTGCCCGGATGCTCAACCGCGACCCTCAAGGGTGAGTTCACGCCCCGCCGCGGCGAGGTGTACCATTTGGGCCGGAAACGCCCCGGGCCATGAACCTTGCCCGGAGTCAGGAAGAGAAGACGCGGATGATCGACCCTCGTCAACCAGATTTTTCGTCCACGCCGGTCTCGCCCTCGCGGGCACAGTTCGGCTACGCATCATCGCGTTCGTGCACGATTCCCGCTGTTTCGGTCATCACCCCCTTCTACAACACGTCCGATGTCTTCCGTCAGACGGCTCAGTGCATTCTGGCGCAGTCGCTCCAGAACTTCGAGTGGATCATCGTCAACGATGGCTCCACGAACGCGCAGTCTCTGGCGATGCTGGATGAATATCGGCAGCGCGATCCACGCATCCGCGTCATCGATCTGGCGTCGAACGCCGGTCCGGGAGAGGGCCGCAACACCGGCATCCGCGAGGCACGTGCGCCGTACATTTTCCAGCTGGATGCTGATGATCTGATCGAGCCCACCACGCTGGAGATGTGCGCCTGGTTCCTGGCCACGCATCCGCACGCCACCTTCGTGAAAGGCTGGACGGTCGGGTTCGCCCACAATCCTCATCTCTGGACCAGAGGCTTTCACGACGGACCGCACTTCCTCAATGAGAATCTGTCGACGATCACTGCGATGATCCGTCGCGATGCGTTCCTTGAGGCAGGCGGATATGACCGGTCGATTCTGGGTGGCATGGAGGACTGGGACCTGTGGGTACGGTTTGCCTCCAAGGGCAAGTGGGGGGCCACGATCCCGCAGTACCTGGATTGGTACCGCCGCCGCGCGAATCACGCAGATGTCTGGGAGGACTGGGACGGAGCGGAGCGCCAGCGCAAGTTCCACCAGCGACTGCGCGAGCGCTACCCGAACCTCACGCCTGAGACCTTCCCGGCAGTGCACAAACGGCCCGGCGTCCCCTTCCAGGATGTGCCCCGGGAAATTCCGATCGACAATCCGCTCGAGCCCGCTGAGCGACGGCTGCTGCTGGTGGTGCCCTGGCTCACCATGGGCGGGGCCGACAAGTTCAATATCCGCCTCGTCGAGCAACTGGTCGCCCGCGGCTGGAACGTCACGGTTGCATCGACGCTTGAGGGCGACCAGGTCTGGCTGCCCCAGTTCACGAAGTTCACGCCCGATGTCTTCGTGATGCCGCACTTCCTGCCGGCGAGTGCACGCCCCCTGTTCCTGCGTGCGCTGATCGAATCGCGCCGGCCGCAAGCCGTAGTGATCACCAACAGTGAGATGGGCTATCTCTCGCTGCCGTATCTTCGGGCGCATTGCCCTGAACCGGCCTACATCGACTATTGCCACATGGAGGAGAACTACTGGAAGAATGGCGGGTACCCAAGGTACGCGGCATACTGCCAGGAACAGCTCGACCTCAACATCGTCTCCAGCCAGCACCTCAAGAGCTGGATGGTTGATCGAGGCGCGCAGGCCGAGCGCATCGAGATCTGCAACACGAATGAGGACCCCGCCGAGTGGAAGCCCGATGCGCAGGCACGGGAAAAGGTCCGCGCCAGCCTCTCGATCGATGCACGTACTCCGGTGCTGCTGTACGCTGGTCGCATCTGCGATCAGAAGCAGCCGCGGGTCTTCGCCGCGACGATGCTTGAGCTGCATAAGAAGGGACTCGAGTTCGTCACCATCGTCGCGGGCGATGGCGTGGATCGGCCGATGCTTGAGGAGTTCAGTGCGCGCCATGGACTTCAGCATCACCTTCGCTTCCTGGGCGCGGTGCCCAATGCGAGGATGAAGGAGCTGATGGCGGCGAGCGATGTCTTCTTCCTTCCCTCGCTCTGGGAGGGCATTTCGCTGGCGATCTTCGAGGCGATGGCCGCGGGACTCGCCATCGTCGGCGGCGATGTGGGTGGTCAGCGAGAACTCGTCACTCCGGATTGCGGCGTGCTGATCAAGCGGTCGACACCCGAACGTGAAGCGACGGAGTATGCGCAGGCGCTCACGCCGCTGATCGCTGATCCGGCCCATGCGAGGCAGATCGGTGCCATCGGGCGAGCCCGCATCTGCGATCACTTCCAGTTGTCGCACATGGGCGATCGGATGGAGCTGTTGATCTCGCAGGCGATGGATCTGGCTCGCGAGCAGCCGCGGCCGCCGGTCTCGAAGGCGCTCGGCTACGAGCTTGCCATCCGGGGCATCGAATATCTGCGTCTGCACGATCTGGCGGACAGCCTGTGGGCCGAGCGGGAAAGACTGCGACAGATCGTCGGGGCGCAGCCGCTGGGTGCGCCGGTATCCGTGCCAAACGCGGCGGACATCGCCGCGGAAACAGAACTGGCCGCGATCGAGCAGAGTCGCCTCTACTCCTTCGTACGTCTGGCCAAGTCAAACCCGGTTTATCGAGGGCTTGCCCGCCTGAGGTGGGGCCCGGGCTGGAACAACGCCGATCCCAATGAGCCGGCGCCTCGCCGCCTGGCACGCCTGAAAGCGAGTCGCTCCTACCGGCTCATCCAGAGTCTCAAGTCCACGAGCCTCTACCGCGTCTATGCACTGCGCAAGTACGGAGCACCAGTGAACTCCGCCGAATCATCGCACCTCTCGGGTGTGAGCAGCGATCCCCGCCGGTCGTAGGTGGGCGAGTTCCGAAGTTCCGAAGTTCCGAAGTTCCGAAGTTCCGAAGTTCCGAAGTTCCGAAGTTCCGAAGTTCCGAAGTTCCGAAGTTCCGAAGTTGAAAAATTACCAAAA
>JBILUL010000076.1:0-21958 GCA_044371005.1 Phycisphaerales bacterium | reverse complement strand
CCCGTCGCGTGGTAGTCCAAGGTCATGGCGTGCGATGGATCCACACGCCGGGTGGGAAGCACGCAGCACCGGCCCAAAGCGGCCGGTGCTACGTGCCAGACAGGTGCGTGCTTCCCACCAGTCGCGTGGTGGTCCAAGGTCATGGCAAGCGATGGATCCACACGCCGGGTGTGAAGCACGCACGAGCCCCGAGCGGCTCGTACGTGCCAGAAGATCCTCGGATTCAGAGATTCTGCGGCACAGCTTCGACCACCCTACCCTTCCATCGTGCCACGCCTTTTTGAGTTGTCCCCTTCCAAGTCCACCCCCCGGAGTTCCCCGAGCTTCGAATCCAATCGTGATGCGTCCGAGCTCACCTGCACCCTGGTGGTGCATGTCTAAGAACCACGCCCACGGTCAGTATGCACGAACGGTTCGTCCGCTCCTCCCCGCCGCGGCTTTCAAACGCCGTCCCGCGCTCGTGGGGTACTTTGCGATTCATCTGCTCGTCTTCGCCGCGTGCATTGTCGGTGCATCCCAGTGGCCCATCTGGGCCTCGGCCCTGCTCGCCATCGTCGCGGGCCACAGCTTCGCGTGCATCGCCTTCTTTGCGCATGGGCTGAGTCATGGAGCGGTGCTCCGCCGCGGCAAGGCGAACTTTGCCATGGAAGTCGTCGCGTGGGGCATGAACCTCATCCCTGCCACCCTCTGGGATGAAGTGCACAACCACGTGCATCACACCAACACCAACATGGTGACCGATCCCGACCGCCGCTGGTCGAAGGATGAAGCGACGCTTGGCCCGAAGATCTACACGCACGTGCTCTACCCAAGCGCACAGACGCGCCGGTGGAACCCGCTGGTCTTCGTGCAGTTCCTTGGGTACATCGCCCGCAATGTGATCTCGGCACTCAGTGGCGGGCACTGGGGCATGCTTCCGGCGACGCCCTCGTATACGGGTCGTCAGCGGCTGCGGATCGCCGCGGAACTGGTGGCGATTGCTGCGATGCAGGTGGGCATTCTCTGGTGTCTTGACTGGAATGTGTGGAAGTGGTTGCTCCTGGTCATGCTCGGGCAGGCGGTCGCCTCAGGCATCGTCATGGCCTACGTCTTCACGAATCACTCTCTCAAGCCGATGCAGGATGAAAACGACCCGCTCGCGGCGAGCACCTCAGTCGCGGTGCCTCGCATCGTCGACTGGCTGCACCTGAACTTCTCCTACCACACCGAGCACCACCTCTTCCCCGCACTCGACAGCCGCTACATGCCCGAGCTGAGTGCCAAGCTCGCCGAGCATTTCCCGGCGGTCTACAACCGCATCCCCATCACGCAGGCGTGGCGGGAACTGTGGCGGGTGAATCCGTATGTGGGTACCAAGGCACACTGAGGTTTCCGGCGGGATGCGACGTCGATGGCGAGCAATGTGATTCACGCGGGTGGAATGCGCCAATCTTGCACAGCGATGGCGTGCAAGAAGGGTGTGTCACGCCGCGTCGATCCTCAGGATGCGAATACCACCCGCGTCCACGTTCCCCTACGTGCACCCCTTGCGGGGTGCGGGGAATCTCGCGATTGTGAACAGGCGTGGCGCACGCCAAGCCGTGCTTCACGCCTGGCTACGTACGACCAGGCCTATCGGCCTGAAGAGGGCGCGTGCGAGGTGATGGTTCGCGCACCGCGTGGTCGTTCACCCTTCGCCGGCCAGCCCAATGACCAACTGCATTCACGCTCCCCAACTTGCACCCCTCGCGGGGTGCCGGGAATCTCGCGTTCGTGACCCGGGGTGGCGCCCGCAGAGCCGGGCTTCACCCCGGGCTACTCACTTTCAGCCCGCAGGGCTGAGCGCATGGTGTTCGATGTGAAGTGAGAGAGCGAACAGGCCCTCCGACGACAACCAGTCATTCGACCCTCGTCAAACTCACTTCTTCCCCGGAATGAGGTTCTTGAGCTTCTCCGCGGCTGAATCCACCGCCTTCTTCGTCGCATCCTCGATCAGCTTCTTGCCCACTTCTTCCACCTTGGCCTGAGCGCCGCCGATCACTTCCATCTTGAGGCCATCGAGCCCCTGCGTCGCCAGACGACCCTTGAGATCGCCGAGCAGATCGGCAGGAATGAGCGGGCCGCCCTTGTCGGTCGCCGCGTTGAGGACGGCGGTGATGATGATGCTCGAAAGCTCCTCAACCGTGACGCCTGAGCCGGCAACACCCGAGCCGGTCTTGCCGACATCGCTCAGCTTGATCCGCTCGATCGGGATGGTGACGCGCGTGAGTTCACTCACGGCCTGAGGGCCGCCGGCCATATCTACCTTGACGGTGATGTTTGTCAGCTCCAGATCGCGGATGATGAGCCGCTTCTCGCCACCTTGGGCCGGCGCTGGAGTAGCGGGGCCGGTTCCCTGGAGCTTCTTGAGTGAATCCATGATCGCGCCGAAGTTGGTCTTTCCATCGCGGCGTTCGAGATTCACATCGAGTGCATCCATCGTGAACTTCGGGAGTTCGATGGTCTCATTCATCAACGTCGGGAGCGTCACATCCACGCGGCCTGTGCCCAGCGCGAGGAACTGAGGCGAGTTGAAGCCAGCCGGGTTCGCGATGTTCAGGCCCGTGAGTTCGAACTTTCCGGAGAAGAGTCCGATCGAGACGCCCGAAAGCTGCGTCGTCGAACCGGTGGCCACGGTAGTACCCCGCTCGATGGCGACCTTGGCGAGGCGGTCGATCTGCGAAACCGCCACCACAATGCCGCCGACGAGCAGCAGGAGCAGCACGATGCCGACAATCGCCAGTTTCTTGATGATCTTCATGCATCATTCTTAGCACCCATCGCCACGCAGCGTCGGCCAGCCTGCGACGCGGTCCGACAGGGAGAACGCATCCTCCACGCTTCCTTACCCTCCTTTCCCGCTCGCACGACAGGCCCGGCTGTCACTGCTTGGCGTCTTGCATCCTGCTCATCCTGTCCATCCAATTTCACATTCCTTGGACGAGAAGGGAACATGGATGGCCAGGATGTACAGGATGAGGAAAGGGGAAAGGCGATGGATACAAAGAGCGCGGTGGTAGCAGAGTTTCGGTCTGATCAAACCGATCGTGCCCACAGTTGACAAGGCGGTCTCGCCATATTGACATGGCGGGCTTCATCGCGAAAGCATGCTCCAAACCCGCGATCTGACATCAACATCACCGTTCACTCTTCTCGCCTTTATCCTGTCCATCCTGTCTATCCATGTTCTCTTCTTTCCTCTGCGCTGGGCAGGGATGCACATGATGTAGATGTTGGTGGAAGGGGCAGCGCAAGAGCCTTCAGTGAGTGCAGGTTGAGCACGGCTCCGGCCTGTGTTCGTTGCTCAGCACGGGGCCGCTACAGTCCACGATGCGCACCTCACCGCTGGCCGTCTTTCTTGCCGCGTCGATGTTGTCTTCTGCCGCGTGGGCGCAGTTGAGCGAACCGCAGGTACTGACCAACCTCGCGGCTTCATCGCCCGCATGGGATTCGCCCGGTCTTGACGCTGCGGGTTCGATGCCCATCGGCAACGGCCAAGTGGGCGCGAACGTCTGGGTGGAAGCCAGCGGCGATCTGGTCCTTCTCCTCTCGCACACCGACAGCTTCAGTGAATGCGAGCGACTGCTCAAGCTTGGACAGGTGCGAATCGCCTGCCAGCCGCCCCTCGAAACAGGCTCTGGCTTCTCGCAGCGGCTCGACCTCGAAAAGGGCACCCTCGAGATTCGCACCAGCACCTGCACGGTGCGCGTCCTGGTCGATGCGGGGTCACCGACGCTGCATGTGCGCATCGACTCCACGACGCCGCGGCAGGCCACCGCCGCCCTTGAGGTCTGGCGCACCAAGCAGTTCGAGATCGTCGGCCGCGAACATATCTCCACCTGGCTGATGCACGAGGCGCCTGCATCCATCAAGATCACCGAGTCGCCCGATGTCATCGATCCAATCGGTGATGCGCTCCTCTGGTACCACCGCAACGAAACATCGATGGTGCCATTCACCCTCAATCATCAGGGCCTCTCTTCGGTAGCCAGCACCGTGAAAGACCCGCTGCTGCACCGCACCTTCGGCGGACACATCAGTGGCGACGGGTTCACACGCATCGATGCCACCACGCTGCGCCAGGGCTCGCCGTCGAAAGAGGCCTCGCTTCGCATTCGCGTGGCGTGTGAACAGGCCGACGATGTCGCGGCATGGAAATCAGAGCTTGTGACGCAGGCGAAGGCCACGCCGGCCTTCGAGATCGCCGCGGCACGCACGCACGAATGGTGGAAGCGGCGCTGGCTCAACTCCTATGTCTTCATCGAACCCGGCCAGCAGCCTGCACCGCTGCGCAACAACCACCCGATCCGCACCGGCATCGATTCCAACGGCCAGAACAAGTTCACTGGCCAGATCAACGCCGGGATTCTGACACGCGTGCTGGAAGCCAGTGAAATCGCCGCGATCGCGGCAAACCCCGCCGCGGCGTGGCCCGAAGGGATCATCGCCTGCCCGCCCGCCATCGGCGGCCAGCGCGCGGCACCTCAAGTCGTGCAGGACGCGGCATCCTTCACGATCCTCGCACGCATCAAGCCCGAGCGAGCCTCGCAGACCGGACGAATTTTCGACAAGCTCACCGCCGGCACCAGCGATGGAGCACTGGTCGACTTGCAGCACGGCAAGCTCCGGGCCATCGTGGGGGCCACGACGGTGCAGACGACCTTTGAGCCGCCGATCGACCGCGAGACGATGGTCGCGATCGTCGTTGATGCGGGCATTTCGTCGCCGCGTCTCTACGCCAATGGGACGTTGCTCCAAGGCGAAGTCTCCGGTGCGGCCCGACGCGTTCCGACCGTGAGCGAGGCCTATGCGGTGCAGCGGTACATGACGACAGCCGCGACACGTGGTGCCTTCCCTGTGAAGTTCAACGGGTCGATCTTCACCGTGCCGCCGGTGCACGTTGATGGCAACACCTTCAATCCTGACTTTCGCAACTGGGGCGGCAGCTACTGGTGGCAGAACACGCGTCTGCCGTATCACGGCATGCTCGCGCGGGGCGATGGCGATCTGCTCGCCTCGCTCTTTGATTTCTATATCACGAACGTGCCGGTGTGTTCAGCGCGGGCCAAGCTCTACTACAACGCCGCGGGCGTGTACTTCCCGGAGACGATGACCACCTTCGGTACGTACGCAAACGCCGATTACGGCTGGGATCGCACCGGCAAGGAGCCCTCAGAAGTGCAGTGCCAATACTGGCGTTATGCATGGAATCAGGGGCCCGAGCTGGTCGCGATGATGCTCGATGACTGGGATTACACGCAAGAGCGCCGCACGCTCGAGGACCAGACGCTGCCGATGGCCAAGGCGGTGCTGGAGTACTTTGATTCCAGGTTCGCACGCGATGACAAGGGCCTCCTGCGCATCACGCCCACACAGGCTATCGAAACGTACTGGTTCGGAGTCGAGAACGATCTGCCCTGCGTCGTAGGCTTGCGAGAGATCACCTCGCGATTGCTCGCTCTGCCCGCAGAGATTGGGTCCGCGTCAGAGCGGCAGCTCTGGAAGCGCATCAGTGATGCGTGTCCGCCAATCCCGATGGTGGACGATCCCGCACGTGGCGCCAAGCGCTTCAACATCGCCGCGAAGTTCGATCCGCGCCGCAACAACTGCGAGAACCCGGAGATGATGGCCATCTGGCCGTTCAATGCCTCCGGTGTGGGCCGCGGCATGCTTGAAGAGGGCCGCGCGACCTACGCCGCCCGCATCGAGAAGATGACCCACGGGTGGACGCAGGATGGTCAGCAGGCCGCCCGCCTGGGACTCGCCCGCGAAGCCGCGGCGAACCTGCAGGCCAAAATCCGCAACACCCACAAGAACTTCCGCTTCACCGGCTTCTGGGGCCCCAACTTCGACTGGCTCCCCGATCAGTGCCACGGCGGCAACCTGCTCACCACCACGCAGGAAATGCTCCTGCAATGCGTGGGTGACCAGATCATCCTCTGCCCGGCTCTGCCCACCGATTGGCACGGCTCATTCCGTCTTCACGCGGCGAAGAACACCGTGGTCTCGGCGACGCTCAAGGATGGCGTGATTGTGTCGTGCACCGTGGAGCCTGCGGAGCGAGCGAAGGATGTGGTGGTGGGGGAGGGGTGGAAGCGGTAGGACTGGGGAGCGTTCGGGGTCTCGGAGTCTCAGAACTTCAGAATTTCAGATTTCAGAATTTCAGAGGTTTCGAAGTGCGCGGCATGCTGGGTACTTTCAAGTCATGCCAATGACGGTTGATTTCACTGCATCCTCGCCCTCACGTGTGAACTGCTTGGTTGCTTCAGGTCGAAAGGCCTTTGAGTGAGTTACCTGGAGTGAAGCGAGCGCCAGCCCAGGCAACGGGCCGTTTGTTCCGTGCACGCTGAAGGCGTGCTATTGCGGCATCGCGCGATGTGGATCGCGCGGGTGGAATGCCCCTTACTGGCACGCCGATGGCGTGCGGGATCCTCTCCGGCCGATGGCCCGGGGTGGCGCCCGCAGAGCCGGGCTTCACCCAGGGCTATGGACTTGCAGGCCTATCGGCCTGAAGGCACGTTGTGCATCGCGCGATGTGTCAACGATGTCCCCGAACGAGTGTCAGGGATGTCTCCGGTCTATACACCGTTGCTGCGATCACAACTTGAGGCGCACGCCTTCGGTGCGGAACTTCTCGGCCAGGAGCTGGAACTCGGTCAGGGCTTTGTCGAGCCGCGTGGTGGCGTCCTTGAGCGAGTTGTAGAGGTCGGGGTTGTTCATGAGCTGACCCATGGTGCCCTGGCCGTTGGTGGCCTGATCGAGCGCACCAGCCAGCTTGCCCGCGGCATCTTCTGCCTTGCGGAGCGTCGCGACCGCGGAGTCCGAAAGTTCCGTGACCTTCTGCTGGGCGGTGAGTGCCGCGGCATCGACGGTCTTGACGGTCTTGTCGGCGGATTCAACGAACCCGTCAACCTTCGCCGCGGTCTTGCGGAGGTCGGCGACCAGTCCCTGGGCATCGCCCATCGTGGCATCGGCCTTGGCGATGACGCTCTTGACCTGTGCCTTGAGGTCCTCATCGCGGAGCACCTGATCCGCGCCCTCGAGGGTGCGATCGATTCGAGCCATGAGCGAACGGAGGTTGGGTGCCTTGCCGCCTTCGACTTCGGCGAGTGTGCGGGGTTCGAGTGCCTCTTCGATGCGTTGGCCGACGCGTGTGTAGACCTGGGCCAGTTCCTCGATGCGCTCGGCGGTCTGCGTGAAGCGGGCCAGGGGCTTGTCGAAGGCCTGCGTGAGCTTGTCGAACATCGAGCTTGGGTTGCCGCCGTTGAAGGTCTCGCCTGGCTTGATCACATCGGCGATCTCGGCGTCGGTGAGTCCGGCGGGGGCAACAAAGTCCAGCGCGGCATCACCGATCAGGCCCTTGTCGATACCGATCACCGACTTGCGGGGAATCGCGACCGATTGATTGACGCGCAGCGTCAGTTCGACGCCGCCGACGTTGGGCGGCAGAATGTTCGCGGCTTCCACCTGTCCGATCGAAACCCCGCTCATGGTGACACGAGAGGCCTTCGAAAGTCCCGCAGCATTCACAAGCCGCACTTTGATCTCGTACCGGCGTTCGAAGGTCAGTTCACCGAAGAACATCAACCCCAGCAGGAAGACCACCAGGCCCGCGAGGACCGTGGCGCCAACCAGAAAATCTCGCACGATCGGTTTCATGAACTCTTTCCTTCGCTCGCCGCAGCCGCGGCATCAAAGATCGACTTTCGCTTGCGCTCCGCCTCCTGCGCCAGCCGCAACTCATCCGCATCATCGGCCTTCACGTACTTGCCGGCGAGGAAGTGCTGCACGCGCTCATCGGGGCTCGCCGCGACTTCATCGAACGTGCCCGTCGCCACGATCCGCCCGCCCAGCATCATCACCACCCGGTCGGCCACCTTGCGGGCCGATACCAGATCGTGCGTCACCACCACGTTGGTCACACCCATCTCTTTCTTGAGTTTGATGATCAGCTCGTTGATGCCGTCGGACCGCACCGGATCAAGACCCGTCGTCGGTTCGTCGTAGAGCACCACCCGCGGTCCCAGCACGATCGCGCGGGCGAGGGCCACGCGCTTCTTCTGCCCGCCCGAAAGCTGCGAGGGGAGCTTCTGTTCTGCGCCGACAATGTCCACCGTCGCCAATGCCTGACTGATCTTCTCGGCCCGCTCCTTCGCCGAGAGCTTCGTGTGTTCAAGCAGCGGGAACTCGATGTTCTCAAAGACGCTCATCGAGTCGAAGAGCGCGGACATCTGGAAGAGGAGCCCGATCTGCAGACGAATCGGAATCAACTCCGGTTCGCTCAGATGATCCGTCCGCGTCCCATCGAAGAAGATGCGGCCCGTGTCGGGCTTGAGCAGTCCCACGATGTGCTTGAGGGTCACCGACTTGCCGCAGCCGCTGGGCCCCATGATCACCAGCGTCTGTGCCGGTGCGATGTCGAGGCAGTAGTCGTCCAGCACCTTCTGTTCGCCGAAGGTCTTGTTGACATGTTCGAGACGGATCAGGGGCGCGGCAGCACTGCCGCCGACATTGCCGGCGATTCCTGCTTTGTGTTCTGCCGCCGCATGCTTCATCGTGCCACTCGCATCAATCCATCACGCTCTGACCGTCCACCGCCCGGAGGGCCCATATTGTATGTGTGTGACTACTAACTTCTCGTCTGAGCCAAGGGTGAGCCGCGAGTTATTGCACAAAGGCAGCAAGTTCGACTTCGAGCGACTCACCTTCTCTGGAAACGCCGGAACCCAGATCACCCGTGAGTGCATCCGGCACCCCGGTTCGGTCATCATCGCGCCCATCTGGCAGCCCGCCGGTGGCGAGGCGCAGCTCATTCTCATCGAGAATTGGCGGCTCTCGAATGAGCAGTGGATGATCGAACTGCCTGCGGGCACCCGGACTCCCGGGGAAGACCCGGCCTTGTGTGCGGCACGCGAACTGACGGAGGAAACCGGTTTCATCGCCGGTCGCCTCGAGCCTCTGTGCAGCTTTCACACTGCTCCAGGCCTCACGGACGAACTCATGCATGCCTATGTGGCCACCTCCCTCACACCTGCCGCACAGCACCTTGAGGATGATGAACGCATCCGCGTCCTGCCAACCCCCCTCAGTCAGGTTGTTCCGCTGCTTTCCTCCGGCCGCATCACCGATGCCAAGACGCTCCTCCTGCTTCACTTGCTTGATCGACTCCCACCACGATGGTTGAGTCAGGCTGCATCCTGAGCCACCTCCGCCCCGGCACGGGAATTGGCCTCCCGCAAGCCCAGTCGCCGATATCCAAACAAGACACCGTTCCCGATCGCTCCCAAACTTCACCCGACCTCACAAGCACCCGCTTAGCAAGGCAGCCTCTCCCGATGGGCATCTACGACCGCGATTACGCCTATGAACAAGATACCGGCGGGGGGCTGTTTGGCCGTCCCGGCCAGCGACGCCGCGGCATGGGCCCGGCCTCCCAGCTCAGTGCCTGGTCCGCCAACACCTGGATCATCGCCGCGAACATCGCCGTCCACCTGCTACGGATGTTTGCTCTTCAAGGCGGATCCAAGGGCACGGATGTGCTTGCCCGCTTTGGCCACTTCTCGAGCTATGAGGTCAGCTGGCCAGGTGGTCTTGAGTTCTGGCGATTCCTCACGTTCCAGTTCCTCCACGCTCCGGGCCTTGCGCACGTGGGCTTCAACATGCTGGGCCTCTACATGTTCGGGTCGCTGGTCGAAGGGCACCTGGGCAAGAAGAAGTATCTGGCCTTCTATCTCACCTGCGGCGTCTTTGGCGCGCTGCTCTATCTCATCCTCAATGGACTTGGCATGCTCGTCCCCAAGGGCGGCATTCCCTTCCTGCTCTTTTCCGATCCAAGGACGCCGCTGGTCGGCGCCTCTGCAGGCGTCTTTGGCGTCATCATGGCCTGCGCCTACATCGCCCCCGACACCATCGTGCAACTCCTCTTCCCGCCGGTTTCGATGCGGATGAAGGTCATGGCGTACGCCTATGTCGGCCTCGCGCTGCTCAACCTGGCGTGGGGTGGCAACAACCAGGGCGGTGATGCGGCCCACATCGGCGGTGCCATCGCCGGGTACTTCTTCATACGCAACTCGCACCTGCTGCGAGACTTCTTCGATGTCTTCGGTGACTCCCGAAAGCCGAAAACCCGCCCCAAGGGCAAGCCGCCCGCCCTCAAGCTCATCCGCGGCGACGATTCCGCAGCGCCAAGCGACGCCGAAGTTGATCGCATCCTCGCCAAAGTCAAGGATCTGGGCAAGGACAGCCTCACGCCCCAAGAGGTCGATGCACTTCGCCGGGCCACCAACGCACGCAAGGCTGCAGATTCACAGTGACCAAGCACGCCCCCCTCGCCTTTTCCATCTCGGCCCGCTCCACTCGCTCCCGCGCCCGCCGCGGCAGAGTGGAGACGCTTCACGGCTGCTTCGACACACCCGCCTTCATGCCCGTGGGCACCCGGGGCAGCATCAAGGGCATCCTCCCCAATCTGGTCTCGCAGACCGGCGCCCAGATCCTCCTCAACAACACCTACCACCTCATGCTCCGGCCCGGCTCGGCCCTCATCAAGCAGATGGGCGGTGTCCACCGGTTCATGAACTGGAACGGCCCCATCCTCACCGACTCGGGCGGCTACCAGGCCTACAGCCTCGCCGACACCAACAAAGTCGATGATCAGGCCGTGACCTTCAAATCCATCATCGATGGTGCCACCATCGTGCTCACGCCCGAACTGGCCATGCACATCCAGAACGAGTTGGGCCCCGACATCATGATGGCGCTGGACGACTGTCCACCTTCGGTCAGCCCCGATGCCCCGGCTATCGACCAGGCCCAGGAACGCCGCCTCTCCAACGCCGCGGCTCGCGATGCGAGCAGCACGCAGCCAACGCCGTCCAAGAGCAAGAAGGCCCAGCCCTTCGACCACGGCAAACGCCTCGATATCGCCAGCGAACGCACCGTCCGCTGGCTCGAACGCTGCAAGGTCGCCCACACGCGGCCCGGCGAGCAATCCCTCTTCGGGATCGTGCAAGGCGGCACCGATCTGGCCAAGCGCTCCTGGTGCGCCGAACGCATCACCAACATCGAGCTCCCCGGATACGCCATCGGCGGCGTCGCAGTGGGGGAGCGGTTCGAGCAGATCGCTTCGGTCGTCCGCCACACCGCACCCTTGCTTCCCGAGAACAAGCCCCGGTATCTGATGGGCGTCGGCTACGAGCGCGACCTGCTCGCCGCGGTCATGGCCGGGGTCGACATGTTCGACTGCGTGCTCCCGACCCGCAATGGCCGCAACGCCAACGCCTTCACGGCCTCAGGACAGATCAGGCTCCGCAACGCCCAGTTCGCTACCGATCAACTCCCGATCGAGCCGGGCTGCGACTGCCACGCCTGTCAGCCCGGGGTGCACGGGTGGGCAACACCCGATGGGCAACCCTTCACCCGCGGCTACATACGGCATTTGTTCATGGTTGGGGAAATGCTCGGGCCAATCCTCGTGACCCTGCATAACCTTCGCCACTTTCAGCGGTTCATGGCGGACGTCCGCGCCTGCATCCTCGACGACTCATGGGAGAGTCTGCTGCAGCGTTGGCCGGTTGCCTCGGAAGGCCTCCTTCCATAAAGAGAACCACGCCCTGCGTTGTGCAAGGGGCGTCACCAGCGCTGGAATCACGCATCGGCCTTCACGGCCGCCGTCAGGGGCGTTCCTTCCCCCGCCGGCACTCCCCGTGTCGGCAGTGGGATCAATCGCGGCGTTGCCGCCAGACGCGGCATCGACCGAGCAACCGGCAGGATTCGAAGCATGACCAACGACTTTCTTTCATTCGCCACCCCAATGACGCTCGCCCAGGATGGCACCGCGGCTTCTGCAGCCCCGGCTCGCCCGGTGGGCATGCCCGGCGCAGCTCCTGCCGCGGCGACCGTACAGCCCGGCGGCACCGCGGCCCCCGCCGCGGGTCAGCCCCAGGGCGCAGGGTCATCAATGCTGCCGATGATCGTGCTGCTGGCCTTCGGCGTGATGTTCATCTCGATGTTGCTCAGCGGCCGCAAGGACCAGAAGAAGCGCAAGGAACTCATCGAGTCCATGCGCAAGGGCGACAAGGTGCAGACCGGTGGCGGCATCATCGGCACGGTTGCTGAGATCGGGCAGGACGATGTCGTCCTCAAGGTCGAGGAGGGCCGCATCCGCTTCGCCAAGGCTGCGATCGTCTCGGTGCTGCGTTCCAGCGGCGCCAAGGCTGAGGCTCAGATCGCCGAGCCCAAGTCCGAGTCCAAGCCCGTCAGCGTCTGATTCATTGCATCGGTTTCATCGCGTGGCACACTTCGTGCCACGTGCTTTTTCGGTAGGTTTCCAAAATTCGGTTTCACATGCGAAGCATTATTCGTAGCGCACTGATCGTGACCGGCGTCCTTCTCCTGATGGGGTGGGCGATCTTCCCTGCCAAGGATAATCTGCGTCTTGGCAAGGACCTTCGGGGTGGCGTCAGCCTGCTCTACTCGGTGCAGAACCGTGAGAGCAGCCTCGAGAGCGCCAAGGATGTCATCAACCGCACCATCGAGGTGCTCAAGAACCGCGTTGACCCCAACGGCCTGTTCGAGATCTCGATGGTTGGCCAGGGCACGGACCGCATCGAAGTCCAGATGCCTCTGCCAAGCCCGGAAGTGCTCCAGCTCAAGCGCGAGTTTGAGAGTGAGCTCGAAGGCATTGCCAAGGCTGCCTTGAGCAAGGGCCGCATCGACGTCGCGGTCGCCGCGGGGCCCGAGCGTGCCCGCAACATCGAGTCGCTGGCCCACGGCAACTCGAAGCGCAAGGAACTGCTCGACGCCGCAGCTGCCGCGGCGGATGCCGCGACCGCTGCACGCACGCAGTACACCGCCGAGACCGATGCCGCCAAGAAGGAAGCACTCGCCCAGACCGTGGCGACGGCCGAACTGGCGTATGAAGATGTGGTGACCAAGGTGCTTGCGACGGCGATCTCAGCCGATGAACTTCGCCGCGTTGTGTCGCTGTCGCCCCTGCCCCGCAAGTTCGTGGATCGCTCGGGCAAGCCGGTCTCGCTGATGAGCCCCCGTGAGGAGGCCGAGAAGAAGCTTCGCGAGTTGCACCCTGACTCACTGACCGAGATTGATGCGGTCATCGGCAAGTACAACGCCTACGCCGCGCAGCGCAAGGGCCTTGACGATCCCGAGGATCTCAAGCGCATGCTCCGTGGTGCTGGTGTGCTCAGCTTCCGCATCGGCGTGAATCCCGGGGCGCACCCGGCGGAAGCCGAACTGCGTCGCAAGTTCAAGGAACTTGGGCCGCGGAATGCGAATGCGGATGATGCCCGCTGGTGTCGCCTGAACCGGATTGACGGTTGGCTGCACAGCAAGGATGTGGCGGAGATGCTCGCCGCGGATGACTCGAAGGCGGCCCCGTACTTCAACGACATGGGATATGTGGTGGAAGCCCGCAGCGGCGACTACTACATGCTCTTCTGGGACACGCCCGGCACGCGTCTGACGCTGTCCGACCACCGCGACAACCCCTGGGCTGTCTCGAGCGCGTCGCAGGGCCGCGATGAGACGGGCAAGCTGGAGATCCGCTTCGGCATGGATCCGGTGGGTTCGCGCTACCTGGGTGAACTGACCAGCAAGCACATCGGCAAGAAGATGGGCGTGCTCCTCGATGAGGAGGTCTACACGGCACCCAACCTGCAGTCAGCGATCTCGGCCAGTGGCCGCATCACCGGCGACTTCACCGCGGCGGAGGTCGACTATGTCGTCCGGACGCTCACGGGTGGTTCGCTTCAGGCCGCCCTGTCGCCGGATCCGATCAGCGAAGACACGATTGCGCCGCAGCTGGGTGCGGACAACCTGCGCATGGGTCTGTGGTCGGGCGTGTACGCGGCGATCGTCGTCGCGGTCTTCATGCTCTTCTACTACTTCACGTGCGGCATGATCGCGTTCATCTCGCTGCTGGTCAGCGCGGTGATCATCCTGGGTTCCATGGCGCTGAGCAAGGCCGCCTTCACGATGCCCGGCATCGCCGGCGTCATCCTCACCTTCGGCATGGCGGTTGACTCCAACGTGCTCATCTACGAGCGCATGCGTGAAGAACTCCTGCGAGGCTGCGATCTCAAGACCGCCATCCGCCTGGGCTTCGACAAGGCCTTCTCGTCGATCGTCGACGGCAACATGACGAACCTGATCGTCTGCGTGGTGCTCTACTACATGGGCACCCCGGAAATCCGCGGCTTTGCCATCACCATGGGCATCGGCGTCGTCGCCACCCTCTTCTCGTCGCTGGTTGTCAGTCGACTGCTCTTTGATATCGGCGTGGCGTTGGGCTGGCGCAAGACATCGATGCTGCCGATGGCGATCCCCGGCCTGCAGGCCGCGATCACGCCGAACATCAAGTGGCTCAACTACCGCTACGTCTTCTTCACGATCTCGGGCATCTACGTCGGTCTGGGCCTTGCGATGATCTTCTTCATCCAGGGCCCGCGCATGCTCGACAACCAGTTCCTGGGCGGCACCAAGCTCACGCTCCAGCTCAAGACCAATGCCGACGGGTCGCAGCTGGAGATGACCCGCAAGGAGATCGAGGAACGCGTGAAGGCCATCGCAGCGACTCCCGATCTTCCGGGCGTGATGATGCCGCTGCGCAACGCCGAGATCATCCCCTTGAACCCCCGGTCCGACGGCGTGACCGCAGAGAAGTTCGACATCAAGGTCGGGCCCGTGGGTGAAGGCGTCGTCGCCGATCCCAACGCGATTCCCGAGGCGATCAAGACCGCCTTTGCGGACATCATGGATGTGAAGCCCGAACTCAAGTTCACCGGCTCTGAGCAGGTTGATGCGAACCGGGCGCCGGTCTATCCGATTGAGCGTCCCATTCTGGGAGACAACATCGACCGGGCGGCCGCGAAGGACCCGGTGCAGGCCTTCATCGGTGGTGCCGCGATCGTGCTCGAGAACATCGAGCCGGCTTCATCGCTTGATTCGCTCAAGAGCCGTCTTGATGTCGTCCGCCGCAGCTCCGATTACTCCTCAACCCTCACCCGCCCTCGCGAGATCCTCGTGATCGGCGGCACGCCCGATCGCGTCACCTCGGCCGTCATCGTCGTTCGCGACGAGAACATCTCGGTCATCGAGGATGAAGCCGGCTGGACCGACGCAGTGAAGGCCAAGGAGTGGGCACTTGTCCGCGAGGCGCTCACCAAGAGCACCAACCTGGCGGGTATCCAGAACTTCAGCCCCGCCGTGGCCGATACGTTCCAGAAGCAGGCGCTCGCCGCGACGCTGCTCTCGTTCTTCTTCATCGGCATCTACATCTGGGTGCGGTTCAAGACCTTCAGCTACTCGATCGCGGCGGTCGTGGCACTCATCCACGACGTCATCACCGTCACGGGCCTCCTGGCACTCTGCGGCTGGGCCTACGACATGGGCTGGGGCGATACCGTCCGTCAGGCCGGCATCCTTCCGTTCAAGATCGACCTCAACATCGTCGCTGCACTCCTCACGATTGCAGGCTACTCCCTCAACGACACGGTCATCATCATGGACCGCATCCGCGAGAACCGGGGCAAGCTGCCATTCGCGACCTCGACGATCATCAACGATTCGATCAACCAGACCTTCAGCCGTACGCTCATCACCGGCGGCACGACCCTGGTCTCCTGCACGATCCTCTACTTCGCCGGCGGCGAAGGCATGCGGGCCTTTGCCTTCTGCCTCACCACCGGTCTGATCTTCGGTACCTACTCATCAGTCGCCGTCGCTGCCCCGATCGTCTGGTCGCGCAAGCACGACAACGACCCGGGCGTTCAGGATCGGGAACAGCCCAACACGCTCTGATCCTTCGAGTCTTGTGCACGTATCTCAGCGACCACTCCACTTTGGAGTGGTCGTTGTGCTTTCGCATCGGTGCATCCCCCTTGCGGGCGGTGATGTAAAGCACGGTTGATCTCCGGGCATGCTCGCGCGTGCTTGTGCCCTGTTGCAGTGCTTCAGGCCGTAAGGCCTGTAAGTTCACAGCCTGGGGTGAAGCGAGCAAAGCGAGCGCCACCCCAGGAATAGGCCCCTGGATTGGTGCACGCTGAAGGCGTGCTATTGCGGTGCATCGCGCGACGTGGCTCCCGCAGGTGGAATGCCCCATACTTGCACGCCGATGGCGTGCGGGATCTTCTCCGGCTGCTTACCCGGGGTGGCGCTCGAAGACTCGCTTCACGCCCGGGCTACTGACTTTCAGCCCTTTCGGGCTGAGAGCATGGTGTGCGCGGGGGGACGCGAAACAGCGAACAGTTGTCGAGATGACACTCTGTCTTTCAACCGAACCTAATCTGTGTGCACACCAGTCGCGATTCACCACCATCACCTCCGACCTTCAAAGCACCGCAATCGCACGCCCCTTGTATGATTCGGCTCACCAGAGGGAAGCGCCCCACATGAGCCAGAACTCTCGTCGTCGAACACTCCTCGCGATTCTGATCGCCATGTCGCTGGGCATCCTGCTCATCGCATTGGCGCTGCGGTGGGATGCACTCCCGGGCACATTCTACCGAGATGAACAGGGAGTTGCCCACGGAACGGGCCTGGTCACCTACGACTACACGCCCGGCGTAAAAAAGTGGTCGAACAGTACTACCGAGGCCAGTTGGTCCGCAGCGAGTGGTTCCGACCTGATGGGACCAGTATCCAAGTCACGCTGTGGGAGGATGAATCAGGCGAAGGCCTTTATCTTCGCAAAGACGGCTCGGTCTGGAGCAGAACGCAGTACATTAAAAACCTCTGGGACGGAGTGTGTACATACTACAACCGCGATGGAAGCGTGAAAGGCACCGCCATCGGCAAGCAAGGGGTCTACGTCAGCGGCTATCAGCCAGCAATGGGCGAGCCCGACGCCCCTTGACCATCGGACGGTACACACGCGGCAACGGGCCGACGGCAAATGGCCACACGCTCATCATCGTGGGCAACTCACACTTTCCGGCCTTGCGCACAGGTGCCTGGGTTCAGCAGCCGCCCGCTTCCCACACCAGGAAGAACGCTTCGATGTCGCCGCCGTCAATGCCGCCGTCCTGGTTGACATCGGCGCACACGTTCGATGATTCCCAATCCGGGAAGAACGACGCGATATCGCCGCCGTCCACGCCACCATCCTGATTGAAGTCCGCTGCACACACCGCGCACGAGCTGCACGAGTAGTCCGCGGGTGTCAGTACCCACAGGTAGTTGCAAAGCGTGAGGCTCCCCTGGTTGGAAAGGAACAACCGACCGGTTTCGGGGTCGACGGTGATCGATTCGATGTGAAGTTGCTCGGGGCATCCGCTCACATCAAGGCGGGACGTGCCACCGGGCAGACCGTCAACGGTCAGGATCTCCGTGCCCAGGTGATTGCCTTCGATATCGAAGGCCTGCAGGCCCGGGAACCCATCGTCGAACGCGACAAGGATCACACCGTCGGGGTGGCGGATCGATGCGGGCAGGGCTTGAGAATCGGTGGCATAGGTGATGCCCTTGGCATCAAACAGGGGCACGCCGCCGGGGAGTGAGAAGCCGATGAAAAACTCGTCGACAAACTCACCGGTCGCGGCATCCCAGCGCTCGACCGTCGGCTGATCCTGATTGAGCGTGAGGAAGGCGCCGTTCGTGCCGATGGGCGCGTAGACCGCATCCTCGAGATTCGAGTTGCGAGCGGAGAGATCCATCGAGCACTCGAAGGAGCCGGAGGAGCCACATCCGCTGAGAATCGGGAAGCTCAGCTGGGTGCCCTCTTCGCCGAGTGCCGTCGAGAATCCGAAGAGGCGACCATCGCCGAAGGCCACGACCGCGTTGCCGCCGGATCCCAATCCAGCATCGCCCGGGTTCCACGTCACGCCGGTGGGGTTGAGGTCGTACCCGGTATCAGCCACTGACTGCGACACGATCACCCTGAACGACGAAATGCCGGTGATCACACAGTCCTGCTCGGCAAGCTGTGCTTCAACGATCCAGTTCTCGTTGGTCGGACCGCCCGCGTCGTTCACATCGTCCGCCGAGAGGAGCAGTTTGTTGCCGCCAACCCACTGGAGGCCCTCTGATTCAATGAAGGGCACCAGGGGGAGCGATGGAATCCGCCGCGGTACGCGGATTGCATCGGAGTAGTTGATCCGAACCACCGAGTATTCCTGCCCGAACAGCGTGATCGAAGTCTGGGCAAACGAACCCGAAGCCAGTGCGGCCGCGGCGAAAGGAACCAATCGAATGAATCCACGCATGAACAACTCTCCTCGGGTTACTACCTGTTTCGGCGCGAAGCCCTCTCCAAGAACGACGCACCGCCTGTCACATCCACATCGTCACTGACATTTCTCACCAGTTCAAGCCATCACGTGTCAGCCACCCGCCGTACACCTGGCCTTCGATGTCGTCATAGACAGTCGCGCCCCATCCGGTGGGAAGCATCTGAAAGGAGCTGTCAAAAAGCCCGTCGCGCTTGAGTCGGTCGGCCAGCACCCGCACGCTGCTGTCGGCGAACCCCATGTTGGCGTACACACGGTCGTGGCGGATCTGGCCCACAAGCACCTTGCTCGCACGTCCATGTGCCGGGCCGAAATCCAGGTAGTCCTGGCGACCCAGCACATCCCGTCCTTGCGGCGAGAGGGCCACGGTTGGCCCATCGCTGACGGTTTTGCAGCCCACAACCCGCGCACCGTCGATCACCAGCGAGTTGTTCGCATCAAGCAACTCCGCCTTCGTATCCGCGAACATCGGCACGAGCGAAGGGGACGCCAAGCTCATCGCCGATTCCTTCAGAGCCCCCCGTGTGAACCGGATGTCCTTGCTCTCGGGCAGCAATGCCGCGGTGATCCCGTCGGTATACGCCATGTACCACGACTGCGTGTAGTTGGTGTTGTACCCTTTGCGGATCAGCTGCTGTACTTCCTCATCGCTGATCGACCGCCACGCACCCGAGTCTCTTACTTTGGTTTCATTCCACACTTCGCTGCCGCGTGCCGGCGAGCTTGGGCAGAGCACCTTGCCCGGCAGGAAGTAGTCGCCATTCACCATGTCCGCGACCCACCCGTGGGTATCCAGCGGGCCGTAGCTGCGGTTGCGACGGTTGTCCCAGCTGCCGCTGCTGAAGAACCCCTTGTTGCCGTTCGCATACGCGGCCGAAGCGATCACGAGCTGACGCACATTGCTTGCACAGACGACCGTCCTGCCGTTGTCACGAGCCGATGCAAGCGACGGCAGCAGAATGCCGATGAGCAGCGCGATCACTGCGATCACCACGAGCAGTTCAATGAGCGTGAATGCGCGACGGGCGTCCATTGACGGTGTTGTTCGGGAGCAGCGCATTTCATGATGATCGTTGCACCTCCCCATGGCAGGGCGCGAATCGTCTTGTCAAGATTACATGAAGTTGATGTAATGCTCCACCGCACTCACGGCAACGCGCCGACCATGCACGATGCAATCACACGATGGCGCTCGAACCGCTGCCACTCTCATGCTGGTTACACTGGCTGCCCTCAGCGGCTGTGCTCGTCGAGGGCCGGCGGTTTCACCGGTTGGTTCGAGTGATGCCGCCCGTGGTGCCCCCGATGTCATCGCGTTTGCCGCGACCGACCCCGTTCAGACCCCCGACGACGCGGCTGACGATCCCGCCATCTGGATTCATCCCAGCGACGGCACCCAGAGTCTGATTCTGGGCACGAACAAGAAAGAAGGCCTTGAGGTCTATGACCTTTCGGGCAGCCGCCTGCAGGCACTCAAGGATGGGAAAGTAAACAACGTCGATGTTGTTCAGGGCCGAACATGGCACCTTGCCTTCGCGTCGAATCGATCTGATCAGAGCGTGCGTGTGTATGAAATCAGCCCTGCCACGCGGCAGGTTCGACCTCTCCCCGAACAATCCTTTGCTTCGGGGCTTGACGAGATCTACGGCCTCTGTGCGTTCATGACCGACGCAAGCGAGTCATCGATTGATGTCATCGCCGCGAGCAAGTCGGGCATTGTCAGGCATTTCCGCATGAACCCCGCTGAGAGTGGCACACCTGCGAAGTTGATCCGGGAGTGGGCCGTGGGTGGGCAGGTGGAGGGAATGGTCGCCGATCCGCAGCACGGTTGGCTCTACATCGGCGAGGAAATGGTTGGTCTCTGGCAGTATGCACTGGACCCAGCCCGTGAACCGCGCCGGGTGATGGTCGATCTCATCCGCGGGCCCGGCCGTTCAGGCCGCCTTGCAGCCGATGTCGAAGGTGTTACACTGCTCGATGCAGGTGAGGGCGCAGGGTGGATTGTCGTCTCCTGTCAGGGCGAGAACCGGTACGCAGCCTACGACCGCACGACATTTGAGTATGCTGGCGACTTCTCGCTGACGTACCGCACGCCAACCGGAGCCATTGACCGCATCACCCACACCGACGGAATTGCAGCCAGTGGCAAGGTAAGCCCCGGGTTTCCCTCTGGCATCTTCGTTGCCCAGGACGACAACGACGGCCAAGCACAGAACTTTAAGATCGTCGACCGCCGTGCCATCGAGGCTGTTCTCGTTCCCGCTGTGAGGCACACCGTTCGCCCAAAGTAACAGTCTAATCTTCACATCAGCTTCATCGGGTTGATGGTGGCCCCTCCTCTACGATCTCATCACTCGCGGCATTGCGCCGCATGAGGTTACGAAGACTTATCCCAGGAGAGAGACAATGAAGAGTTTCCTGTTCGCAGTCGTCGCGTGCGCTGGAGTCGCCGGTTCGGCCTTCGCCGGCAACATCGCTGGCACCGGTTCCACGTCCCTGTACGGTCGTTCCTACGCCGTCACTTCCTGGAACATCAACGCGGACGCCACCGGCAGTTCCGCCGCGATCTTCGGTGCTGAAGGCATGACGTTCTTCAACGGAACGCTCTACGTGTCGCATGACCACAACGCCAACCGTGCCAACGGTCGCCTCGTGAGCTATGTCACCGGTCCCACCGGCCTCCTCAGCTCGCCGACCGCCACGGCGATGGGCAACGGACCCGCTGGTGTCTTCGGGCCCGAAGGTGTGACCGTCAACACCTCCGGCAGCGGCTATGGCTCGTTCGCATCGGGCGCATCGACCAAGATCGTCGGCTTGGACTCCCGCGGCACCGGTGCCTTCGGCGTCTTCGATACTGCCATCGCCAACTCCAACGGTTTCACAATCACCGCCGATTCGACCCTCGACGATATTGCCTTCGTCGGTTCGGTCGACAAGTTTGGTTGCGTGCAGGAAGTCGCCGATCCCCTCGGCGGCCCTGACTCCTCCGTCTTCCGCTACTTCGACAAGAACACCATGGCCGCCGAGACCTCCACGTTCGCGATTCCGGCTGGTTCCAAGGGCGTCGCTGTCGTCAGCGCTGCCTTCGCAGCCTCGCTCACCGGTTTCGGCGTCAGCACCTCGCAGGCCCTCCTGTTCGTGACCGAGTTTGACGGCTTCGCGTTCTTCGACACCAACGGCAACGCGATCGGCCCCGCCCTCACCCTCAGCGACTACGCCGCCCTCACCGAACTCGAATCAGTCGCTGTTGACGAAGTCAACAACCTGATCTTCCTGGGCGATGAAGCCGGTACCGACATCCACGTCGTGCAGGTCCCCGCCCCCGGCGCCATCGGAACGCTCGCGCTCGCGGGACTCCTCGCCAGCCGTCGCCGTCGCGCCTGATCAGCCCTCTTCAAGGTAACTGGTTCCAGTTCCAGCGGCCGCTCGTTTCGAGCGGCCGCTGTTTTTATGTTTCATGATGCGTCACGCGCGTTGGCCACGCGTGTCGGTCGGGTTCTGGTGCCCGAGCCGAGCGCTTCTGAAACGCCAAGGCATCCACTGCAGTGAACTGGGGAAAGGCTCGCATCGGTACACTCGCTGAACGCATGCACCGCGTTCTTCGCATTCGTCGTTGGTGCGGTCAGGACGCCGGGTACGATGCCACGCAACCAACCCATCCCCTTGAGCATTCCATGAAGTACATTTCTCTCCTCGCGGTA
>JBILUL010000228.1:0-6269 GCA_044371005.1 Phycisphaerales bacterium | reverse complement strand
CGCCAAGCCTGTCGCCCCCGTACCGCCACCGGTAGTGGTTGCGACGAAGCCTTCGAACGCCACCGATACGCAGACCTCAAGCCGTGCAGCACTGCGCGACCCTCCGAATCGCTCGGGCAACGCGGCAGCACCCGCCGGAGCCACCGCAGCGGCGGCCGCGGCGTCGCAGACTCCCGCAGCAACGACCCCCACAACGGGCGCGACAGCACCAGCCGCTACAGCCGCGGCAGCCACGTCAGGCTCAGGATCGACGCCCGCAGCCGCAACTGGGCCGGCAGTCGTTCCTGCAGCAACCGCCGCGGCAACTCCAGCCCCCACCACGCGCCTCGCGCCGGAACTCCCCGCCGATGCGCAGACATTGTTCGCGAAGGACGGCATCGTGACGCTGAGTGCCAAGGGGCTCTCGGTGGTGTCCGCCGCGGATGAGACGTCGGTGGTCGCCGATTCCGGCGTCGTGGTGCAGTATTCGGATCTGCGTTCAGGCCGCGTGCTTCAGCTCACGGCCCAGCGCGCGGTCGTCTTCCTTGACCCGGTGAAGCTCACTGACGCGGCGTCGCTGGCCGTCGAGAACATCCGGGGCATGTACCTCGAAGGCGATGTGATCGCCACCGATGGCAAGTTCACGCTGCGTGGCCCGCAGATCTACTACGACGTTCGCAACAACAACGCCGTGATGCTCGATGCGGTCTTCTGGACGTATGACGAGAAGCGTCAGCTGCCGCTGTATGTACGGGCCAAGAGCATCAAGCAGACCGCGGCGGACCAGTTCGTGGCCACGAAGGCGACGTTGACCAACACGGCGATGCTCGACCCTGAGCTGAGCATCGGCGTTTCCAGCGTGACCATCACGCGTCGCCAGGAAGCCACGGAACAAAGCCCGCTCGAACGCGGCACACCCGCGGCGACCGTCTCAACGACGACCGTGCAAGCCGACAACGTCACGGTTCGAGCCGGCGGCGTGCCGATCTTCTACTGGCCCCGCTACAGCGGTGACCCGGCGATGATGCCCATCCGCGACCTGCGCGTCGAGAACCGATCGGGTTCCGGCGTAGCCGTCAAAGCAACGTTCAATGCCTATTCGCTGCTGGGATTGAAGAAGCCGGCCGACAGCCGCTTCGACCTGATGACGGATTACTACTTCGAGCGAGGCCCGGCACTGGGCACGCGACTCGGGTGGAACAATCCCGACAGCCGCGGCGGGCTGATGGCCTACATGGTCCCCACCGACACCGGCACCGATCTGCTCAAGCCCGGCACCAAGATCGACCGCGACGACGAGTTCCGCGGCGCGATCGCTGGTGATCAGCGTTGGCAGCTTGATGATGCATGGTCGGTTTTCCTCGAAGGCTCATACATCAGCGATGAGACGTTCATCGATGCGTTCTTCGAGGATCAAGGCGAGACTCGCCGCGAGTTCACCAACCGCATCCGCGCCGATCGCACCGAGCGCAACACCCAGTTCAGCCTCGAGGGCAAGGGCACCTTCAACGACTTCATCGCCAACGAATGGCTGCTGCAGAGCCAGGGCTACAGCGTTTCAAAGCTCCCCGAAGCCACATACACACGGCAGGCCGACGACCTGCTCAACGAAACCCACCCGGGCCTGCTCAGCTACTGGTCTGAATATCGCGTCGGTGCGCTGCAGCTTGCTTTCGATGAGATCGACCCTGCCAAACGTGGCTTCGGATCCACCGCGCTGAGTCAGCGTGCCTTCGGGCTTGATCCCACGCAGAGCTATGGCGACCGCTTCCGTGCTCTGGGTCTCTCCGAAGACACCGTCTATCGTGCGGACACGCGTCAGGAAGTCTCGCTCAACGCCGAGATTGGCCGCGTCCGCGTCCAACCCTTCGTGCAAGGCCGCCTGACTGCCTACGACAACTCATTCGAGCAGTACTCGCCCGATGAAGATGACAGCACGCGGCTCCAGGGTGCGGCGGGCATCCGGGCCTCCACTTCCTTCGAGCGCATCTACGACGGCGTGGATTCGTCGCTGCTGGACGTGCATCGCCTGCGCCACATCATTGAACCCAACATGACCGTGTGGCACTCGGGCACCACCGTCAACTCCGCCTCGCTGCCCGTCTATGACCCGACAGTGGAAGCACTCGCCGACGGCACCATCATGCGATTCGGTGCCACGCAGACCCTGCAGACCCAGCGCGGCACTCCCGGCCGCTGGCACAACACCGATCTTGTGGTGCTCAACACCGACTTCGTCGTGTCGTCGGGCAACGCGGAACGCACGACGCCGATCGGTCGGATCTTTGATTACCGCCCGGAATACGCGAACCCCGGCAACTACTTCGTCGGCGATGTGGTCTACCGGATCACCGATGCCACCGCACTCACGGGTAGCACGGTCTTTGACTTTGATGACAGTCAGCAGGCGATGAGCACCGCGGGCGTGATCATCCAGCACGCGCCCGAGTTTTCAACGTTCGGCGATGTGCGATTCATCAACGAGCTCGACTCGACGTACCTGAACATGGGTGCGTCGTACGAGTTCACCACGAAGTACACCGCGACGATCGCCGCGGCGTACGACCTTGATCTTGGCGGGTTCCAGACGACTGACTTCGAGATCCGCCGCAAGTTCGCTTCCATGCTCTTTGGCGTCAATCTGGGCTTCAACGACATCACCGGCGAAACCAGCTTCGGCTTCGTGCTGCGGCCTTACGGAACCGGTGGCGAGGTGCGAAGCAGCGGCTCAAGCCGCGGCTCAGAATTCGGCAGCTGATCCCACCCATCCACTCCACCTGCAACGGAGCCCCTGATGACGCTGCTTGACCTTCTGCTTCCCATTGGTGTGGCGTCTGTTGCCCTGTTTGTCTACAGCTTCCTGACGTGGACGGTGCTCCCGTTCCACTCTGCCGACTGGTCCGACCTTGAAAACGATGACGCGCTCCGCGGTTCGGTGCGTGGCCTCAATCTGCCGCCGGGAACCTATCTCTTCCCCAGAGCGAAGAACCACGCCGCGGCGAAGACCCCTGAGTTTCAAGCCAAGTACGCGGAAGGTCCGTTCGGCATCCTGACCATCATGCGCCCGGTGAACATGGGGCGCAATCTCCTGCTCACGTTCCTGGTCTTCGCGAGTGCAACTGTCCTGATTGCGTATCTGGGCTCGGTCACGTTGCCGCGTGGTGCGTCGTTCGGCAAGGTCATGCAGACCATGGCCACGGCGGGCATCCTGACCTACTGCTTCTCGTTTCTACCCAACGGCATCTGGTTCGGCGGGCGAGGCCGCGCGATGCTCGCGTGCTTCATCGATGGTGTGGTCTTCGGGCTGCTGACTGGCCTGTCGTTCGCGTTGCTCTGGCCAAAATGATGGCTCAGCGGGTATACATCGCCGCGGCGTCGGCCTTGAACTTGGCCAGATCCGCCTCTCGCAAGTACACCATGTGCCCGCATTCGTAGTACGTGGTCTTGATGCGCCCCGCCAGGCTTGGGTAGAGACACAGGTGCGAAACTGAATGGTCGCTGGCAAAGTGAGGCGTTGCCGCGTCGTACCACCCGCCACAGACAAGAACCTGAAGCTGCGGATTGTCGATCATCGCGTGCAGCAGGTGCGGAGCGGTCGTCACGTACCGGTTGGGGGCGTTGTAGTTCCAGTGCTCAAGGTTCAGGTAGAGAATCTCGTAGCGGCCGTCACCAGGGTACTTGAGTGTGCCCAGCAGGTGTGTGTGCAGCGCCGTGCTGAAGGCGCCCAGGATCGCCGCGTAACTTGGGTCGGCTGATACATCGGTCGCTCCCGATCGAACCACCGCATCGCACGTGAATCGCGTATCAAGCCGTCCGACCGTCTTGCCTCGTTCTCGCAGCAGTTCGGCGAAGAACTCTTCATCGCGGAGGCGCAGGTGCTTGCGAAGCCAGAAGGCTGCGCTGAGCCCGGTGAAGGCACTGAGCCGCTCTGCCACCGCCGCGGCTTTCGCTGCGGGCAGGGCCGATCCTGCTGCCAGTGCCGGGAGATACTCGGCGATGGCGAACTGTTCGGCTTCCTTGATGACCATCGCCGCGGTCTTGCCCGCCGGCACTTTCGCTGCATCGTGATAGAGCGCGGTGGCGGTGTAGGTCGGCAGGAACATTGGGTAGGCGATGTCGTTGCAGTGATCGAAGCTGAGCACCTGGAAATCCAGAGCGGGCGACACGAGCGTGATGCCGGAGAGGTAGACGCCCATATCCGCCTGAAGGTGCTTGGCCAATGCCGCGGCACGTGTCGCACCATAACTCTCACCCGCCAGGTACTTGGGGCTGCCCCACCGCTGCTGACGCGTGAGATAGAGGCGGATGAACTCGCCGATGGCTTTGACGTCTTCATCGAGGCCGTGGAACTGCTTTGCATCCTCACCAGCCGCGGCACGGCTCAGGCCCGTGCTCACCGGATCGATGAAGACCAGGTCTGTCATGTCCAGCCAGCCGAACTCATTGTCGACCACCTGCGCCTCGCCCGGGAGTGCGCGACCCTCTGGATCGAGTTTAACGCGGCGGGGCCCGAGGGCGCCCATGTGCAGCCAGATCGAAGAGGAACCCGGCCCACCGTTGAACACGAATGTCACCGGCCGACGTTCCCCAGCATCAGGAGCGATCAGTTCGTAGGCAATGAAGAAGATGTCGGCCTTTGTCTTGCCCTCGCCGCCTTCTCGCAGTGGCAGCGTGCCGACGGTGGCACGATATCGCTGGGTACGGCCGCCAATCAGCCCGTCATGCTCGGTGATGACTGGGGCCGGGCGGGGCGCTGGGGTGGGCGACGCGGCACCGGCGGCGGACCCGACCGCGCCCGCGAGCGCGGACGCCGCGGCATCAGACAATGCGAGCGATTCGGGCGTGCCACCAATGACGACGAAGGAAGGCTTGGCCATGACCCCTATTTGTAGGCCCGAATGCGGCTCGCCCAGCGGTCTTTCCGCGCAGGCAGCGGGTATCCTTAGGGCATGAGCATGAATCGCCGAGACGTCTTGCGTTCGTTCGCCGCGGGTACTGCCTGCAGCGTCCTCGCACCCATGGCACTGGCCCATCTGGTACCTCAGCCAGTTGGGACAGGCGAACCGGTCACCGATTTTCTGCTGTGGAAACCCGCGGGCAAGGGTGCGTTTGTGGGCGTCGGCTCGGGTGGCAACTCGACGCTGCTGATGGGAACCGATGCGGGTGTGGTCATCGACTGCAAGAATGCGCCGTACGGAGAATGCCTGCGTCGCGAGGCCACCAAGCGGTGCAAGAAGATCCAGATGGTGATCAACACGCACCACCATGGTGACCACACGGGTGGCAATCATGCGTTCAGTTCGGACATCGAGATCGTGGCGCAGGATAACTGCACGCCGCGGGTGCTGGGGCAGATGAACCGGTATCTCTCGCAGATGAAGGAAGCCGCCACTCAGCTCAAGGAAGGCACAGGTCCGGTGATCGAGCAGGTGCGTTCCGAAGCCCTCGCCCTGTACAAGCGCTGCGAAAAAATGGAGGCCATCAACTTCGCGCCCAAGACCACGTTCTCAGCCACGCGCGAGGTTGCGCTGCCGGGCCTGAAGGCCACACTGCATCACCTGGGCGCGGGCCACACCGACAACGACATCGTGATCCATGTGCCGGAACTCAATCTGCTCGTCTGCGGGGATCTGCTCTTCCACAAGATGCATCCGTTCGTCGACAAGGATTCCGGTGCGAACACGCGTGCGTGGCAGTCGTCGCTGCGCAAGTGCCTGGATCTGTGCAATGCGACCACCATTGTGGTTCCCGGCCATGGCGACATCACCGATGCCACAGCACTCAAGGCGCAGATAGCGTACTTCGATGCCGTCCGCGACTTCGTCGCCGCGGCGATCAAGGACGGCAAGTCCCGATCCGACATCGCAGGCATGGCACTGCCCAAGTTCGGCGACTACGGCCTGCGGCAGATGTCGTCATCGGGCCTCATGACCGTCTTTGATGAACTCAAGGCCGAGGCACAGGCCCAGGCGGAACCGACCAAGTAAGCCCTGATCGCATCGACCAGGTGAAGTGCATGCAAAAACCGCCGCGACACGCGGCGGTTTTCATTGGCATTCATTGAACTTCGTACTCAGCGGCCTTCTTCAACCACCCGATTGCGCAGAGTGCCGAGTTTCTCGATCTCGACTTCCACCACATCGCCGTGCTTGAGGAAGATCTGTGGCTTGCGGGCAAAGCCAACGCCGCTGGGCGTGCCGGTGACGATCAATGTGCCGGGCATGATCGTCGTGCCGCGGCTCAGTTCGCTGATCAGCGTCGCCACCGGGAAGATCATGTCCGACGTGTTC
>JBILUL010000074.1:0-22110 GCA_044371005.1 Phycisphaerales bacterium | reverse complement strand
CACCACTGCGATCCACATGAGGGCCAGTGCGGTGCGCGCGGGAGTCCATCCGCCTCGATCGGCGAGCGCCGGTGTGGGCGCGATGAGTTCAACGGGGATCGCCGCGAGCGTGCGGCCAAGGACCAGATCATCAGGACCGATCGCAGCCAGATCGAGAATGGGGACCAGATCAACGGAAGGCAGGAGCCCCTGCGCTGTTTCGAGGAGCATCTGCTTGAGTGCGGGCCAGTCAAGCCAGATGCCCTGCGTGAAGTGGCGATCACCGACATCCATTTCGCGTTCGAAGATGAGTTCAGGCGTCTGCCCGGGCCGGACAATCCAGCGTGCAGCAAACTGGCCCTGACGGACGCTCACACCGGATACATCGGCTGAAGATGCTTCGGATGCCCGACCCGAGTCCGGCTTCGCATCATGCTGCGGTGCGGGGGAACCGGGTACACCTTCGGGCAGCAGATTGCCGGCGGTTGCGGGAATCACTGTTCGTGCCGGGTCGCCGGGGGCCTGGGGTTCGGGCTTGGCCAGTGGTGCGGCGGCTGCGGGGGTGCCGCGGCCTTTGGAGCCATCTGCCGGTGCACCAACAACTGGTGAACCCGCTGCCTCACGCGTGGCTGAACTGGAAGCGGGCGGAACCGGGCCACCGCCTGATTCATCCTTGGAGGCAGCGGTCGGAGCCGAGGCGGATTGCTCCTTCAAGGACTGATCCGCGGCGGAGACTTCGCGGCGGTCTGGGGTTCCGGCCGCGGGCGCAGGGGCCATCTCGATCGATTTTTCAGTACCGGACTCCTGAGCGTTGGAAGCGACTTCCGCATCCTTGCTCTGACCGGTGCCACCATCGCGGCGTGTGGTCTTGCGAGGTTCATCGACGCGATTGGCAAACTGGGTGGCCTGCTGGCGGGCGCGGTATTCGTTGATGTTCTGCTTGAACACCTCTTCGGAGGTTGCCTGGGCCGGATCTGAAGGGATCAGCTGCGGGGCTCCGGGCGGAACGGAGGTGATGGTGGTGGTGGATGTGGGCGACGGTGAGGAGGAGGCATCGGCGTCCGGTGCCGCGGGAATGAGCAGGGCGTTGAGTGCGGCGAGGCGATCCTCGGCGACGGCAAGGCTGTACTCGGTCACGTACGCAGCATCGGCGAGCCGTCTCGCCTCACCTTCGGGGATCTGCGGCGATGTGCGGACGCCGGTGGCATCCTGTTCGAAATAGAGGCGGACGTGTGGTTCACTGGGGCTGAGCAGCGGCGAGGGGACCATTGTCGGCGTCGCTGCTGCATCGGCGAAGATGGACGCATCGGAGCGGAGCACCCCGCTCGATCCGTATCCGTTCGGCATCTTGGTCTTCAAGGTTGATGCAGCGACGGCGTCTGGTGCTGTACCAGCAATCTCGGGTGTAGCCGCACCGGGCTTGCCGGTGGAGCCAGCCGCGGCTTGCCGTGCAAAGCGCGTGTCCACCGGGTAGAAGGGCTGATACTCAAAGTAGGGCCGTGCGGCCTCCCGTGCGATGATGGGCGTGAGCGCAGAATCCATGCGCCAGAGCACGAGCCGGACGAGTTCCTGATGGCGGGCCTCGTTGCTGGCGGCTCGCTCGCTGCGTTCAAGGCGCAAGGTGTGCGCGGTCACCCAGGAGAGTGCTCCAAGCACCGCAAGCACGCCCGCGGCGAAGACGATCGCCCAGCGACGGCCCGTCATGAGGCCTCTCCCGCTCCGGGGAACTCGCCCCGCTCATTGGCGATCATGTAGCCCTTGGCCCGCACGGTGACGATGACGCGCGGGTTGTTGGGATCGTCCTGGAGCAGTTCTCGCAGGCGCGCGATGGTCATGTCGACGGTGCGAGTGTGTACGCCGCGGGGATCAAGGCCCCAGACGCTCTTAAGCAGTTCGTCGCGTGCGATGGCGCGCCCGGGGTTGCGGATGAGATAGGAGAGCGTCTGGGCCTCACGCTCAGAGAGCGAAGCGCATCGACCGTCGTCAAAGATGACTTCGCGGCGGGCCAGATCAATGCACCTTCCGGCGATGGTGGCCTTCTGCGTATCGGCCGGGCGTTCGGGCGTGCGCCGGAGCACGGCCGCGACGCGTGCGAGCAGTTCGGTCGCGCTGAAGGGCTTGACGACGTAATCGTCGGCCCCCTCGCGCAGCCCCCGAACCCGGTCCTGCTCCTCGCCCTTGGCGGTGAGCATGATGACCGGGAGCTGAGGCAGTGCGCTGCGGATCTCCTTGAGGACGGCAAAGCCGTCCATGCGGGGCATCAGCACATCGAGCAGGACCAGATCGGGCGAGGCCGTGAGTGCCGCGTCGAGTCCGGCCTTGCCATCGGCGGCTTCGACGGGGTTGTACCCGGCGAAGCGCAGTGCATCGCACAGCCCGCGGCGGATCGCCGCGTCGTCTTCCACCACCAATACGCGCTGACGAGCATTCACCGTGGCTTACTCCGTGGCCGACTTGATGAGGAGGCGCTTGCCCTTGAACAGCAGGAGAATATCACCATCCTGAGCCAGGAGCGTCTGTTCGTTGGTCGCAGCGAGCTCCTGCGCAAGCGTCAGATACTCAGGAGAACCGAAGAGAATCGTCGAATCGGGCTTCTCGTTCTCCTTGTCGAGCAGACGCGAATCGACCCAGCGATTCTGACGGTTGTAGAAGGACTGGCTTCCGATCTGGCGGATGGAGTTGACTTCGACCTTCTTGAGCGAGGAATCAAGGTACCACTGCGTGCCGCTCGCCGCGGCGGGCATCGCGGCAAGCGCCGGATCAGCCCCTCCCCCCCCTCCACCCCCTCCACCCTTCCCACCACCCGCACCAGGAGCCGATGGGGCACTGGCGCGAGGGGGCATGGAACCAGCGTCCTTGAGGGCCTGGATGTTGGATTCCTGGTTGACTGAGCCAGCGCCCGAACGAGCATGCACGGCTCGCTTCTCGAGTTCGCCCGAGACCTGTGCGCTCAGTGCAGGCAGCGCATCGCGGCGGAAGTCGGTGGTCTCCTTCGAGAGGAAGGCCGTGTACTCGGTGAGCACGCCGAACTTCGTGGAGAGCCTCACGATTTCGTCTGTCAGTTCCTTCATTTGCGCCGGGGGCAGTGACCCCTCGGCACCGGCCTGTCGCACCTGCTCGACAAGCGCGCCGATGCGGCGCGTGGCCCAGATGCGCGGGACATAGTCGTGACGCATCGTGGCAGCGGACGGATCGAAGGGAATCTGGTACGTGCGAGGCTGGCCGCCCACCGAACCCGTGAAGGTGATGGTTGAGGGGGTGTCGCCCGTGTAAGCACCCAGCACCATGATCTGATCGCCTTCGAAGTAGTCGGGAAGTTCTGCGGGTTCGAGGTCGCGGATCGCACGCCCGGGCGCGCTGATGACGGGCATTTCGAGGACCGGCCCGGCAAGCCCTGAGAAGACTCGCGATACCTTGAGCTCGAGGTCTTCATCAGGAAGGACGAAGGTACTCATCGCTCGCGTGGCAACGGAGAGACCACTGAGCAGTGGTGTGTTGACATCGAGTCCGACGCCGAAGCTGAAGATGCGGCGATGGTGTGTGTTGGTCTCTGCCACTGCGGAGCGGATCTTGGCTTCGTTGCGTTCGCCGATGGTGGGAAGACCATCGGTGAGGAAGAGCGTCATGGGAAGCATGCCATCCTGCGGAGAGGAACGCATGGCTTCGACGAGTGCATCGTGGATGTTCGTGCCACCCTGTGCCTGAACCTGATCGAGGTAGGCCTTGGCGGCCTTGACGCTCTGAGCATCCTTGATGACGGGCTTTTCAGCAAAGGAGCGGACTGAATCCGAGTAGTCGACGATGTTGAAGGCCTCGCCCTCGCTGAGGCCTTCGATCACCTGCATCGCGGCGTTGCGAGCCTGATCCATCTTGCCGCCGCGCATCGACCCGGACCGATCAATCACCAGCACCACTTCGCGCTTTCGCTGCAACGTGCGAGGCTCGGAGGGGAGCGAGCCCAGCACCATGAAGTACCCGCCCTTGCCACCGGCAACGGTGGGATCTGGGCAGGCAAAGATGCTGAAGGAAGGTTCGTTGGAGTTGTCGCCCGCGAGCAGCCAACTCAGACGTACCGAGCCCGACTCTGAACCGGATCCGGCAATGCGTACCTTGGCGACGTTTCCGGATTCGATCCGGGTTTCGAGCCGGTGTGACGGCGAGTAGATGGAGGTGATGGACCGCTTGGAGCGGATGGAGCAGTCGACGCTCCAGGTGCTCATGGGCGCCGCGAGCGAGTTGCTGCGGAGCAGCGTGTAATCAACGCGGCTGCCCTCGGCGATGAGCACCTGATCCATCGTGATGCGAAGCGTCTGAGTGCCGCCCGCGGGGATCGGAAAGACGCTGGTGCGGATCATGTTGAGCCCGATGAACTCCACCAGCGCCGGATCCTTCATCGAACGGACAATCTCGGCGTAGATGTCGCGGGCCTGATCCTTGGCCAGCAGCGTTGCCGTGGGCTCGGGGCCCGTCCCGTCATACTGCACGGCGCGGATCGAGACTCCATCGGGCACCGGGAAGACCAGGACCGCCTCCTGCGGCACTCGCGACGGATTGTGCAGCGTGAGTTCGAGCGTGGTCGACGCCACCTGGTCCACGACATCGACCTGGGCGTGGACCTTGGTCAGCTCCACCGCCTCGACTCCCCGCGGCGCCATCACCGGGCGGCCGTGCAGACCAGGCACGATCCACTGGTGGCCGTGCGGAACGGGCGACTGGGCCAGCACCTCACCGGCGAAGAGTGAGAGTGCCGCGGCGGCGGAAAGACGGATCAGACGGTTGGCGGAGCGAGTCATGCGTGTGCCTCCTATGGGTCATAGGGTTATACACGTTCATCGGCTCCTGGTGCGCAACACGCGTGTAACGGCACGCGGCGGCAAAAAGGCAGAACGAAAGGCAACTCGCATGCGAAGCTGGGGTATGTTCCTGATCATCATGGCCGTTGGTTCGGCCGTTCTGCCGTACACCGGCATCCAGTTCATCATACTCGCCTGGATTGACACATGGGGCACCGGCACTGGCTGGGTGATCCGGAGCGTGCTTCTGCTGCTGGGTATCGGACTGCTGGTGAAGGCATCGGCAAGCGAATCGTCACGTGGCGGAACATGACCTTCGATCAGGATCGCCCTTCATCACCGCCGACGCCGCGGCGTGATCGCCAGCATACCAAGCATGAACAGACTTGCCGGTGCAGGAACGATGGCAATGTCCTCAAGCGGCACCCCGAAAGGAATCGCCCGCACGTTGGTCATCGTACCCGCGGCGGTCACTTCGACGATGCTGGTTGACGATGACGTGTAGAGCTTTCCCGTGCCAGCGTAATCAAGCGAGAGCGCACGGAAATCAAATCCGGTCAGCGTGCCCGCACGAGGCACCGCGGTGAACGATCCGCTGGTGCCCGCCGCGAGATCATGAATGCGGACTGGTGAAGCTTGAGGCGAGATCGCCCGCCGGCCAGTTGCATCATGCGCAAGGCCCAGCCAGAGGCCGTTCATGCCCGTCACGATCCCCACGCGAGTGAGCCGCAGGTTCGCCACATCGACTCGATAGATCGAGGGCTGGTTGTTCGTGACGCACAGCGTCTCCAGCGTGCCCGTTGCCGGGTTCCATGAAAGGTCCTTCGTGAACGCGGAAAAGTCGCCCGAAGGGAACATCAGTGTGCCAAGTGATCGCACGGCCCAGGTATCCATGTTCACTTCGAACAGGTTTCGTCCGTAGTTGACTGCGAGCATGGTGCGCGTGCCGGGGATCATTTCCAGCCCCTGGAAGCCTGTGCCAGCGTTCGGGAGCGTCACGCGCCGCACCGGCGCGGCGTTGGAGGCAAGATCGATCTCGAAGATGCGTCCGTCGGAGAGCAGCCCGAAAGCAACGCCCGCCGCGGCGGTGTGCGAGGCGAATGCGACCAGCGCGGTGCCCGCCGCGAGCTTGAAAGAACCCTGCTGCATGTCCTGTCTCCTGCAAATGCGTCAGACTGTGGAAGAACACCACGGCTGACCAGAAAATCGCGACCGCGAACTGTTGCGTACTCCGCGCGGTTCCGCCACATGCCCGGCGCTTCCATGATTCAGTGTCAGGGAATCGTGCGGGTGGGGCGGGGTGCGGAAGTTCAGGGCTTACAGCCAGTGCGTCGCGGGGTTGCAGGGTTGGGGCGGAACAGGCCGCGAAAGGCCCACCGGGCACCAGCGGCGGAGGCCCGAGTTCCTCATTTCAGGGGCTGGATGTCAGCGGCTTGACTTCAAGGGCTGGACTTCAAGGCCTTGACTTCACGGGCTGGGGGCACCGTTTCCCCCAGGCGGCTCGATCTTGAGGAGGGCGTGAGCCCGGAGCGGGCGTGCACGGGTCAATCGCCTGCATTTCTCTGAGGTTGAGGCGGCACCATCCATGCACGCCCGCGGCCCATTGGCTGCGGACGGCGAGGGCGACGTGTGCCCTGAGCCACTTCGCGGGCTCCCGGTCGGCAGGTGTGTTTCTCGAGCGGGAACTCAGCGTTGGAGCCGCGTGATCTTGGTGCCTTGGATGCCCAGCCCGGCCATGAGGCCCTTCTGGTCAAAGAAGAAGCAGTAGACACCCTTGCGGGCGGTGGTCGTGGTCAAGGATGACGCGATGCCAGAGTCGACGACGACCACGGAAGGTCCGACACCGACTTCCCAGCCAGAGCTGTTGCTGAGATACGTCATGTCTTCATCGGACATGAAGAACAGTGCGTAACTGAAGCTCTGCACACCAGCCTGGAGCCCGTACGAGGCGCCGCTGGTGTCGTAGTAGCCGGTCACGTTGTTGTTCTGGATCATGGCACCCTCGCCATTCATCGCACCGATCACCAAGCCGCCCTTGATCACCTTGGGGAAGACGAGGATGCCTCGTGCGTCCGCGGCGAGTGCCGCGGCCGCCGGGTTGCTGGCCTTGAGGTCATTCAGTGCGGCCTTTGCTTGCGTGCTCAGGGAACTGGTGCTCGCACCTGCGGACTTGGTCAAACCGGTTGACTCGCAGCCGGCAATCGGAAGGAACGCAGCGCAGAGCGCGGTGGCCACCATAATGGCCGTCAATTTGCTTTTCATGGTATTGCCTTTCAAGGAAGGATGGACTGTCCTGCGAGTTTCCGGCCAGTCGTTCGCCGACCGGCCGCAGCGGAACCTGGTCGTGTGCCGCGCCCGGCGCGACGACATGGGGATCAGAAACTGATGTTGAGTCCGATGATGGGGCCGTGCAGCACCACATCCCATGTGAATTCCTCGCTGCCGCTGCCCTCGGAATAATCCTGTCCGATGCCGCGGTAGCCAGCATAGAAGGTCGAGGGCATATCGAACATGGAGAAGTCATATCCGAACACCGCGGTGACCGACCATGCGAACTGCGAGGCGACGCCGAAGCCGCCGATATCGCCGTTGGTTTTGAGGTGCCAGCCCTCGGACAGAGGGACGGTGAGCATCGCGCCAATCGTCGGATCCACCCAACTCTCGCTGCGAGATTCCTCGGCAACCATCGCCGGGCTGATCGTCAGATCGACACTGGTGTAACGGCCGCCTGCGTACAAACCAAACTCGCCTTGGTGCCTGTTCGCCGCCGCGTTTCCGGTGGCGGTCCAGTCGGTGAGGCGGTACATGGCTCCGAAGTCCAAGAGGGCCAGTTCGGTCGTCACATCAACGTTTGCCTGTCCGAGCGGACCGGACTGATCGTCGGCTCCGATGTTTGCGTACAGGCCGTCCAGATAGACACCCCAATCGTTCTTTCTGACCTCCACTCGCCCTGAGAATGCCAAGATCGAGTCCGACGCCTCGAGAATGTCGCCGAACGACGCATCGACGTTCGTGGTGGCGCCGCGTGCACCGACATCGCCAGTCACGCCGAGCAGCCACGCCTGCAGGTTGACATCCACCCGCCATGCATCACTGGACGGAGCAGGCTGGAATGACACGGTGTCCTGCGGGGCAGACGTGACACTCGGGGCTGGGGGTGCGGGCGTGACACTTGGGGCTGGGGGTGCGGGCGGTTGGGAGGCCAGAAGGGTGTTTGAGCATGCCGCGGCCGCAACGGTGGCGGTCCAGGCTCCCAGCAGAGAGGGCGTGCAGCGAGAACGGTGCATAAGGGGGCTCCTTGCGTGATGATCGATGTTGAAGGACGGGACTGGGTTCATGGCAATGGTGTGATGTGCGTGCGCCCGTTGGGGGACCGACGCGATTGCTCAGGCGATCGACTGGTCATGATCGCTCGCGCAGCCTGCTCTGGCGCGGGCATGTGCCGGACTGTGTGTTTGCCGGTGTACCGCAAGGGCGCCGCTCCAGGGCGAGGTGCTCGCTACGGATTGACCTTTTCCCAGCCCGCAGGGTCGAAGACGACCATTGCCTTCGCCTCTTCCGCGGTCGCTTTTCCAAGGTCCTTCTGGTACACGGTTGCATCGGAAAAGATCTGAAACGTCATCGTTCCGGTTTCACCGTACTTGGCTGGCCACGCGAGGAGCGCGAACTCACTGGGCATGCGTCCCTGATCATCCGTGTAGCTTCGGGCTCCGCCCGGTGCGCCCTTGCCCTGCCCGGTCAGCACGCGGAACATGTATCCGCGATAGGCCTGCTGGCCCTCAGGATCGAGGTTCCGATCTCGGGCCAGTTCTGCCTTTTCGACCATCGGACCCAGCGGTGAATGCGGCAGGCCCAACGCGTCGTCCCAATACAGCCCATCGCGCTTGCCGGGCGTGCTCCTGAGCCGCGTCGCGTATCCTGGCGGGCGTTCGCCACGAGCCTCGCTCATGGCAAAAAACTCACGCTGGAGTTCAACCAGCTCTTGAAGAGTGAGAATCGCATCGGCCTCGTTCTGCTCGATGCGGCGAGCCCGCATCTCCTTGATCCCTTCTTCTGTATCGAACTGCCAGCGACCACCCACCTGTACGATTGGTGCCGGGAAATCCCAGCCGTTCTCGCCCACGAGCAACGTCACGCTCCCGTCGTCCTCCTTCACCAGCGAGTGCACGCGGTCGTACGCCGCGGCGATTCGCTGAAGATCGCCCTGAGTCCGATCCTTGGGATCGACGCTGAGGTTCGCGAACTGCGGACCAAAGATCGGAATGAGCAGATCAAAGTCCGCCTTGCGGCAGGTGTCGATGAGCGCAACGACGGCGTCCTCCGGCGTGGCGTACGTCTCCTGGATCGCCGCGGGCTTCTGGGCGACTGGCGGTTGGCTTCCGGGAACGACTGTTGCTGCCGCTGGCTGTTTGGGGTCTTCACACCCGGAGACGAACGCGGCGAGCATCGACGTGCAGAGAACTCTCAGCACAAGCGAGTTCAAGCGATTCATGGCGGATCCTCATCGATAGGGTTTGGTGGGCAGTTTCTCGTGTCACTCGCTGCGAAGTCGCGTCATCGGCCGCGACGACCGCCGCCTCCACTTCGCGATCCTCCACCGCCGCTGGGGTTGAACCCGCTTGGACGTGAAGAGGATGATCGGCTTGTGGCTGGCGCTGATGGCCTGGTGGTGGGCGCCGAGGGTCTGGCTGCTGGTGATGGCCTCGCGGCGGGTGCCTCGGGCCTCGCCGCGGGTGCAGCCGGCCGCGGAGCAGGCGCCGATGGCCGGGCGGTAGGTGCCTGACGCGGCTTCGGTGCCGGCGGAGCACCACTGGCCGCGATCGGCTTGGTTGCCGACGTTCGACCTGGCACATTCGCGGTGCCCGATGCGCCGGTGCCGGAACCCACACCCTTGAAGCCACTGAGCGCCGCTCCCGAAGCAGCAGTCGGGCTCACCTTCGCCTGGTTGGGTGTCCAAGGCGAGCCCGCTTGCCCCGGTCGATTGTTGATATTGCCAGTATTGATGTTGCCAGTATTGATATTGCCGGTATTGATGTTGCCGGTATTGATGTTGCCGGTATTGATGTTGCCGGTGTTGATGTTGCCGGTGTTGATGTTCACGTTCACATTACCGCCGTAGTGACCATACCCGACGTATCCGCCGTGCCAATCGCAGTCCATGTTGTTGGCGATGATCAAACCGGTCGCGAGTCCCACCCCGAAGCCGATGACCGCCGCGGCGGCTTCGTCGTTTGAATCGGGCTGTTCCACATAGACCACGCTGGGGTTGTACGTGGGGACATAGATGACCTTGGGATCAACCGGCTCAATCACGACGATCTGCCCCTCGGTCACGACCGTCTGCTGTGGTGTTGTCTTGAGCGCACCGTTGGCCCACGCCCGTGCCCTCAGCGACTGGACGGCGGCCATCACATCCGGCCCCTGCACCAGATAGGCCTGGCCGACCGCCACCGCCCACGCGGCGTTGTCGCCCAGAAGTTTGATCACTTCCGGCATCGCCGCGATGGCCTTGACGCTTGGGTCCCACGCTTTGCCTGGAATCTGATCGGCGGCACCACCTCCGGCGATGAACTTTGCCGCGGCTTTGAAATCCTCCTCGTACACGCACGCGGCCAGCGTGGTCGCAAGAAGCGTGTCGGGATAGAGCGCGATGGGTGCGAGCATTTCCTCCAAGTCGGCACTGCTCAGTTTGGGGGCTTGAGCGACCTGAGTGGTTCCAGCCGACACCGGTGGTGTCGGGGGCTTTTGCTGGGCGATTCCGGGTGTTTCGACCATCGCGGCACACCCCGCCGCGGCGAGAAACCACACCAGGAAATGTCGATTCGAACGACTGCCAACGGCCCGGCTGCAGAAAGTCGCGTTCGGGCGCACTCGCAGGGGTGTGACGTTCATGGTTGGTTCCTCATTTGAAGGCAATGGGTTCACTCGTTCAGGATCCGTCGGAGACTCCGTTCCGCCGCAGTGACGCGGCGGGGCGGCGGGCTCAAAGTCTGCCGGTGCACCTGACAATCCTAGGACTTCAACGCGGCACGCTGTGCCATGGTCTGCCCGAGAAGTGAGTGCATCATGCCGCCAACTTGGCCCAGCAGGGCTTCCACTGTCCGATGTTTTCAGCGCAATCAGGTTCATGGTGCCGCTGGCGTTTTTCGGGTCGCACTTGGCGCGGCTGATGGTGAGCCGCGGGGTGTGGGACTTACACGGCGCTTCGGTCGGGCCGGAGTATCGCAGCATGTCGGGTCTCTTTTCAACGTATCCGATCAGTTCGGCCGGGTTCTTACGTTTGACGTTCGAACACAGCTCCTTCGTCATCGCAGGCATCGCTGCCAGCGGTTTGGCGGTCCCGCATTCTTGGAGGACGCCGGAGATCAATCGCCCCCGCCGCCTTTGGGCGGCGAGGGCGGGTGAAAGCGAATGAAATCGACGGCTTTACTTCGGAGCAGCCGGCCGCGGCTCAAGGTCGAACCGCACCCAGTTCAGCGTGTCGCTGAACTTGTTGGGCGAGGTGTAGGCCTTGCGGTCCACCGAGCCGCCGTTGTCCACACCGACGTCGAATGGTTCCGAGACTGAATACATGTTAGGGATAAGCCTGCCAATCGTTCCCCGGCCTGCTTCAACACCGTCAATGAAAAGCGTGACCTCGCCAGTGGCTTTGCCCGGACCGTCACCCGGTATGGCTTTGTAGACGAACTTGATTTCGTGCTTGCCAGGCGTCAGGGGCTTGTCGGCCCGAATGGTGTAGTAGTTCTCATCGAACGCGTTGTACGTATAAGTGACGATGTTGTCCTTCACGAACAAGGTGTACCCGCCGTAGAACCCGCCAGCGGCGACGATCACACCGTCGGTCTTTCCATCCGTTTCCATTGAGGCTGTGATCGTGTGGCTGCGGTTCTTCACCGGCGGCGAGAGCGCCTCGTTGATGAACTCAGCTCCTGGCGGGTAGTATGTGTACGTGTTTCGCGGGGCGCCGCTCATTTTCGCCATGTTCGCAGCCCGCGCTGCCAAATCATCGTACAGCGGATAGATGTTGTATTTGACCGCCTCTTCATCCCACTTCTTCTTCAATTCCGCGAGCTTCTCAGGGTGCTTGGCGGACAGGTCGTTGGATTCGCCCGGATCCTCGTTGACGTTGTAGAGTGCCCACACGTCCTTCTCAAAGTCAAATGTTCCCGCGATGACCCACGGCATCCTGTTGCCGTGCAACGTGACGGCCTTCCATCCGTTGTCGTACAGGGCACGGTTGCCGTACATCTCGTAGTACTGTACCGGGTGCTTCGTCGGCGCTTTGGCCTCGTTGAACGAGTACTTCATGCTGACGCCGTCGAATGGCATCTGTTTCACACCGTCCACTGCATCAGGTATCGGCGTGCCCGCTGCGTCGAGGAAGGTTGGCGCCACGTCGATGATGTGGTGGTACTGGTTGCGCAGCTCGCCCTTCGCCTGGATGCCCTTGGGCCAGTGCACGATCATCGGGATGGCGGTGCCGCCGTTGTGGTTGGACTGCTTGAAGTAGCGGAACGGCGTGTTGCCTGCCATCGCCCAGCCAGCGTGGTGGTGGTTGTTGGTCTCGGCCGTCCCCCACTGGTCGTAACGCTTCAGGTTCTCCGCCATCGATGTTCTGGAGACGCCGTTGAGGACCATCAGTTCGTTGTGGGTGCCCTCCAAGCCGCCCTCGCCGCTGGCACCGTTGTCGGAGGTGACCATGATCAGGGTGTTGTCGAGCATGCCGGTGCGTTCGAGCGTCGCGACCATGCGGCCGATCTCGTGGTCCACGTGGTCCAACTGCGCCGCAAATGCCTCCGTCTGGCGGGCGTACATCCTCTTCTGTTCCGTTGTCAGCGATTCCCAGGCCGGGATATCGTCAGGGCGAGGGGCGAGCTTGGTGCTCGCGGGCACGATGCCATTGGCAATCTGCTTCTTCAGGATCATCTCGCGCGCAGCGTCCCAGCCCATGTCGAACTTGCCCTTGTACTTATCAAAGTAGGCCTGAGGGGCATGGTGGGGGGCATGGGCGGCGCCCGGCGCCCACTGCATCATGAACGGCCGGTCCGGAGCGACCGACTTGTGCGCCGTCATCCAGTAGATGGCGCGGTCGGCCATGTCGGTCGAAAGGTGGTAGTCGGGCTTGCCGACCGAAGGATTGGTAGGCCGGTGGTTCTCGTACATGACCGCGACAAAGTTGTTATGGTCCGCGTTGGGAAAGCCATAGAAGTGGTCGAAGCCATCTGCACTGGGCCAGCCAAGGAATGGTCCCGCGGCCGACACTTCGCGTGCCGGTACATGGTCCCACTTGCCGAGCGCATAAGTGGTGAAGCCCTGCTGCTGGAGGATCTTGGCGCCGCTCGCCGCCTGCGGCGGCACGAAGCCGTTGTAGCCGGGGAAGCCCATGGCGGTGGCGGCGTGGCTGCCGAAGCCGATCGAGTGATGATTACGCCCGGCCAGAATCGCGGCCCGCGCCGGCGAGCACAACGCCGGACTGTGGAAGTTGGTGTAAGTCAATCCACCTGCCGCAAGCTTGTCAATGTTCGGCGTTTCCGCAAGCCCGCCGTATGCACCGATGTGGCCAAAACCGACGTCATCCAGAAGGATGATGAGGACGTTGGGCGCGCCCTCGGGCGCCTTGGGACGGGTCGGCCAGTCTTCCTTCGAGTCCGCATAGTTCCTGGCGATCTTGCCCTTGAATCCCGCCATTCGAGGGTCGTCTGACGGACGCGCCGTCTCTTCGCCCTGGGGAGACGCGGGAGCAACCGGCTTCGCGGGCTGCGCGATCGCAGTGGACAAGAGTGCCGCGACCAGGCCAAGGCCCAGTGCGGTGCAGAGTGCGGGTTTGTAATTCATATCGTTTTCCTATCGCTGCTATGGAAGTACGGATCTCTGGCTACGTGACCGAAGACCCTTCACTGCCGGCTCGTATCACTTGGGGAAGAGGAGCGTGAAGCCGAACCTGATTCCCCACTCCTGACCGTCAACTGGTGACTCTGCGTAGTAGCGCCCGCCGCAGAAGAGCTGCACAGGCTGGTTCCCGAACTTGACGACCTGGCTGAGGGTCAGGTTCGCGGGCACCGTCCACTGCTCGCCGGTCCAGTCGTAGGTGCTCTCGGTATTGAAGCCAAGAGTCGTGGCGGTGGGCCATGTGTACGAGAGGAATGGCTGGAGGAATGTCGCGTTGACGTCCGGGTGGTCATCGCTCTCGGTGAGGCCGAAGATGTGGTTGGCCAGCATGCCGTATGTCCACCCCTTGTCCTGACGCAGCGCCAGCACTGTTGGCCCCAGGCCGAACTGCTCGGACCGAAGCGCTGGCTCGGTGCCGGTGGGCCACAATGCGACCGGGCCGGCCGCGAGGATCCACCCACCAACGGGCTCCTTGGGCGAGAAAAAGAAGCTCTGGACCACATCTCCCAGCCCAAACTCACTCTCAACCCCGTCCGCCGGAGAGCCCCGGTAGACGACCGGCACGATCGTGCGGGTGATGAGGTTCCAGTCTTCGCTGATGGAAAATGGGATGACCGGCTGAATGTTCAAGGTCAGCCGCTCCGCATCCTTGGGGCCAAGGCCGGTGTCGAGGTTGAACTGGAAGGGCACGCTGATCAGCGACGCGACCGGATTGGCGAGTTTCTTGGCCAGTTCCTCTCCGTCACTGCCTGCGGACGCTGGCTGCGAGACTGCTGTCGAGGGCTGCTCAGGCTGGAGACTCAGTCGAGCCTCACCCGAAGCGAGCCGTAGTTCGGCGCTGTCGGACTTGAGCATCGCAGCCGACACGACCTCTTCGTTGTGGAGGCGCAGCGGGGTCGCCAATGCCAGCCCCAGACCAGTGTCGGCAGGGGCTGGCATCACAGCAGATGCGGGCTGCCCAAGACAGAACGCTCCAGGCATCACGAGAACGACACCAAGGATGCGAGGCCAGACGATGGCGTGCTTGCCGCACGAAGTGCTCATCAACATCTTCAGAGTGTTCGACATCGTGTTTGTCCTTTCTCGGGGAACCCCGAGGATTTGGGAATCTGGAGACGTCAATACGGAGTGAACCGTAGCCAGGCGCAAGGCTCCGAAATCCATGTGGCTGGGCCGCGAGCAGCGAACTGCATCGACGATTCGGATACCGAACTCGTAGAGATACCCAAGGGGCCTTCTTGCGGTGACTCCTGACCGCGACGGCATGATGGGCGTGGTTTCTTTGCATCAACCACGCGGCAGTGTCAGCTGGCAAGCGTGAACAGCATCGGCTCGGCACCAACGCGGCACGAGGCAGGCCGCTGCTTCCGCTCCGGTCCGCCTACTCGGGACGCGCTCGGCTCGATGCGTCTGCGGCTCACAGCACTCGAGTGCGCCGCGACAGAGGTCGCCAGGTGAGCTCTGCTGGAGCCTCTCTCCACACAGCCGTCGAAACGACACGAACCAATTCCGCCGAACACTGTTCCACCTCTGGTGTGCGGAACGGTTGCGTGCAACACATCATGGGGTATCGGTTTCAGGGAACATGAGGGAGCGTCAGGCCATCGTAGGCGAGGAAGCGGCCGGGAGGGAGTTGGTCCTGCGTGGCCTGATGAGGAAGGTCGTGCGCCATGTGGACGAAGTAAGTCTGCGGCGCATCGACATGCTCGGCAATGCTCAAGGCCTGATCCACGGTGAGGTGAGTCGGGTGGGCCCGGTGCCGCAGACAATCGAGGACAAGCGTCTTCACGCCCTGCAGCAAGCCCCACGAGCCAGGGGGAACAGCCGAGACATCAGTGCAGTAGGCCAGCGGGAAGATCTCTCGTGCCTCCGGCGTGAGCAGCGACTCTTCGGGTTCGATGCGCCACCCCAGGATCGGCAGCCGTCCATGCAGGAGCGGAACCGGGATGAAGTTGACGCCAAAGAGGCGCGTCGGACGAGCAGCCTCGATCTGTTCGGCGTGCACACGAAACGGCAGCAGCGTGGCCACGAAACTGCTGTTGACGTTCCGATCCTTCTCGAAGATGTGCTTGTAGATGCGCTCGAGACTGTCCATCGTGTGGTCGTCGGCGTAGATCTCAATCGCGCTGCGCTGCACCGCATTGAATCGCCGCACCTCATCAAGCCCGAAGACATGGTCAACATGATTGTGCGTGAAGAAGATCGCATCGCACCGGTTGAGACCCTCACGGATCGCCTGCACGCGCAAGTCCGGACCGGCATCGAGCAGAATCACACGATCGATGCCCCGTTCATCAGTGAACCGCAGACACGCGGCGGTCCGCAGCCGCTGATCCCGGGGATCACCGCTCATGCAGACTTCGCAGGAACACCCGATCATCGGAATGCCCGCGGAGGTGCCAGTGCCCAGGAACGTGAACTTCATCGCATCGTGAGAATAGCGAGGCCCCGGATCACTTGCCAACACAGAAAGTGGCAAACACGCGGCCCAGCACATCATCGGGGCTGATATGGCCCACCAGTTCCCCCACCGCATCCAGCGCGGTCCGAAGCAGGACCGCCAACTCCTCGGCATCGGCCAGGCCCTTGGGATCCGACTGAGCCGCGGCATGCTCGCAGGCGTGCTTCACGCACCGATCACACTCATCCAGCGCAGCCTGATGCCGGGGCAGCATGCTCGCCACGCCTCGCCGCATCCCGCCCAGAGTCGCCGCGTCACAGAGTGCCCGACCAAGCACCGGCAGGTTCATTCCGTCAAGCGCACAGACAGCAACGCACTGGCCCGACGAATCCGCGCCGGAAAGGAGCGGGCGATCAGCAAAGGTGCGCACGCGGACGATGTGCCCCCCTTCGAGTCTGCTGATGCTGGCAGCAACACCTCCGGGCAAGTCGCCCGGCGAGAATCGCCCGTTGGGGTCGCACCAGATCCAGGCGTCCGCGGCGAGCGCTGCGTGGCACGCCGCGGCCTGACCGAGTTGCTCAAGCTCACCCCGCGCCATCGCCAGCGATTCATCAAGCCCGGCAAGGTCCTGAAGCAGCACCCGCCCCGCGCCCGAGCGAAACACACCTAGGTCCAGCTCTTCTTCAATGACATCGCGCGTGGTGCCCGGGTGATCACTCACCACGCTGCGCTCCCGCCCCAGCAGCGCGTTCATCAGTGTTGATTTGCCTGCATTGGGAAGCCCGAGGAGCGCCACGCGCGGAAGCGACGAGAGTGACGAAGCATCGGCCGGCTGCGCCCCCAATGCCAGCATGCGTTCGTGCAGCAGGCCCAGTCGCCGCGAGAGTGCGCCGGCACTGATGGCCACGACATCATCCTGATCGGAGAAATCAATGCCCGCTTCAACCAGCGCGAGCAGCGTCGTGAGTTCGTCGGCAAGATGCCGGTAGGCCTGCCCAGTCAGACCCGACCGAAGCTCACGGGCCGCGGCGAGTTCATCGGCGTTGTCTGCAGCGATGACCGCAGCGATGCCTTCCGCCGCATCCAGCGTCGTTCTGCCATTGAGGTAGGCCCGGGCGGAGAACTCGCCCGGCTGGGCACGCCGCACGCCATCCGCCGCGGCGATCGCATCAACGACCCGTTCGATGAGCGACGGGTTGCCCGGAAGGATCAGTTCGACGATGTCTTCGCCGGTGTAGGTGCCCGGCCCTCGCATCGCGAGCATCTGCACGGGCAGCCGCAGCCCTTCCCCCACATGCGTGCTTGCATAGGGCAGGGTCAGCCGAGCGGTGAGCACGCCGCGTTCAGGCAATGATGCGCCCGTGAGCGATTCGATCACGCGGCACGCCGCCGGCCCGCTCAACCGCACCAGCGCACGCGACGACCGACCCGGCCCCGTGGAGCGAGCGACGATCGTGTCGAGCGAGTGCATGGGCGTGGTTGGCCCCGCGCGGGCAGGGCGAGTGGACGATTACTGCTTGGGAGCAGCCGAAGGGTCGACCTTGGCGGGCGCAGCGTTGATCGGCTGTGCTGCGGCGGGCGCGGTGGCCGAGGGAACAACGACGTTCTCGAGCTTGAGTTCCTTGATCAGACGCTCGGTGAGGTCATCCGCCGCGACGCCCTTGATGAGCGGGCGGGCGAGCATCTCCTGCACCGCGCCGGGGATGTTGCGCGAGGTGATCGTGGCGCTGCCGTTCTTGCTGGCAAAGACGTGGGTGTACCCCAGGCTGTCGGAGAGCTTGGTCGCAGCTTCAAGCACAAGGCGGTAGGCCTCGCCGACCTGATTGGTGTTGTAGATCTCAACCTGGTTGGCGGCTTCGCTGCGAAGCTGCTGGAACTGGTTGTTCTTCTCGCCAAAGTCCTTGCTCAAGGTCTTGAACTTCTCGCTCTCTTCCTTGAGGTCCTTGGCATCCTCCTGGATCTTCTTCATCTCGTCGGCAAGGGGCTGGAGCTTCTTGGCCTGCTCGGTCTCATAGGCATCGCGCTGAGACTTGTAGGTCTCGCTCGAAACCATGCGCTCGACGACGGCAAGGACGTCAATACTGGCAACCTTGGGACCATCGGCTGCAATGCCGGGACGCGCGACCGCCATGCCCGATGAGCCGGGAACATGACCGGAGACGCCCAGGAGGATGGCGACGGCGAGGCCGGAATAGACGACAAAGCGTTCGGTGGTATTCATGATGCGTTCAGTACCTTTGGATTGCAAATGTGAGGCGTTAAGGATAGGCCAATGCCCGCGCATCGCTCCGCACCGGGCCCGGCCTCCTACGACAGCGCAACAGCCAGTGCCCCAAGCCGTTTCATGGCGGTTTTGATGTCCCAGACCTGCCGCGTGCGATCGCCGGTGGTGTTGCTGATCACCCGCAGTTCCGCAGCAGGGATCCCCAGGCGAGCCGCGGCGAGGAGCACCCCCGCCCCTTCCATGCCCTCGGCAATCGCTCCAGTTCGGTCCGCAATCTGGCGGGCGAGTTCATCCGTGCCTGAACAGGCCGAGACAGTGGCGATGCCGCCCCGGGCATCGGCGCACGCCTCGAGCTGCTCGACGAGCGTCGGGTCGGGCTTCACCGCATCAGTCCCTTCCAGACCACAGGCGAACCCAAGCTGCGCCAGCGGGAGAAAGCCGCCTGGGGTCTGAACACCTTCATCAGCGAAGTGGGCCTGCGTTCCGAGCACGACCTGGCCAATGGGCAGCGGCGCGGGGGTTCGAGGCAGGGCTCCACCAATTCCCAGGTTGATGACCGAGCCGTACTGCCGGCTCGCCGCGGCGGCCATCACGGCCCCCGTTGCATTCGCCTTTCCAACCCCGGTGATCAGCAGGTCCACACGGTTCAACTCGATCAAGGACCAGGCGGTGAGGGCCAGAGAGGGAAGGTGAGTCCCGGCGGCGGCGAGCGTCCGAATCAATGGCATGCCGCGTGCCAGCGCACCATCCGCGGCGATCCCGATACCAAACATTTCAAGAACAGATCGAGCTTCGTTCCCAGCAGCGACCACCAGCAACCGTCGCTGCGTGTGAGTTGGAGTATGTTCGGTGTCTGTGGGCATGAGAATGCGATGATAGTGCGTGATGGGGTCTGAAATACATCCGCGACGGAAGCGCAAGCGAACCTCGTCCGTACAAGGGATTGCATGAGACTGCGGCGCCGAATCAGGCAACGCTGCCCTCGTGCATGTGCAACGATTGAGTGGCCATCGGCAGCAGCCTGCGTGCCGGGTGGCGGGCGTCGGGTGGCGTCCGGGCAGGGTGTATGAACAGCTAAGGACAGCATGAACTCTCAAGGTCACGGTCGGAAGAGTCTTTTTGCCGGCGGCAGTGCAGCCGCGGTGCTTTGCATGGTCTGCGGTCTGGCGGCGATGTCCGGATGTTCGGGCGAGGCCGACGGCAAGAGTGGAACCGTGCGCACGACGGCGGGGCCGGGAACGGCCGACCGTTCCGCGGCCAAGCGCATGGGCTTTGAGATCACGACGACGGCCAACGGCGAGCTTGAAGCTCGCAACAAGGTGGAGATCAGGAGCCCGCTTGATCAGGATTCGACGATCGTTCGGATCGTCGCCGAGGGAACGCGAGTGAAGGCTGGCGATGTGCTGATCCAGCTCAACGTCGAGGAGATCCAACTCAAGGTCGATGAAGAGAAGCTCCGGGTTGAGTCCGCACGCGCGGATGCCGAAGTGGCGCAGAATGCCCACGAGATTCAGGCCAAGACCAGCGAGAGCGAACTTCGTCAGGCACAGCTGAAGGTCGAACTGGCGGAGCTTGCGCTGCGGCAGTGGGCCCAGGGCGATGTGCTCAAGAAGTTCCGCGTGCTGGAGCTTGATGCCGACAAGGCGGCGCTCGAACTGCAGCGGCTGGCCGATGTGTACATCCGCTCCCAGGAACTCAACGCCGAGGGGTTCCTGAGCAAGGATCAGATGGACAAGGATGAGGTCTCGTACATCGAGGCCATCTCCGGGTACAAGACCTCGAAGCTCGCGCTTGAGGTCTATCAGAACTACGAGCGGATCAAGGATCAGAAGAAGTTCGAGTCCGACGTCGCAGAAGCTCGCGAAGAACTCGAGAAGGCCAAACTCAACAGCAAGAGCCAGCTTGCCAGCAAGCTCGCGGAGATGAACAACTCGCGTGAGCAGCTTGCAGGGCTGGAGCGCAAGCTCGCCAAGCTCAGCAAGCAGCGCGACGATGCCACCATTCGGGCCGAGCGCGATGGTCTGGTGGTGTACGGAACCTCCGTGGACCGCAACAGCATGGGAGGCCGCGGCGGCGGCGGTGATTCGACGCTCGCCATCGGCACTCAGGTCTACCCCAACCAGCTGCTCATGATCCTGCCCGACACGGCTGAGATGCTCGCCGCGGTTCGCGTGCATGAAAGTCTGGCCGGGAGAATCCGCAAGGGTCAGGATGTGAACGTCAAGATCGACGCGGCGGGCGGCGTGACGTTCGCCGGAAAGGTCGAGAGCGTCGGCGTGATGGCCGAAGGCGGCGGGTGGCGTGACCCGAATTTGCGCGAATACACCATCCGCGTGGCGCTCGACACCCAGGGTTCGCAGAACCTCAAGCCCGCCATGCGCTGTGAGGCGCGGATCATTCTCGATTCGGTGGCGGATGCAGTGACGGTGCCGGTGCAGGCGGTCTTCAACGAAGGCGCCGTGCAGTTTGTCTATTCACCCGTGGGAAACAAGTTCACGCGGTTGCCGGTGCGGATCGGTCGCCGCTCGGACACCATCGCCGAGATTTCCAAGGGGCTTGAGGACGGGCAACTCGTGCTCGTGCGTGAACCGGCTGCGGGCGAAGTGCTCGCATCACCCTTTGCCAAGGAGTCACTGCTCGCGGCGGGCTACAAGCTGGACGACCAGGGCAAGGTCGTGGCCGAAGGTGGCATGCGCGGCATGGGTGGTGGACCGGGCGGGGGCGCTGGTGGGCCGGGCCGGAGTCCTGGCGCTGGCCAGGCTGGTGCGGTTGAAGCCGTTGCCGACCGGGCTGCACCAGGTGGTGCAGGGGACGCAGCCAGGGGCAAGAACCGACCCAAGCGTGAACCCAAGGGTGACTCAAAGGGCGAGACCGCCGGTGAGAAGCCGGTGGCGACCAGCGAAGCGGGCGAAGGCACTCAGGTGCCGGCCAAGCCGGCGGGTCCTGCTGCGGGTTCAGAACCGGCCAAGGCACCTCCGGCGGTTCAGAAGCAGTAAGGGCGGCTGGATCGTGCCCTGACGACCAACGAAATGCAAAACCACGAGCCGCGGCAGAGGACTGCCGCGGCTCGTGGTTTTTGGGCACCTGGCGGGATCATGCCCTCCGCGCATTTTGCTGTGGAATCATGAGCGGGTGGGTGTGGCGATGCTGCTGCGGGCGGTTGGAGTGATCTACACTCTGGTTCTCACATGCAAGGAATGGACGCCATGAAAATCGCACGAACAGTGTGCGCTGCTCTGATCGCCGCGGCGGCGCTCGGGGGCTGCACGCACCAGTACACCAACTATCCTGAAATTCCCAGTGCCAAGGGCCTCAAGCAGGACCCGAATTCGCCCGCCAGCGAGAGCGCGATGGTGGTGGCATTGCAGTTCGTGGCCAACCGGTATCCGCCGGGAACGCTGCGGCTTGATGCAAAGAACTCGAAGGAAGCCGGTGAGATGCGGACGAACACGGCGATGGCCGTGAACCTCCCTCGCGGGCAGCGCAAGAGCTACTACGAGCGCATCGCCCGCAAGGTGGGGCCCAACGTGGTGCCGATGACACTGGAGACCGATGCGTCACTTCCGGTGTATCACGTGACGCGCGTGTGGCTGCGCTTCTCGGAAGGCTGGGTGGATGTGATGCGACCGATGCCTGAGCTGGGCCCGGGCCCGGATGGCAAGCCCGTCTATCAGACGGTGACGCTGAAGATGCAGGGGGGCTTTGGTCCCTGGCGCGTGCTGCATGCTCGTGCGTGGGAGCCGGGTCTTGATCCAGTCCCCGAGATGTATCTGGTCCCGGACACGGAGCGGATCAATCAGTACGACGTCACGGTGCACGGCAAG
>JBILUL010000073.1:0-22375 GCA_044371005.1 Phycisphaerales bacterium | reverse complement strand
GGTTCGGGGGGGGGGGCCGCCCGCCGCCCCCCCCCCCCCACCCCAAGACAGATGTTGAAAACGGACCGCACGCCGGAGGCGTGCAAGTGGCGTGCATCACGGCGCGCGTTTTCGTGCCGGTGCGTCGATCCACGGACCCCAACTTGCACGCCGATGGCGTGCGGGGAATCCGGCGTTCGTTACCCGGGGTGGCGCACGCAAAGCCGTGCTTCACCCCGGGCTACTTTCTTTCAGCCCGATGGGCTGAGTGCGCATGGTTGAAATCGGGCGATGTGCTGCGAGTCCTGGCTACTCACTCCGGCCAATCATCCGTCCGGAACGTCGTCAGCGGCAACCCATCGCCATTGACCAGGTGTGATTCATCCGTTGCACCCCATGCAAAACGCACTGCCACGGGCTCGGCCACCTTGTCGCTGTGTACCACAATCGTTTCGCCATCAATCATCGCCGTGGCTGGGACAAACGCGCGATCCTTGCCGGCGATGGTGAAATGCTTCAGCGCACCCGGAGACTTGAGGTCCTTGGCGTTGGCCAGTTCCAGCCGAATCGAGGTGCCCTCGATCTTCATCGAGCGGTACGCCGGATTCTCACAGGCAAACTGCGTGAGCTTGTAGGTCTTGTTCAACGCATGCATCGCGAGGCGATGCCCCACATCGCGCTTGTTGGTGGGGTGGATGTCGGTGGGGTTGCCGATGTCGATCGTCGCGGCCATCGCGGTGTTGGGTGTCTTGGTGGAGGTGATGGCCTGCGCTTCCTTGAGCAGTGCCGCGGCACCGCGATCGTTCTGGTAACCAAAGGGCGCAATCTGCACGAAGTAGAATGGAAGCCGCGGCTCCTTCCACATCCGCCGCCAGCCATCGATCATCGCCGGAAAGAGCCGCTGGTACTGCTCGGCACGCCCGACATTCGATTCTCCCTGATACCAGATGGCACCCTTGACTTCGTAGTTGCTCAGCGGCGCAATCATGCCGTTGAAGAGTGCGGTGGGCGTCCAGGGGCCGGGAATCTGCGCAGGCCGCGCGGGCAGTTTCGCCATCGCGGTGGAAGCCTTGCTCTTCCACGATGAACCCGCCAGCGGAATGCTCGCCGACCCATCGGCCAGGCGCAGCCGCACATCCTCTGGCTTGGCGCTCAGTCCGCCAAGGCCACCGGTATCCAGTACACGCACCGCCAGCACATTCGTGCCGCTGTGAAGCACTGACGCCGGCACCTCATACTTCCGCGGCGCATTCCACTTGCCATCTTCCATCATCCCACCCACCGGCTTGCCATTCACATAGACCGTGTCACAGTCGTCGATGGGGCCAAGCTCAAGGTGTGCGCCGCCCGCCGCGGCGGCGGCGGAAACTTCGAACTTGGTCCGAAGCCAGACAAAACCGTCAAACGAGGCCAGCGGTGCGGGCCATTGGCCCGGCACTGTGATCGCATCCCAGGCACTGTCGTCGTACTCGGGGGCTGCCCAGGAGGGTGAGGCTTTTTCGCCTTCATCGAAGGTGTGGAGTGAGGCAAACCACGCTCGCTCTGCCGCGGCGGGGTCGGTGGCGGCCTGCGATTTCGCAGATTCACGCACCTGCGTCAGGGCCTGCTCAAAGTCGCTCAGTCGCGAGAGCGACACTTCATCGGTCCAGCTTTCCGCGGGCGTTCCGCCCCAGTCGCTCTGAATGAGGCCGATGGGCATCTTGAGTGCGGCGTGCAGTTCGCGGGCAAAGGTGTATCCGACGGCCGAGAAGCCGCCCGCGGTCTGCGGCGTGCAGACGTTCCACGAACCCTTCACATCTTCAAGCGGCACGAGCGACGTGACATTGGTGACGTTGATCAGGCGGATCCGCGGAACATCCGCTGAGGCGATCTCGTTCTTCGCGTCATTGGCTGCGGAAAGGGGCCACTCCATGTTGGACTGACCCGAGCAGACCCAGACTTCGCCGATCAGCACATCGCGGACGGTGAGCGTGTTGCCACCGATGAAGGTGAGGATGTGTTCGGTGTCTCCGCCTTCGGGCGTCTTGATGGTTGCCGACCAGCGACCCTTGGGATCGGTGGTGCAACTCGTCGAAACGCCCCAACTGCCGCGAATCAGCACGTGCTGGCCCGGATCGCCCCATCCCCAGAGGGTGACGGTGGCGTTCTGCTGCAGCACCATGTGGTCACTGATCAGGGCAGGCAGCCGGATGTCCGCCGCGGCGATGGTGGCGAGCAGCGAGAAAGATGCCATGGCAAGCGTGAACCGGGTCCGCATGGGTGTCTCCAGTGAAGTAGGAAGCCAAGACAGTATCTCGCTGCTCGTTCACGAGCCCGACGAGGGGCTGAACAACGCTGTAAGAGCGGTGGCGGTCTTCCAGTTGCGGAACGTCGAGGTGACGCCCAGTGCCCGGTCGATCCACGCAGTGGTGAGTGTCGAGCGGGCGATGCCATTGGGCTGGTACAGGTACATCGTGTTACCGATGACCCTGAACTGGTCGCCGGGCGAGTGGTTCGGATTCAGTTCGCGGACTGCCGCGGGTGCTGGTGGGTTGCTCAGCAGCCCCAGCGACAGAGAGGCTGGGTCGATACCGTCAGCGAGGAACGGGTTGGCCTTGACGGCGCGGAGGTAGTCTGCCGCGGAACGCCACACCAGCGGGATCTCAAGTTGGAGCGATTCACGCAGATTGCGTGTGACCCCGGCGATGCATCGCGCGGGATCCTTGCAGTCAAAGAGCACATTCCCGCTCTGGATGTAGGTCTTGATGTTGGTACCACCCGAGGCTTCGAATGCCTGGGCCAGATCCTTCATGGAAACGCGGTTCTTGCCGCCCACATTGATGCCGCGTGCCAGCGCGATGAAAGCGAAACTCGGTGACCCGGCGGGCGTGGAGCTGCGTGGCGTCGCGTCACGGCGTGTTGGCATGTCCAGAGGATACCACCCGTTCTTCATCTGGGCGACGCCGCGGCGTTGCGTTGGGCCGATGCGTCACGCTTCGCCGACGCTGCCAGTCTCAAGAAGTGTGCGTCCTCTGGCCGTGAGTGTCAGTGCCGGCTGCTGGTCCTTGGAGGGCTGCGTGATCTTGGCAAGTCCGATGCGACAGAGCAGGATCGCGGCGTCTGGAGGCGAGAGTTTCGCCATCGCCTGGTATGGAGCGGTGGCGAGAGATCGCAGGAGGTCCGCCGCGGCGTCGCAGACGGGTTGATCGGTCCTGACCAGCGATCGAAACAGCGCAGCCGCTTCAATCAGCAGTGCCGGTCCGTGCATGATGAGCCCTGCGAATCCTGCAATGGTGTGGCGAGGGATCACGTGAACGCCGCCGATCGCACGCATCCACTGTGCGATGGTCAGGTCCGACGCGGTGATGGGGCCCGCATCCAACTCCGGATCGACGCCGGCCCGCATCGCGATGAGCGAAACGATCATGAAGATGGCGAAGATGCCAACGGCGATGTGGAGCCACCAGCGACCCGTGAAGCCGATCATGAAACAGACCATGATCGTGACAATCAGTACCGCCAGGCAGCAGAGCAGCCCGATGAGCAGTGCGACCCACGCACGAATGCGTGACGCTTCATTCTGTTTGGCGATGGCATCCCGGATTCCTGCGCAAGACATGCCTCAAGGATAGGTGAATGGACGCGGGGTTTCACGCGGCAGCCGCGCAAGGCAGGATTCATGGACTGTTTCGCCGCCACAGTCTTCATGCTGTCGATTCTGTCCATCCACGTTCTCATTTCTAAGCTGAGAAGGGAACATGGATGGACAGGATGTACAGGATGAGGAAAGAGAATGGGAAGAGGCCCGAGTACGTCAAACGCGCCTCTCACATTCTACGTCTTGCATCCTGTCCATCCTGTCTATCCATGTTTTCATTCCTGAGTGGCGAAGGGGCTTGGAGCATGCGATCGCCCTGTGAGCCAGGCGGATCTGTTTGCTACCCTCCTCTCCATGGAACGCGCCGCACCGGTCACGATCGACATTCCGATTCACTGGGGCGATATGGATGCCCTGGGCCATGTCAACAATGTGCTCTTCTTCCGGTATCTGGAGTCGGCGCGCGTCGCCTACATCGCGGCACTGGGCCTGCCTTCGCTGCGCGATGTCGATGGCGTGGGCTTCATTCTCCAGCATGCCGAGTGCAGATTCCGCAGGCCCGTGGTCTATCCCGACACGCTCAAGGTGAACGCGAAGTTGACTGCGATGGAAGCCGATCGCTTCACGCTCTCGCACGAGATCTTCAGCACTGCCCAGGGTGTCGTCGCAGCGATTGGCAAGGGCACCATCGTGACCTACGACTACGCCCGTGCGGTCAAGGCACCGATCCCTGTTCGGGTGCGCGAGGCCATCGAGCGGCTTGAGGCAACGGCTGGCGGGTGAGATGACGAGCGTGAGCCGATGGCTCAGGCCTTCGCCGCGGGTTTGTCGAAGCCGATGACGAACTGGAAGCCGTGCACCGGATAGGAGATGCGAAGGCGAAATACGCGGAACTGCTCGGGCGCGTGGCCGATCTTGCCGCACATGCGGTCGATCATTGCGCCGTAGCGGGGGATTTCGGTGATCGTGTAGCGTTCGGCCGATTTGCCCAGTGAGGCCACGCGTTCGTGCACTGAGACGATGTCGATGTCGCGCCGGGGGTCATTTGGATTCGCGGGGCCGCGTGCTCCCGGGTTGTAGACCGTGAGCCGGGGAGTAGCTCCGGGGAAGACATCGTCGTGCAGAATGGCATCGCACACGAGCCATTTGGCAGGAATGTCGGCGAAGGCGACCAGGCCGCCCCGCGTCATGTTCGGGGCGGAGTATCGACGCGTGCCGCGTGGATTGAAGCTCGCGGCGAGCATGTCCACCACCGATCGCTTTCCGAGTTCATGGTGCGCCAGACGACAGACCATCTGTCCGCCGCTGATCTGCGTTTCGAGCGGTGCAGGTGCGTTGCCGCAGAACTCATCGAGCACGATGGGGCTGGGAACGATCAGGTCGCTGCTGCCCGAGGGAGCGGTGGGGGAGCCGAAGGTGAAGTGAACGTTCACATCAGGCCGCAGGCGGCGGATGGCAATCGCGCCGTGGATGGTGGCCACCGAGACGAACTCGCCATCAGGCGCGGGGAAGAAGACCATGGAGGTGAGCCACGTCTGGGCTTCAACACCCATGATCTGCCGCATGCCTTTGTAGACGTGATAGCGGCTGGCCAGCTCAAACCGGGCCTGAAGGTCGGAGGTGCTGGGGCTGATCGCCGCGTTGAGCGCGCCGCGGGTACCGAAGTGATCTCGGATGAGCGTCGCAAAGGCCTCGATCGCGGCGTTGGCATCGTGCACCAGCGTCGGATCGATCGCGTGGCTCGAAGCGCCGCGCGTCATGGCCCGCAGCGACTCGGGGCCGGGGATGTTCTCGAGCAGTTCAAACGGGCTCGATCGCGAGAGCGTGTTGAGCAGCTTGCTCGTCGTCACGCGGCTGATCCCCAGCATGCGAGCCAGCGGCGTCGGCGAGTGGGGGCCACCGGGAAGGGCATCAATCAGTCGCCGCAGCGAACTGCCAAGCCACATTCCCAGACGCTCAGGGTCGGGATGGGCGGATGGGATTGGTTCTTGACTCAGAGTGGACATGAATGGCGCCCGAAGCAGAAGCAATTGACTCAGGAAGCGTAGCGGTCCGAGAAGGCACGGGGCGGACCTGGGACCGTGCCGCGGAGCGGTCGCAGTATTGTTCAAACCCCCTCAGCGATCCTCGTCGGGACCTCGATCGGGCATGCTGCGTTCGACATCGGCGGGCCGCGAAAGGCGGCTCGCTGGAATCAGTCAGCAAGAGATCCCGGACATCGGAATCACGAAGTGCCAGATCTCGACTCGTGGAACTTGGGATCCGTGATGCAACTGGTCCCGCCGACTGCGGTAATCAGGCCGGAACCCCGCTCATCCCGTACTCGCTCAAAGCTCTTGCGCTGCGTTTTCCCACATCCTGTCCATCCTGTCCATCCATGTTTCTTTGCCTGATCGGAGAAGGGAACATGGATGGACAGGATAGACAGGATGAAAACACGAAGCAGTGACAGGCCGGCGTGACCGTGAGAGAGGGCGTGGCGAAGGCGATTGTCATGGCCCGTGCCGTCCCCTCAGGCGATATCCGTTCTGCTCACGCTTTCAGCGACCGCTGCCACATCTGACTTTTGCACTTTCAGTTGCGCTTCAACGTCCTGCCCAAGCTCCTCGATGGCCTCAAGGTGCCAGGGTTCGAGCAGCACATTCGTGTGAACATCGGTGCACGACTCCTCAGTTTTGCCGGAGAGCTTGGTGGTGGTATGCTTGATCTGCACCTCAAGTACGCCCATCTGCCGGCAGGTAGGGCAGACTTGAACGCCATAGCAGAGTCGTCGTTGATCGACACCGAGCCGCCGCAGCGACGGCGCAAGGATCTCCTCGACACTCGTTGCCCGTTGAATCGAACCAATCACATCCTCCGGAAGGCCCGGAATCGAGACTTCGGGCAACTGCTTGTCGGCCCACACCTTGCATTCCTCGCAGAACGGTGTTTCCGTGACCATCAACGCAGCACCCATTCCGGCCACGATGGTCAGCACGCCCTCGAGTGCCCAGCATGCGTACGCCCAGTCTCCCTTGACCGGGATCTTCGACCGGGTTTTGCCGAAACTCCAGCCGCGTGCTGCCCGATCCTGCAGGAAGTCAAGCAGGCTCTGTGAAGCGTTCGTCGGTGTTCTCGCCGCGTACATCCAGAGGTGAACGGCCACCGCCGCGGCCACTGCGACGGCACACCCGACCGCCGCCGCGAGCCACTGATTCCTGCACTTTCCCACCCGCATCCCCAGCCAGAGAAGTCCGAAGATGCATGCCATGAACACCACGGCCAGAATCGCATTGAGCGTCCCGGACCGTGATCGCGACGCCAGTTCCGCGTACGGCCACGCCAGCCCCACACCCGCCGCGAGCAGCGACGGGATGTACAGCAGCGAAAGCGCGCCGAACTCTCCTGAACTCCTGTAACGATGCAGCATCCTGAGACTCCCTGTGCAGACTCACCAGCGATGGGCTGGCACGACTTCCGGCGAATCATACCTGATTCGCACCCGCTCGCGATGGCCGAAGAATCTCCTCGATCGCGGCAATGCCCGCCACCGTGTGGGTGGGCGCGATGGCACCGGGGGCCTTGCCTTCCGGGTTCAGCCAGCACGTGTCGAGTCCGTATCCGTGTCCGCCGGCAATGTCGGAACTGAGTGAGTCACCGATCATCAGCACGCGGCGACGATCCGGCCCGCCCATGCGTTCGAAGGCCGCATCGAAGATCGCTCGATGCGGCTTGGCCGACCCCACCTCCTCCGAGATGATCAGGATCGGAAAGTGCGGTGCCAGTTCCGAAGCCTGAAGCCGGGGGCGTTGCACGCTGGCGAGCCCGTTGGTGATGATCGCCATGTGGTACGAGGCGGCCAGAGCCCGGACCGTCGCCGCGGCGTCGGCGAGCAGCAGCGTCTGCTGTGCCAGGGCCGCCAGGTACGAATCAGAGAATCGCTGCGGATCGGCATCAATGCCCAGATGCGCAAACCAGCGTTCGAATCGGATGGTGCGGAGTCGTGCCGCGGAGAGGGTCCCCTGCTCCAGCTCATGCCACGCCGCGGCGTTGATGCGTCGATAGTCGGGAAGCCATTCTTCCTGCCACATCAATCCGTGCAGCAACGCGCACGCGCGCAGCGAGTGCTGTTCGGCGGCGTCGTAGTCAAAGAGTGTTCCGTCGGCATCGAACAGGAGCCAGTCGTAGGGCATGCCCCCCAGCGTAGCGGGCCGCTTGCATCAGCAGCCGGCTTCGAAGTGAATGAAGAAGGCCTCGACATCGCCTCCATCCACGCCACCATCGCCGTTGAGGTCGGCCCTGATGATCCCGTCTTCAAAGTCGCCGAAGAAGGCCTCGACATCGCTGCCATCGACGCCGCCATCGACGTTGTAATCGGAGTCGCAGACGAAATCGCCGGCGGGCAGCGTCATGAAGATGCCGCCTGTGCTGTCGGTGAAATCCAGCCTGACTGCGAGTCTTCCCTCGGCATCGGGAAACCGATCGGAGATGCTGAGGGCTGCGATGGTCCTGGTGATGCCCGGTTCAACTTCGAACTGTTGGCGAGTCGAAGCGATCAGGCGCAAGCCCTCTGCTGGCGACCAGACATAGAAGGCATTTCGGGGCGTGCCGGACGCATCGAAGAATCCGATCTGCGCAAAAATCCACCCAGTGTCGTCGAGATCGAAAATCGCACCGGTGGGAAGATTGGCGCAGAACGATCCGGGGAAGCCCGGAAGTTCGCGGCCTTCACGCGCGAGGACTTCGGTGCGACCCGGTGAACTCACCCAGAGATACGTGTTGTTCAACTCGTTGACGCCAGGGCCATCGAAGCCGCTGATGCCCGCGTCCGCAGCGACGCCGCGGCGGCGGAAGGTGAACTGCGTCGTGGTCTCTGGGATCTCGATGGGAGGTTGCGACGGAAAGAGTTTCACCCTCAACTGCCCTGAGGACGTTGAGCAACTGGTCTGCGCGAAATCGTCGCCGCAGATTCCGCCGACGGCATAGGCATCGAAGTTGAAACCGCCTTGCGCTGCAGGCCGGAGATTCTCGAAGATCTCAAGCGAAGCATTGTCGAGTGCCGGTTCGAGCTGGCCGTTGATGGCAATGGGCGAAAGGCGATCGCGATCGGTCCCCGCGAGCAGGACGGTGCTGCTGGCAATCAGCGAGCCATTGAGTGCCAGCCCACCGATGAAGCCAACGACGTCATCGTCGCCCAGTGCGAGTTCCCAACCCGGGCCCTGAATCGAAGCATTGGGCATGCCGGGAATGGGGTCATTGCCCTGTGCCACCAGTCTGGGTGAAACGCCCGGCTGGAGCAGGAGCAGTGCGGTGTCGTTCACGTTGGGCACGATTCCGGGCCCGGCGATTGTGGTGTGGATCGCGGTGTGGCCGCGTGCGTTGAGGGAAGACTGGTTGGTGAACCAGGAGAGGCGCACTCCGGGAGCGAGGCCCGGGATCTGCTGGCCCAGACGTGCCGCGAGTGAAAGACCCGAACTGGTCGACCCCAGGTACTGCACGCGCTGAGTGCCCTGGCCCACCAGAGGGCCCTCAATCGTTGCCGCGACGTGGAGGTTGCCCGCAGCATTGAGATCCTGCAGTTCAAGGGTTGCCAGCGTGGCACCCGCGATGTCCGGTGCGGGGTCCCCGCAGCGTGCCAGAAGTTGATTCGTGCCTGAACTGTTCGCGAAGAGGCGAAGCTGAGAGTTCGCCGGAACACCGGTCACCACCGCCACGAAGGCCATCGTGCCAGCATCGTGCCTTGGCGCATCAAAGAACGCGAAGACTCCGCCGCCCGGAGCGGGCTGGTTCGTCAGGGCAATGGGCTGAAAGAGCGTTGTCTGGCCGGATGCGCAGGCACTGCCGGCGATGGAGAGCAAGGTGGCGAGCGTGAGAGCATGACGCATGAATGACAGTCTCCAGAATTCCGCACACGGTGGCACCCATGGGCGCAGCGCGTGAACCGGCTGCTGGATCGACGTTTGCTCGCACACCTCAGTGCAGGGCCATTCGGTCAAAGCCAGCGCGCAGATCCATGCACCTCGCACTTCGGGCTTTCTTTGTGATGTCGATCGGCCTCAATCCCGGCAGAAATCTGCGCATTGTGCCGCGGAGCGCCGGGCGTTGGCAGGTCCGAATCCGGTTACATTGCCGTCAGGGGAGTTCGATCTGGGAGGCATTGGCTGCGGCGAGGTGCTGCGAAGGGCCCCGGCAGTGCTCAACGGAATCCGCGTGTGCTCCACCTCGTGTCGATATCGACGCGGCGGAGAGACGCACTGAGCTGACCAACGTGGTGGGCCAGATGCCGCAGGTTGTAGAAATGGGCTTCGGCCCGGGGACCCTGAATCCATGCGAATCCGGATGAGCCCTCGAGCGTTCGATTGGTCTCCCGCTTGATGGACGCATGGACCAGTTTGCGACAGTGGGTCAGATACGAGAGGATCTGTTCGCGCGTGAGGCGGGTTGGAAACTCGTCATCGAAGATCTCCCGCAGGGTCTGGGGGCCCATGGTTGCTGAGGACGGGGTCCAGTCGTTGCGACCCTTCGCCGCGTACAAGTCGGTCCAGCGCAGCGAATGGAGGGCCACCATCCAGAAGGGGCGAGTTCCCACCAGACCATCCCAATGGTCGTCCGGGCACTTGGTGATGCAGGAACGCAGCATGGCCAGGGCCGCATCGAACTGGCCGATCATGGACTTGTGGAAGGCTTCCAGTTTCATGGTCGGGATCGTACCGCCAGAGGGTCCGGTGGTTTCACCCGAGTGCTTCCCGAATCATGCCGCGACCTGGAAGGGCACGAATCCTGAGCGGGCGATGAAGACTTTGAGAGCCTCGAATGCAGCCGGGCACAGGCCGCCATTGGCGACGTTCTTCGCCAGAATCTCCATGACCTCACCGTCGCTCAGGTCCTTGCGGTATGGTCGCTTCGCGGCGAGTGCCTCGGACATATCCGCGACCACGAGCGAACGGGCCGATGGAGAGAGCTGCGAGGCCTCCAGCCCGCGGTAGTAGCCTTTGCCGTCAAGCCGCTCATGGTGCGACGCGGCGAGCTCCGCGAAATCCTTGAAGACCTCCACCCGCTCGAGAATGCGAGCCGTGTAGGCCGGGTGCAGCTTCATCGTGTCGAACTCCTCGACCGTGAGTTTGCCGGGCTTGTCGAGAATGAGATTGGAGATGCCCAGCTTGCCGATGTCGTGGAGAAGCCCCGCGCGGCGGACGCGTACGAGTTCCTGGCGGGGAAGCCCCATGACTTCACAGATGCCCACCGCCACATCGGAGACTCCCTTGGAGTGGCAGGCCGTCCAGGGGCTCTTGGCATCGATGACCTGTCCGAAGCCGGAGGCGATGCGGTCGAGCATGGCTTCGCCGGCGGAGAGGCGTTTGTCCTGGGGTTCGAATGAATCAAGATGTCGCCGCGGCACATCATCGGCGAGCTTGGCCCAGAACGCGCTGTCACCGCGGATCGAATGCAGTGCCCGCACGAGCCCGGGATCGAACCAGCGGCCACTGCGGGCATCAGCCACGTCGTACGCGGCGTCGATCCCGTGCTTTGAATAGAAGACTTCGAAGGTCTGCGAAATGCTCAGGATGCGTGCAATGAGCGGGATGTCGTGCTTCTTGAGGCCATCGGGATGCCCCTGCCCGTTCCAGTGTTCGTCGAGGTTGCGAATGCCCTGCACGGTCTCATCGGTCATGAGCAATGTGCGAGCGATGTTCGCGCCACGCTCGCAGCGGATCTTCACGAGTTCCTTGGCGCCTTCGTGGCCAGAGAAGGCCAGCTTCGAGAGGTGCTTGAGGCGATCCAGCAACGACCCCGTGGGCGCGACGTTGCGAGCAATGTAGCGGAGCGTGTCGAACTGGCGCGTCCAGTACGTCGTCTTGAAGTCACGCTTGACACCCAGGTCATCGGCACCGAAGAGATAGCAGACCTTTGAGGCGTTGCTCGAACACCCAAGGTCCTTGAGCAAGAGTGCATAGAAGAGCGAAGAGAGCTGATCGGTGGGCAGATCAAGCTCCTGGCCCAGACGCATGCCCAGCATGCAGCTGCGCACCGCGTGTCCCTCGGGCTGCCCTTCGACAATGTCGAGTGCATACGAGAGCGCCGAGATGATCTCCGAGAGCCGAAGCTCGCCATGAGAGGCAGCGTCCGATAGGTGCATGTCTGAAGCTCCTTACGTCAGCGTGGCAGGGTGCCAGCGCACACTCACATCGGGCAGGCGGAGGCGCGTGCCATCGCGTGTGACCGGATTGAGCCGTGGACAATCGGCCTGTGCGATGTGCACAGGCCCGGGGAAGCGTTTCCGGGCGTGCGGTGCGGGGTTCCTCCGGCAACGAACGGCACGCGGCATTCGCTTTGGCTGCGGTTGATCTCCGAACATTCTGACGCTCAGCCGTGAATTGCATTGTCCCTCAAGGCCGTAAGGCCTTTGAGTCAGTAGCTTGGGGTGAAGCACGGCTTTGCGTGCGCCACCCCAAGACAGATGGTGAAAACGGACCGCACGCCGGAGGCGTGCAAGTGGCGTGTACTGCGGCGCGCGTCGTCGCGGGTTGGACCGATTCACGATCCCCTACTTGCACGCCGATGGCGTGCAGGATCTACTGCGGCTCGGTGACCCGGGGTGGCGCCCGCAGAGCCGGGCTTCACCCCGGGCTGTTAACTGGCAGGCCTATCGGCCTGAAAGCACGGTGTGCACAGCGCTAATGTGTCAACCATGTCCCCGAACGGTGTCAGGGATGTCTCCGGTCTGTACAGAAGACTCGCTCCACACCCGTGCCGCGGTGGAGGCCGCGTCACGGGTGTTGGTTCTACTCAAAGCATGTCCGAGGTCGTCAGCACCGCGGATCAAGCCCCTGGCAGGGCTTACCTGGCCGCTCTCAGAGCCGGTTCCCATCGCTTGATGGTGCTGCTGAGCTCATCGCCGTTCGCCGACGGGGTCGCCGCGGGTCCGAAGTACTGGCGCTCGAGGCGCACGATGTCGGCATTGAGTGCTTCGATCGTTGCGGAATCCAGTGTCGCGCCACCTCGGGTCTGAAGCCGACGCAGCGTCGTCACCACACTCATGGGCGTGAGGCGTTCGGGCAGCAGTGACTCCTGCGTGGCTCCCGTGTCGGTGCTCTTGCGGCGGCGGACAACGGCGAAGACCAGAAGGCCCGCCGCGGCGACCGCGCCGAGCCCGGTGGCAACGCGGAGCCCCGTGGACCACTGCGCCTGCACATCCACTGCAGCACCCTGCACCGGCACGAGATCCATGTCGGTGAAGTAACGCGACTCGAGCTTCGCGGCGATGCCTTCCTTGAGCACGGGCACCTTGAAGCTGCTGCCAAGACGCGAACCCTTGGGCGTGTAGGTGACGACCCAGGAGCGTTCGACCGTGAGACGGTACATGCCCGCGGCATCGGGCTCGGGGTAGCCTTCCTTGGGCGGCTGGGGCGGTCCCCAGTAGAAGCGACTGCCGTTGTTCGAACCTTCCTGCAGCACGAGCGTGGGCTTGACTTCGATGCCTTCGGGCGCGATCTCGTAGCCTTCGATGGCGGTATCGATGCCGTCGAGCGCTTCACGAAGATCGGGCACGACGCCCTTGCCCCTGATCTGCACTTCGAGCGTGACGGTGCCGCCCTTGTCGCCGTTGCGGGCATTGCGCACATCGATGATCTGGGCCACGGTTGCATCGCTGCACGGGCGTGCCGTGCGGGCATCGCCCACCGCCAGCGGCGGCGTATTCGAGGGCAGTGCCAGCGTCACTGGTCCATTCTGGTCGTCAAACTGCATGTCCATCGCCACCTGCGGCACGCGATCGACGGAAGGATCCTTGCGGGTGACGATCACATAGGCCATGGGCTTTTCGAGCCACCCATCCTGTCCGCTCTCGGTCACGCCCCGGGGCGGCATGAAGGGATCAAAGAAGCCCACCGATTCGATCGAGAAGCTCTTGCTCAGCGCCGTCTCGATCTCCTTCTGGAAGGCATCGCGATAGTTGATCTCGCGGTAGCTGCGACCCACGCGGCCATAGACGTTGTTCTGAAGGTACTTGGCAAAACCGCCGGTCTCGCGGTCCACCGCGTTGGTGAATCGCAGCGAGACGAGCATGCCGAAGGGCTTGCCCACACCCACAGAATCCTGCCCATCGAGCGAGACACGCAGCTTGATCTCGTCCTTCACCAGATCGCGGTAGAGTTCCTCGAGCGAGCGAAGGGTGGCGCCGGCGGGGTGATCGCCGACGACGCGAAGTGCGTGCTTCACAAGCCGCGGCTTGACCTCGGGGTCGGCCCGTGCCACCGCATTGGTCATCGCGCGGGCAAAGTCGCTGATGTGGCGGAAGGCCGAATCGGGCGGCAGCGCGGTGATGGCCTTGCGCACGCGATCGATCTGATCGTCCTGCAGCGAACCTTCGGTCGGAAGTTCATCGACGCTGACGAAGTTGAGCTGAGGCGTGCCCATCGCGGCACCGAACCAGACGACGTAGACGGTGGCGTCCTCGCGTTCCTGGCCCGAGGCAAGAGCGGCAGCGTACTGCCCCGCGGCCTGCTCGAAGGCCTCGAAGGCCGCCTTGCGGTACTCGTTGAGCACCGCAGGATCCTGCTTCTGCTGAGCGTTCTTGAACTGCATGCGGTCGTAGGAGAGGCCGGCCTTGAGTGCCGCGTTCTGCCAGGACTTGGGCTGCTGCGCCAGTGCGGAGTCAACCAGTTCGAGCGCAAGGCCATAGCCCTTGTCGACCATCGCGGCGATCTCGGAGTCGGAGCGCTTGGTGCCCGTCTTCTGCTGCGCCGCGCGGTTGCGCCAGTCGCCGTTGAGGCTGCTGGCCATGGTGCGGGCGAGTGCGGAGGCGGTGACCGGAGGAATGACCTTCATGTCACCAAAAACGCGGCTGATCTCCTCGCGGTCGAAGACTTCGGTGCGGCTGTGGCAGGCCTTGAATGCGGAGGCGATGCTGGGCAGGGTGCGGGGCTCGATGCCGCACTGCTGGAGCGTGTCCATCACCTGATGCAGACGATCGAGGTTGCGGCGCTGGCGGCCGCGGGTGAGGGGCGCGGCCGGGATGAATGAGCGGTAGAAGTAGTACATCCGCATCTCATCATCCTCTTCCTGGTCGCCGGGGTTGAGCCGTTGCTCCCAGCAACTGAGGAAGTGATCGGCCAGTGACTGCGCGGATTCAGGCGAGCGGGCGATGCCATCGCGCATCAGCGAGATGGCCATGTCGGTCTCATCGGCCACGGTGGCAAGCCCGATGCACGCCTTGAAGGCGCGGGTGGCAAGACTGGGTTCGAGGGCATCGAACCACTTCTTGCTGGGCATGGCCCGAAGCAGCAGCTGTGCCTCGCGGGCCAGGATCTGCTCGCGGCCCTTCTGCTTGACGGTGTTCTCCATTTCCGTGAGCAGTGCGGTGGTGAGCATGCGCATCGGGACGCGCAGTCCCGCGTTCTCCGCGGGTGTGCGTGCAAGGAGCACATCGACCGACTCCTTCATCGTCAGAATCGCCTGAGCACGGTCTTCATCACTGAGCTTCTCATCGCCGATGCTCACGGCCTTGAGTGCCATCAGTTCAAGAGCGGTGGGGCCGAGCGTTTCGCTGGCAAAGAGCTGTTCGAGCCAGGGCGTGATCTGTGCACGGGGCACGTTGTTCATGAGCCCGATGCCGCGGCCGATGGCATCGCGACGCGTCGCCACCGAAGCCTTCGAGAGCAGCGAAATCTGCGAGTAGAGTTCCCATGCTTCCACGCGCCACGCATCAGCCCGAGGTCCGGGCCCATCCTTGTCGGCCAGGCTCTGCTTGTACTTGGCGTGCACCAGGAGCACTTCAGAATCCAGTGCAGCGCGGGCTTCTTCGAGCGGGGGAAGGAAGTCGTACGCCTCGATCACAAGCCCCGCGCCGGCGAGGAAGTCCACGGTGCGGCGACGGTGCTCTGCGTCCTGCTTGCCCATCAGACGCGTGCCCGCCTTGATCTGCTCGAGCATCGGCCCGACGCTGTGCTTGTCGGCCGATCGCTTCAGCAGGCTGCACAGCGAAGTCATCTGCCAGGTCTTGAGTTCGCCGGGGGAAGCTTCCGCGAGGGCGAGCACTTCTTCAGGCAGCAGGCCCGGGTCGCCCCGGTTCATCGATTGCAGAATTGCCGAATAGATGCCCTGAGCTTCCACTTCGGGCCGACCCTTGAGCCAGGAACCCAGCACACCCCATTCGCCTGCCATCACATGGAGTTGAATCCACTTGGCAACGTCCAGAGCGCGGGCCGAGGCTGCATTGGGCTGTGGCACCTGGCCAAAGCCCAGCTTGGCGCGTGCCGCGAGCACTGCCTGGGGCTGACGGGAAAAGTCCATTTCGCGCATCGAGCCAAGCAGTTCCTGCGTGCGGCCCTGCTCGGCGGACTTGGCACTTGCCAGGCCCAGTGCCATGTCAAGATTCACGCCAAGGTCGGCAAAGTGCGCCTGCATCACGGCCTGTTCTTCAGGCGACGCGGCTTCATACTCAGCCTTGAGCTCTTCCACTTCTTCCTTCGACAAAGTCACCGGGGGCACCTTCTTGCCTGCACCAGTCGCACCCTCTTCGCCACCTTCCGGCGGAGCATCCTCACCCTCGGGTGGCACCGGCGCATCTTCCTCTTCCGCAGCAGCCGGAGGCGGCGCGAGCTTGATCATCATCGCGGGGCGGACCTGTCCATGGCCCGAAGGCGCGAGGACGAAGACCGTCGCCGCGGCAGCAACCACCGCGGCCCTGCCCGTTGCGAGCCCAGCCCTGCGCACAAGATTCGACACTACGCCATCCTTGTTCATCGCACAACTCCACTGCCGTGTACTACTGCCGTCTGCCATCACCCCACCCCATCACGACCACACACTCGCTGCTTACCACCCCGGCCCGATGTCACCCGCACCCCCCGCACCATCCCGGTCGTCCTTGCGACGCGGCGGCCGCTTGGTCTTGCCCTTGCCCGGACGATTCCCGTCCTTGTTGCCCTCCGGCGCGTTCTTGGGCCGCGGCTTGGCCTGAAGGTCGTTGATGCTGCTCTGCTCCATGTTCAGCACCAGTTCCACGTTGTTCTGATAGCTGCTCACGACCGAAGAATCTTCGCCGCTCTGCTGCGCCGATTCCGCCAGATACCTGAACTGCTGACGCGACTTGCTCGAGACTTCACGCCACTCTTCCGACTTGCCGCCGCCCAGCCGCATGAGCCGGGCCTTGTAGTAATACCCAGTGGCCAGATCCTCACGAGCATCACGCGCCAGCGTCGTCGATCCCGTGCCCGCCGCGTCGAATCGATCCACCAGTTCTTCCAGTTCATCAATGCCCGATTCGATCTTGCCGGCGCGAATCAGGGCCCGGCCCCGGGCCCAGCGAAGCGAATCAACAGATTCCGGGGACGTAGCCTGCAGCAGGTCGATCGCGGCGGAGACCGATGTGGCCACCGAATCCCATTGCGAAGCCGCCGCGGCGTAGGCTGCCACTTCCGCCTCTGTTGCGGCCTTCGCCTTGGCTGCCAGTTCGGGATCCACCACGCCATCCACGCTGTGCGCCGCTCGCCGCGCCTTCAGCCCTTCCAGGTGTGCCGCGAACGCGGCGTCCTGCGCGGCCTGTGCCTTGGCTTGCTGACTTCGGGCCTGCTCGAGCGAGCGAGAGGCCTGATCCTTCATCCAGGCTTCCTGACCGGGCCCGAAGTGAAAGGCCATCACACCCACCGGCATGAGCGCCCAGATCGACCAGAGAATGCGGGATCGCATCACGCAACACCTCCTGAATCCGCGGCGAACCTCGCACGGACATTGGCTCTCTGCCGCGACACCGCCCGGGGCGTCCCAAGCCACATCAGCATCGGACCCGCAAGACCCAGAATGCCACTGCCAACACCCAGCGCGACCAGCGCCGCTTCCCGCAGGCCCATCAGCGAGCCCGAACGCGGCGACATCATCGTCAGTTTCTCAAGTACCGCGCTGGGCAGGTGGAGACGGTTGCCATCGTGGTAGTAGCCGCCAAGGCGTGCCGCGAGCTGCTTGAGTGACCAGGTGTCCTGCCGCGAGCTGTGGCCGCTGACCAGCGTGGGCCGCACCGGATCACCGACACCGATGACGATCGTGTCGGCAATCGAAGGTGGCATCGAGACCGCGCCCAGTGCTCCAACACCCTTCTCGACATCGCCGTCGCTGATGACCACCAGCGTCGCCGACTTGCGAGCCCAGGGGCGAGCGAGCTTGAGACACTCCGTGACGCCCGCGGCAAGATCCGTCGCACCGGGCTCAAAGGCCACAGACATGGGCAGGCCATCCATGAGATTCGAGACGACGTTCTTGTCGGTCGTATCGCGAAGGATCGGCAGGGCCTTGGAATAGAAGCCCACCATCGTGATGCGCGTGTCCTTCATGTCCACGCGATCGAGAATGCCCTGCGTCACCTTGCCTGCCCAGCGTGCCCGCGAGACCTTCTCCGTCTCGGGGCCTGAGTCTGCAATCTGCATGCTGGGTGAAACGTCCAGGCAGATCAGAAGCTGCCGGTCTGCACGCGGGTTGGGCTTCACGAGCGCTTCCACCGGATCCCACTGCGCCAGTACGACGGCCCCGAAGGTTGCGAGGAAGATGCCTGCGCAGCGAAGGGGGGGAACGATGGCGGTCCATGCCGCGGGTTTGCCGGTGGCACCGAAGGCCAGATGTCCGGCCCTCTGCACGCGGCGGGCATGGATCAGCTCGCCGACGACCGCCAGGATCAGTGTGCAGCATGCGATGAAGAGCGCGATCACCATGGGGTGTACCTCGCTCCCAGAAGGCCCAGGGTGTGCATGCCCACCAGACAGAGTGCCGCGATGGCGAAGGGGCCGAAGTGATCGAGCGGTGCGGTGCCCACCGGCTTGAACTTGGCGGGCTTCATGCGGTCGATGTGACGGAAGACTTCCTTGAGGCTCGATGGGTCGGTGGCCGCCATTGCCTGACCGCCGGTGATGCGAGCGATGTCGGCCACTTCAGCGGGCACCTCGTCTTCGGCCACATGAATGTGGTAGACCGTGATGCGTGAGGCCCGAAGCTGTTCGGCAATTTCTTCAGCGGCTCCTCCATCAAGGTCGGAGCTGGCACCATCCGAGACCAGAATGATCATCCGGTCGCCATCGGTCGTTTCGCCTTCGAAGAGATCGATGGCGTACTTGAGCGCAGCACCGATGAGCGTGCCGCCCATGTGGATGGGCTGGTTCTGCGGATCGGCAAAGGGCATGGCGTTGCGGATCGCATCCAGATCGCGCGTGATGGGGATCCACCGCATCTGCGCTGAGCCGAAGATCATGAGTCCGAAGGCGTCTCCCTCGCGCGCCCGGGTGAAATCGGTGATCGCCTCTGCAGCCCGCTGGTAGCGAGAACCCCCCATGCTCCCCGATACGTCCATGCAGATCTGGATGTTGGTGAGTTCGCGTTCGGTGCGCGAGGCCTTGAGCAGTTGCGGCCCGGCGAGAATGGTGATGGCCAGGGCCAGGAGCAGCAGTGGGGCGGCATCGAAGAGGCCCAGGCTCCAGCGCAGAAAGTTGCCGCGGCGGTGGGGCTGGTGGTCAAAGGGCATCACGATGCCCGGACGCCGCGCCACGACCGTCCACAGCAGCAGAATGGGGATCGCCAGAAAGAGCAGGACCCAGGGGTGAACGAAACTCATGGGGTTGTTCCCTCCGGGGCGGAACGCTGGGTGCCGGCGAGTTCCTCGCTGCGGAACTGCCGGAGTTTCGCCGCGGCTTCGTCGCGTGCCCTGGGCGAGTCCGCGTCCTTGCCGTGCAGCCATGTTTCAATGGCCATCACGATCGGACGCGTCCGTGCGTCGGTGCGCACGCGAGCCATGGCCTCCACCAGTTCGCGAGGTGTGGTCGGCGCGGTGCCCACGCGGTCGCTCCAGTAATGCAGGAGCAGCAGTTCAAGTCGCGCCCGCTGGGACAGCGACATCGGGCGATCGCCGCATTCATCCATCAGCGCGGCCAGACGCTCCGCGAGCGTCTGTGCGGGCGTGGCTGCCTGCTGCTGAACTTGCGGCTTGGCTCGCAGCATGCGCCGCACGATGGCGATGGTCGGAATCAGCAGCCACGCGGCACCCAGCCCCATCAGAATCCGGCTGTAGTAGGCGTGCAGCGCAAAGTTCGTCTGCGCCAGCCCCAGCACATCTTCACCATGATCGGCCGCGAGGCGGCTCTCGACCTTCACCACCAGTGGCGGCAGGTCAAGCACGCTCTTGCCGTCCTCACGCACGAGGTACTCGCGCAGGTCGTAGGTGCCGGCAACGACGCCGATGTACTCGATGCGCTGGCCGCCGCCGGGGAGATCGTTCACTCGCACGGCCAAGGGGGCATCGGGGACCTGGTGTGGCAGCGGCGCAAGCCGCGGCGAACCCGCGGGCATTTCAATCGCTCCCGAGAGCCCTCGCGCAGAAGCGGCATTGGTCGAGTTGCTTGGCTGGGCTGGCGTTGGGGTTGCAGGAGCTGCCGGTGCCGGCGGCTGTGCCAGTGCAGCAAGACAGACGAGGAGTGCCGGTGTGTTCATCGGTTCCCCCGCATCATGGAGGCACGCGATGAAAGGAAGCGACGCAGGGGAGCGATGAAGGGTTCATCGGTCATGAGCGCGAGCGAGTCAACGCCGCTGCGGACCAGCTCGCCCCGGATATGCGCCGGGTCGGTCCACCTGGACTTTGAATGAGCGATGAAGGAGCGACCGGTCTCCGATTCCTCGCCCCGGAAGAAGCCGGCCTTGAGCGGACGGCTCTCGGCCGGGTCGATGGTCTGAATGACGGCACAGTCGTGCCGCTGCGAGAGTTCGCGAAGGGCCCGGAGTGCGTCCGGATCATGCAGGTCGCTGATGACGAAGATCGTGCTGGTGCGGGTGATGCGCGGCCGCAGGCGCGTGAGCCGGTCTCCCAGCAGCGTGCGTTCGTCGTAGCTTCCGGTGCGCAGCGGCTCGATGGCCTGCCAGAGATCGTTGGAGTTGAGGCTGGGCACCAGTCGCACGTTGCGTTCGCCAGCGCCGACGACGGCCACCGGGCTCATGCGCCGCTGTGCCAGCAGGCCCAGCCCCGCGCCAATCCAGACCGCCAGGTCATGCTTGCTCACCGGCGTCGAGGCGACGGCCATCGAGGCCGATGTGTCGACGATGATGTAGACGTTGGTCCGCTTGAGCGCCTCGTATTCCTTCACGAAGGGCTTACCCGTTCGAGCCGTCAGCCGCCAGTTGAGGAGCCGCACCGAATCGCCCGGCTGATACGGCCTTGAGCTTGCATACTCAAGACCGCTGCCAAGGAAGAGCGAGTTGTCGGCACCGAAGGCAAGGTCTTCCGCGAGCCGCTTGACGACCATCTCGAAGTTGCCCCGCGCCAGCGTCATCGGCGAACGCGAGAGCGTCGGCCCTTCGTGCGGGGCCGAGGTCGGAATCGGCGGATTGGTGACAACCGGAGTGATCATGCGGCTTCTGGCGTGCGTTGACGTTGCCCGGTGCATGGGCAATGAACCGATCAGGAGAGCGAATCGAGCAGGCTCTTGAGCACATCGCCCGCGCGGCGGCCTTCGGCCAGCGCTTCATACTTGAGGCGGATGCGGTGGATGATCACGTCTTCGGCCAGTGCGAACAGATCCTCCGGAATCGCATAGTCGCGGCCATGAATGAAGGCCCGCGCCCGCGATGCGTGCACCAGCGCCAGCGCGGCGCGCGGGCTGCATCCAAGCTCGACATCCTTGTGCGCACGAGTCAGATTCACCAGTTCCACGCAGTCGCGGATGAAGACTTCGCTCACATGCACGTTCTGCACCTTCGTCATCGCATCCGTCAGATCCTGCACGTGCAGCTTGTCGTCGCCCTTGATCGCATCGAAGGCCGACATCGGTACCGCACCCTGCCCTGACTTCTTGAGCTTGAGCGCGAGACTGCGCCGCACCACTTCAGCCTCATCGACGGCAGTGGGGTACGTCAGCTTGTGCCGCAGCATGAAGCGGTCCAGCTGCGCTTCAGGAAGCTCGAAGGTGCCCGCCTGCTCGACCGGGTTCTGCGTCGCAATCACCAGGAATGGCGCGGGCAGGTCGTGCGTCGTATCGCCAATCGAAACGCGACGCTCCTGCATCGCTTCCAGCAACGCGGACTGCACCTTGGGGCTGGCGCGATTGATTTCGTCGGCCAGCAGCAGGTTCGTGAAGACCGGCCCCTTGTGCACGCGAAACTCGCTCGAACGCTGGTCAAGAATCTCAGCGCCCAGGATGTCCGAGGGCAGCAGGTCGATCGTGAACTGCACGCGATTGAACTTGAGATCGATGGCCTTGGCCACCGATTGCACCAGCAGCGTCTTGGCGATGCCAGGAACACCTTCCAGCAGCAGGTGGCCGCCCGTGAGCAGCGCGATGAGCACACGCTCCACCACGACCTGCTGACCCACGATCGTGCGAGCCACCTGCGATCGCACGGCATCAGCGAACGGACAGACCGAAACAGCAGAAGCGCCAGAGGCGGAAGTCATGGGTGCAGACGTGGTCACGGTGTGGGTCCAGAAAGGGCTTTTGCTCAGGCCGGAGATTGCACGCTCCAAGCCGCGAAGAACAGTGAAGTGATACTCAATCTGCGGACGAATCAGCCGCCGGTCCTGGGCGCATCGACGCTCTCGGCCAGCAGCTTCTCGATGACGGGCTTGAGCTTGTCGGCCTTGAGACCCGCGGCACGCACCACGCCCTTGCGATCCACTACGATCGTCGCCGGGAAATAGCTCACGCCGAACGCATGGGCAGTCACCCCCCGCACGCGTGCTGCTTTCGCGGCAGGCTTGTCCGTTGCTGGTTTCTCAGATGCCGCAGCAGGTGCATCGGCAGCCTTCTCCGCCGCTTGATCATGTGCAAGTGCAAACTTGACCTTGTGCTTGGTCGCCGCGTCCTTCATCTTGTC
>JBILUL010000227.1:0-6365 GCA_044371005.1 Phycisphaerales bacterium | reverse complement strand
CCTACGTGCCGCTGCATGCCATGTGGGATCGCGTGGTCTTTGTCTGGCGCGACATGGCCAACACCATCATCATGCGCGATTTCTGGTATCCGGCCTTTGCGCTTGGGTGGCGTGAATGGACCCGAACTAACAGCCTCTTCATTCCCTGGCTGGTGGTACTGGCTGTCACCGCCATCGCGCCGCTGCGCCACTGGATCGCCACGCCCACGCATGGTCCGGGGGCGATCCGCCGCGAGGGCGTGCGGCATGGTTTCGTGGTGCTTTTCGGCATTCTGGGTGCTGCTGGCGCGTGCATGCCGGTGGCTGTGATTGCCGGCTATCCCGCCCTCTCACGCGTGACGTACGTCATCGTCCTGCTGCTGGCCTTCTCGGTGGCCTGTCTCTTTGATGTCGTCGGTCGGCTCTTTGCCAAGTTCGACCGCGCGGCACTGATCTACCGGGTGGTGACGGGGTGTGCACTGCTTGGCCTCATGGGCTTTGGCGGCGTGATGAGCATCGGCGCGCAGGCGCGCATGAAGCGTGTCGTGGCGATGGACGACCTCAACGCGAAGCAACTGCGGGAACTGGTGCCTGACCCAGCGCCCGGAACCGTCTTCCTGCCACTGACGCTGCGGCCGCCGGCGTACACGCTCGAGCAGATCGTCTTCCTGCACCCTTGGATCACGCCGGATCGGATCGGCCGCGAGATTCAGATCCATCGCCCGGCCTTCGAGTCCTTCCGCTGGACCGTCTGCAGCGTGTGGGAGGGCCTCTGGTCGATGAAGTACTTCGTGAAGTTCGCCTATGGGCGCGATGATGTCTGGTCGCTCTACGCCGCACGCGATCGTCGCCCGATCATCGATGCCGACGCGAACCATGTGCGTTTCATCTGGCCCTACTGCGCTCCATACGAAGTGCCGCCGCTGGATGCGGCGCAGAGCAATGTCAACGCCTTGATTCCCTGGGAGAAGGTCATCCCGATCACGTTTGATGCGCAGGGCAACCTCAAGGTCGTCGCGCGCGTGCACATCACGTCCGACAAGAACCCATCGCTGAATCTCTATCTGCAGATTCCGCAGACAGCCTCACACCGCGAGGGCATCGAGGCGAGCATCGTGCTCCCCTGACCAAACCGCGGCACGTTCATCAGAACATTCAGGGCTGGACGCGGGTACCGACCCAGGGGCTGCCGGGCGTGCGGGTCCACGCCGCGCGATCGTGGAATCGACCCGGACCACCGAGCCACAACTCGATGCGCTGGGTGACAATCCGGAAGCCGCCCCAATGCGGCGGGCGGGGGATCTTGACGCTGTTGCCCTTGATGGCCAGCTCGGCGAGTGAGATGCCCAGATCACTGAGCACGCCCCGAGCCTGCGCGATGAGCTCCGCACGGCTCACGATGGGCTCACTCTGCTTGCTGGCCCACGCGCCAAGGCGAGAATCCCACGGACGCGTCGCGAAATAGGCATCGCTCTCGGCGTCGCTGACGCGCTCGACGCTGCCTTCCATGCGGACCTGGCGTTCAGCGTGATCCCAGTGGAAGCAGACCGAGCAGCGCGGGTGAGCGGAAAGGGCACGGCCCTTGCGGCCCTGGTAGTTGGTGAAGAAGGTCACAGTCCCCGCCGCGGCGTCGAACGACTTGCACAACACAATCCGGCACGAAGGCGTGCCATCAGCATCCACCGTCGCCAGGCTCATCGCGTTGGGGTTGGGCTGCTGTTTGCTCTTCTGGGCTTCCTCGAACCAGCTCGCAAAGATGGCGAAGGGGTCGGTGGGCAGGGGGTCGGGAAGGGCCCTGGAGCAGGTCAGGGCATCAAGCAGACGATCCATCACTCCGGCGTGTGTCACAGATGAACTCCTCGACTCACGCTTCGTGGCCCTTGGCCTCGTAGATGAGCACGTCCTTGAGTTTGTTCTGGTCGTCGACCAGTGCCGTACGGGGCTTGTGTGCCGCGTACTCGGCATCGGTCAGGAGCGCGTAGTGCATGATGATGACCGGGTCGCCCCGTTCCACCAGGTGAGCCGCGGCACCATTGACGATGATCTCCCCGGACCCCTCGCGTCCCCAGAGGATGTACGTCTCGAACCGCTCGCCATTGCGGCAGTTGGCGACGGCGACCTTGTCGCTGGCTCGCATGCCGGTGGCACGCAGCAGGAGGGGGTCGATGGTGATCGAGCCGACGTAGGCCGTGTTCGCATCGGTCACGAACGCGCGGTGGATCTTGCTGTGCAGTACTTCGCGAAGCATCGGGGTGAGGTCACTCCTGCCTTGGGGTGGCGTCGAAAGGCCTGCATCATATGAATCAAGTGCCGCCCCGGTCCGGAATCGTTTCCGGAGTACCGCCAATGCGTCCAGAGGATCGATGTCCCCGCACTGCATGCGAAAAAAAAGAACCCGGCACTCAGTAACAAACCCAAGTGCCGGGTCTCGTGGGGGTCAACTTGTTGGTGTCCTGCCCGCGACCTTCAGGAACTTTCTGGCTCGCGGCGGGCCGGACACATCAATATCCGCCGCGGCGGCTGAAACGGTTCCGGGTCAACTTGGATTTTTCTTGCAGGTTTTTGACGGGGCCTGAATGCCGCCATCAATCCACAGGCTAAGTGGTTGAAATCAGATGATTTGGATTCGATTGCTGCGGCGTTGCGCCACACCCCCGATGGCGCTAGTTTCCTGACACGCGGCTTGGCAGCGGCGGCGTGGTGGGAGTGCCCGGATTCGACGGCCGGACGACGCGAATCGAGCCTGCATGCAGCAATCGCTGCACGCTTGGGCGCGATGCTGAGCTGGCCTTGCTCACCCTGGATGTGCTCTTGGCGACGGTTGCCCGCTGGGTCTTGATCACCGCCTTGCCAACACCCAGACGCTTGGCGCCTGCCACGCGAGCCAGGGGAACCGGTGCCGGCGGGGCGGGCGGCACGATCACAGGGGGTGCGGGCGGAGGCTCCGGTACCGGTGCTGGCGGAGTCGGATCCGGGGCTGGAGCAGGGGGTGTCGGTGCCGGCGGAGCCGGATCGGGATTCGTAGGGGGGGCCGGAGGCGCTGGGGGCGTTGGGGAAGGCGAGGGGGTGGGCGGAGTCGGGGGCGAGGGGGGTGCCGGGGGCGAGGGGGGGGCGGGGGGAGCTGGCGGGACGTACCCGCTCACCTCGCGCAGTTTGGAGACGCAGTTGGTTTCGATGTAGGCCTGCGTCGCCTGGAACTGAGCATGGTCATCAAGATGGTCCCAGATCACCATGCCATCGCAGCCTGCCTGCTTGGGAAGCGTGAGCATGATCTCCAGCGCGGTGGGATCGAGCAACTGGGATTCGTGGCCGGTCACGAACTCCTGATAGCGCAGGTAGGCCAGGGCGTAGACAGGCTTGCCCTGAGCGGTGCGTCTGGCTTCGGCGGTGTTGGAGAAGATCCAGTCGCGAGCCTGTGCCGCGGTCATCTCACGCGGATTGGACGGAGTCCGTCCTTCGGGCACAGTGAACTTGTCCTGATAGAGCACGACCAGAACGACATCCTGCAGCTGCGTGAGCCACGCGGCCCGATCGTTCTGCTGCTTCCAGATGTTCGGATCGGGCTGGTTGTACTGCGCGTGGCGCGATCCTGCCGGGATTCCATAGCGACAGAGCAGGGCGTTGGGGCGTTCGCGTCGCACGGTGGCGTACTGACGCTGCGTCCAGACCTTCACGGCATTTTCGTAGCTCTGGCGCAGTGCCTCTTCCATTTCCGCCGTGCCCAGATTCGAGAGCAGTTCCGGATTGGTGTTGCGGATGTGGGTGTACCAGTCGTCGAAGGGCTTCTTGCCGTAGTCAGAGATCGGATGGATCCCCGGGCCGCCAGTGCGGTCGCCCCAGAAGAGGGGAAGGAACTCGGTGTCGATCAGGATCAACCCCGAAAAGGCCCGGTCAGGCACGCGCTGATTCAGCACATCGATCATGCGCTGCTCGAAGCGGCTCCAGTAGCCCGCATCGGCCTGCGTCAGCGCGAGCCCCGCGGAGCGCACGTCATCCGCATACCAATGCTCATAGAGCACGACGGTGTCGCGGCGGACTGGCACATCACCGAACGTCACGCGATCGGCCCACTTGTATCCCAGGGCTCGCGCATCATTCTCATTGCTGGTCGCCATCCAGTAGACCGGGTGCGTGCCGCCGGAGGTTCCGGTGCCGGTGTCGCGCGCCATCGTCGCACAACCAGCCACCAGGACCGCCGCGAGTGAAGCCAGCCACACGCCCAGCAGTTCTGCTGCACGGCCCTTCACCGAAGATGTCCAGGGACTCAGGAGCACAGCCACACGCCGGATGAACCGCCCGCACACGCCGCAACAATCGGTGCTTCTTCGCATCCCGCATTGTTGCCAGTCCGTGTCCGAACGCGCTCACCCTCGCATCGACCCTTGGTCGCCGCGGCTTGCCCCTCTCCGGGTGATTGGCCCGGCCAGGAGTCCACCCCACCCTTGCGGGGGGATTATTCCGATTGCTCCGGGGGCGATAATCGCCGGCATCAGTCGCGGGGCACCGAAGCGCCGCGGCGGAGCGGGCGGGCCGGATTGCCGCCCACGACCGCTCCGGATGGAACATCGCGTGTCACCACGGAACCCGCAGCGATCACCGCGCCATCACCAATATGCACTCCAGGGCACACCGTGACACGCCCGCCCAGCCACACATCGCAGCCGATCGTGATGGGAAGCGCGTACTCAAGACCCGCACTGCGCTGCTGCCGGTCGAGCGGATGAGTCGCTGTGTACAGGTGAACGCCAGGACCGAACATCGTGCGATCGCCGATGGTCACGAGTGCGCAATCGAGGATGATGCATCCGAAGTTCATGAAGACGCCGCGGCCGAGGCGAATGAACTTGCCATAGTCGCACTGAAACATCGGCTCGATGAAGACGCCCTCGCCCACCTCGCCCATCAGGTCATTGAGAATCTCGTGCCGACGCGCCGCCTCGAGCGGCGAGGTGGCGTTGAACGCGCCCGTCAGTTGTCGAGCGCGCAGTCGAATCGCCACCAGCTCGGGATCGTTCGCGAGATACATGCGCGACGCGAGCATTCGCTCCCGCATGGTGCCGAGGGTCGGATCTGCCAGATCGTCGGGCGGGGGCGGCTGAGCCATGCCGGATCGTAACCGTTCATGGACGACACAGAGATGAGCACCAAGCACGGCGGTGTTTGCTTCGGGCTTGGCCGCTCGCGGCGACGGGGCGTGTCAGACCGCCATCGCCATCGATCCGCAGCCCGAACACTCCAGCGAGAGGTAGCCGCGATTCCACCACCAGCGCTTGAGCGGCAGGTGTGTCTGATACGCAAGTTCCACATCCATGGCTTCTGGATGAAGATGTTCGAGCGACAGGAACCAGGGGGTCAGTTCGGAGGCGAGGGCAGCGTTGGCGTGCACGAACTCCGCCGCGGCGTCGCGGTGTTCCTTGCTGAGCACATCGCGACCGAACATGACCTGAGCGCACTGTGGAGCCCCGCGTGCGAAGGTGAGTGCTCCGGCGCCCAGTTCCCTTTCGCGTGCCAGGTATTCCGAGGGTGTCATCGGGTGATCGTGATCGACGATGGCGTCGGGGCGCCAGAGCACGCGCATGCCAAGCTCGCGCGTCATTCGGAAGGCCAGTTCATCATCGTCGCGTCCGTAGGTCTGCTGGATCACGCGCAGCCCGCCCACCGCGTGCACGCTGGCAGCGCTGGCAGAGAGATTCAGCAGCCAGGCGTGGCGGAATCCCCAGTCCTTCTGCGGTTCGCTGCTGCCTCGCATGCGATGATGGAAGAAGACCATCGAGCTGTCGCGGAGCATGCGGGCAAAGAGTGAGTCGGGTTCGCGGCGCACCCAGGGCGAGTCACCAACGATGATGTCGCCGTGGCCGGTGCTTTCTTCGTGAGCGTGCTGGTGCGCGGCGAGGCACTCAGGCCGCGGCAGCACATCGTCATTGAAGAAGACCATGAGATCGCCTCGGGCGGCTTCGATGGCGCGATTTCTCGCGGCGCACACGCCGAGTTTGGGACCTTCGAAGATGCGAAGTCGCGAGGGATCCTGCCCTGCCCACGCGGCAGTGGCCGCGTCGCGCACACATCCGGCCGTGCCTGACGGATCATCAGGCCCATCGATGGTGATGAGCACCTCGAAGTTCGTGCAGGTCTGCTTCGTGAGCGCACGGACCGCCGCGGCGAGTTTGGCTGCCCGCCTGTACGTGGGAATGATGACTGAAACGAACTTCACGGCCACGAACTATCGGCCCGTGACGGACCGATACAACCACAATCACGCGCGGTGTTTTCGACCGTACGCGGAGCGTCTTGCGAAGGAGCCTTTCCAGATGAATGCGCCCGGCACTGAACCCAAGGATCGCCGCCAGAACCCCCGCATGAACCTCAGCCGCCCGGGCAAGGTGCGG
>JBILUL010000072.1:0-22600 GCA_044371005.1 Phycisphaerales bacterium | reverse complement strand
GATGTGGTTGTGGTGAACGGGGCGTGGAAGCCGGTGCGGTAAGACAAAGCAGAAAGCAAATTTCAGAGTTCAGATTTCAGAGGGGCGTGGGCGTTCTTCAGCGGCGCATCGGGACAAAGCACTGGCGGCAGCGGGCTTCGTAGAGGTCCGCGCCACCGACGACGATCGGTGAATCGTCGTCGATCATGCGTTGAGAATGGATGGCGGGTGCTCCGCACTGGTGGCAGCGCGCGTGGAGTTTGGTCACGCTGTCGGCCTCGATGAGCAGGTGGGGGAAGGGCTCGAAGGCGTCGCCTCGGTGGTCTTTGTCGACGCCCGCGACAATGACGCGGCGACCCGCATGGACCAGGTGCATCACCGGTGCGATGAGTGTGGTGCCGAAGAAGTGAGCTTCATCGATGAGGATGACGGGGGAGGGGGAGGCGGTGATGTCTGCCGCGGCGGAGATGGCGGTGGCATCGAGCGATGCGCCATCGTGCGTCATGATCTGCTGTGCGCTGTAGCGCGTGTCGCGGGCGGGCTTGAAGGCATGGACGCCAAGGCCCTGCTGGGTGAGCGTGCGGTGGCGTTCGAGCAGATGCGATGATTTGCCCGCGAACATGGGTCCGCAGATCACTTCGAGCCAGCCGCGTGGAGTCACCTCAGTCATGCGGAGTGAAGCGTAGCCGGATGCGGCCACGTTGCTGCGGCCCGTCACGCGGGCAGGGTCGGTGCGGTGTGGTTCAGGCGTTGAGCTCGGCTGATGTATCGCATGAGTCCAAGTACGAAGATTGCCGCGGCGAAGAGGTGATAGACGCTCAAGGGGCCCAGGAACCGTGCATCATCGCGCATCCATTCGTTGGCGAAGCGGAAGAGGCCGTAAGCCATGAGGTAGACATGGAATCGGTTGGTGCGGCACCAGTTCAGGCGCGTGGCGGGCACCATCCACAGGAGGAAGAGGCACTGGAAGGCAAGCTCGAGGTGTGCCGCGGGCCAGCGGTGGGTGATGTGGCCGGCGGCATCGGTGGTGGAGATGGTCCACATGTGCTGAGTCTGGCAGACAACGCCCTGGCAGCAGCCTTGCAGAATGCAGCCGATGCGACCGATGCCGATGCCGACGGGAACGGCAAAGGCGAAGAGATCGCCGGTGGTCGACTCGTAGTGGAGATAGCGTTTGGCCCATTCGACGGCGATGTAGCCCAGGAGAAGTGCGCCGGTGATGCTCTTGCCGCTCAGAAGGACTTCGAATGAGAAAGGCTGGTTCCAGGCTTCGGCGAGGAGGAAGGAGAGTTTGGCTCCGATGATGGCACCCAGGAGGGCGCAGCCGTAGATGAGAGGCAGGCGTGGATCGGTGCGGTGGCCGCCCACGCCGCGGCGGATCATGAAGACCCAGGCGGCCAGTGAGAGGCAAATCCCTGCCGCGGCGGTGAGGGTGTACCAGGGCGGGAGAGACTGGAGTGCCTGTTCAGGCATGGACCGGCTTCCCGGCGGGGACGCCGCCGTTCAGGCCGTGGGCGCCGCCATTCAGGTAGTAGTTGCAGAATGAGTCAAGCGAGCCATCCTGCTTGATCACGTGCGTGCAGCAGCGGTCGATGCGATCAGCATCGAAGGTGAAGGCATCCATGAAGGGTTTGATGAAGATTCGGAAAGGGGATTCAGGCCGCAGCTCCATGCCCTTGATCACTTCGCCGAGTGGTTCGTTGTCGCAGCCGCAGCGGGCGAGGTCTTCGAGTCGGTAGTCGACGCGGTTGCTGAGAAAGCCCTGCATGGATTCGAGGTCGATGAGGCGGCTGAGGCCGATGGGGCCATCCTTGGTGCGGAGGATGTAGGCGATGGTGTGGCAGTTGGGGTCGCCGCAGGGAAGAGGGGTGAAGTCCTTGTCTGCGATGAGTTCGGGGGCTTGAGTGCACGCCGCGGCGATGATGTCGCCAACACTCAGGGGCGTGTGGGTGCCGCCGCCGAAGATGGGGAGTGTGGAGCTTTCGATGTGGTTGCGCCCGGAGTGGAACATGGGCTGGAACGAGATGCCCCGGCAATGCGGGCGAGCAACGCCAAGCCGCAGTGTTTCGCCAAGATAGTCGATGTTGGCGGGCGTGACGGTCATCGCCAGGGAGGTGGGGATGCCGATCGCGCCGCATTCATCCAGGACGCGCATACGCATGGCGCGAAGGTCGCTGCCCCGGAGCTGGGTCTGTCCGGCTTCTTGTGGGCCATCGAACTGGAGGTAGAGTTCGAACTTACCGCGGGTGCGCCGCAGCTCGCCCAGTGATTCGCGGAAGGCGCGGTCGCCGGCGAGGCGAACGCCATTGGTGTTGATCAGGATGTAGCCGATGTCGGTGCGATCGATGGCCCAGGAGAGAATGTCGAAGAAGCGCGGGTGGATGGTGGGCTCGCCGCCAGAGAGCTGGAGGATGTCGATGAAGCCCTTGCGATCAAGGACGCCCTTGATGCGATTGGTGGCGTTCTCGAACGTGCTGCAGAGGATGTTGTCGCCGACGCCCTTGGGTGAGGAAGCAAAGCAGGTGGGGCAGGAGAGATTGCAGGAATCGACGATCTCGATGAGTGCGATGCACGTGGAGAGCGTGTCGAAGGGATTGTCGCTCGCGACAGGCGTCTTCGCGGCAGGTGAGCAGCAGCCAGAGCCGGGGCAGCAGGAGCCGCCTGTCGCGTGTGATTCGTAATAGCAGGCTGCGTTGGAAGCGAGCTGCACTTCGAAGCGCCCGTGGGCAGCGCAGGTCTTGACCATGAAGACCTTGCCACCGATTTCGCGGATGGACGCGGCGATGGGTGCCAGGCAGACCGGGCAGCGGCTGGTGGTCTGCTTGATGTCGCGAGCCGCGGCGAAGAAGGTGGTGGGATCGAACGTGTGCATCAGGCCCTCGGGGCATGGTCAGTGTGGCGGCAGGATCGAATAAAGGCACGAGCCAAAGAGAATGATGGGGAGCAGTAGCCCCAGCATGATCGTCAGTGCGAGGGTCAGTCGGCGACGGCGGTCGGCCAACTCCGCAGATTCGTTGGCGATGAAGGCGGGTGGCCTGAACGCGGCGGGAATCAGCATGATCGGTGCGTTGGCGAACGCAGCGAGGAAGGAGACGATCATGAGTGCCCCCGCCGTGTCGGAGACTCGCGTCTGGCCAACGAACCAGGGTGCCGCGGCGGCCATGCCGATCAGGGGCCACCCAAGCATGAGCATTCGCCAAGGCCAGGAGAGTGGGCGATCTCGCCATCGCGGTGTGGTGCGAACCACTTCGTATGAGCATTCGGGGCACCGAGAGGGCAGGGGCGCAGTGATCGTGTAGCGGCAGTTCGGGCAGGTCGCGGTGTGGGGCGATGGGAGCGGGGCGGCCGATGACTCTGCCGCGGGTGTTGGGTTGGGGGTTTCCATGCCTTGAGTGCAGCGTAGGGGCAGGGCAGGGGGTGCGACGTGCGCGATCAGCGTGGTGTTCCGATGGATCGCAAGCACGAACCAAAGAGCAACAGGGGGATGAGTGCCGCGAGGAGGATGGCAAGGATGGTGGTGAGTTTCTTGCGGCGCGCAGTCTGTTCGGGCGGTTCGTTGAGGATGAACGTCGGCGGTCTTTGGTTAGTCTTGATGGCCATCAGGGGTGGGTTGATGAAGCCGGCGAAGAAGCAGAGGATCTGAAGGGTCACGGCGGCGGTGCCGATGAAGCCGGTCTGGGAGGAGAAGCGGAACGCCGCGGCGAACCCGATCAGGGGCCAGCCGATCATCAGGAGGCGCTTGGCAAACCCAAGAGGTCGATCCTGCCAGCGCGGATCGCGGTGGACGACGTGAAAGCCGCAGCGCGAACAGGAAGCGGGGAGCCATGCGACCACGGGGGTGCCGCAGTTGGGGCAGCGTGTCGTGGGTGGGGGGAGAGAGGTGGGGGGAGAGGGGGGCGTCACTGGGGGGCGGGTGTCGGCGTGGGAACCGGTGTGGGACGGGCGGGTGTGAAGAGCCGTACGCGCTGCAGGTCCTTGGAGATTCTCGTCCAACATGACCCGGCGATCAGCAACGGTACAGCGATGCTGAGTCCAAGAGTCAGAAACATCGTGAGTCTGTGACGACGTCGCGCCCGGTCTGGCGGTTCATCAAGGATGAAACGCGGGGGCCGCTTGAAGATGGGGATGAGCACGAGGAACGAGTTGACCGGTGCCGCCAGGCAACTGAGGATCAGCAGGCCCCCGGCGAGGCTGTCGAATAGCCGCAACTCCGCCAGTATCCAACCGATCGTCCAGCCCGCAAGCGGCCAGCCGAGCCAGATGACGCGTTTGGTCCAGGAGAGCGGGAAATCATCCAGATCTGGATACGGCCGGACCACCTTGGCGCCGCATTCGGAGCAGATGAATGGAACCGGTACCGCGCTGGGGTAGAGGCAGTTGGAGCAGGTGGCGACCGGTGGTGGCGGGGCGGACGTTTCCATGTCGATGCGGCAAAGGCGAGGCCGTAGATCATACCGACGGGTGCCGTCGGGGGTTGTGGTGATCAACGCGGCCCTTTCAGGGCCGGGATTACGCGTCGACGTCTACCGGCAGCTTCGCGAGCGAAGCGCTCGCTCGCAGCCGGCTATTCAACTGCGTGCCTTCGGCACTTCGGAACTTAGGAGCTTCCGCGCATCGTGCGCAACAAAAAGCCGCGGGCTTCTCGCACGCGGCTTTGAATTCAGGGACTCGATTTTCTCAGCAGCCGCCAGCTTCCCACGCGGTCAGGCAGGCATCGACATCGAGACCGTCGACGCCGCCATCGGCGTTGACATCCGCCGCGGCATCGCCTGCTTCCCATGCTGCGAAGAAGGCGTCGATGTCGGCGCCGTCCACGCCGCCATCCTGATTGAAATCAGCCGGACAGCGAGGTGAAGTGAGCGAGATGAGGTTCTCGGGTGCATCGACGATGCCATCATTGATGAGCGTGTTGTAATAGATCCGGCAGCCGGTGTTGATGAGGCGCGAGCCGGGCTCGATGGTGAGTGTGTCAACGTAAAGTGCTTCGCACGACTCCGCTCCGTCGCCAGCATTGTCATGTGAATCGACCAGGCGAAGCACGGTGGCCACTCCACCGATGTGGAGATGTCCGATCGGGAAGTGCGATTCCTGAGCGCGGTCAAGGCCTGCCGCATCGGCACCGATGTCGATCGACATCACTTCGAGTGTCACCTGGGGCCGGGTTGATTCCACATGCAGGGTCGCCAATGCCATGTTGAACCGAGCATGGTCATTGATGGCACAGTCAAACGATCCGCCCAGATTCACGATGGAACCCTCGAAAGGAATCGCAAAGTTCGCGGCACTGCCGAGCGTCAAATCGCCAGAGATGTCCATGCCCGGCGCTGTCCCCGAGCACGTCGAGCAGATCGTGCCCACCACCGTGCCCAGGTTCGTGAGGCTGCCGAAGACCACCAACGTTCCGCCACGGATGTTGGTCGTCGCGGCAAGGTTGTTGGTGAAACTGCCGAAAACCGCTGAGGCGCCGAAAACATCAAGGTTGGCACGATTGTCAAAGAGGGGCGTGATGATCTGTCCGGCCGTCATCGTCCATGAGCGGTAGTTGGTGATCCGACCCCCTGCCTCCACCGCGGCATTGTTCAGCGCAGAAAACACACCATCATTGCTGACCGTGCCGCTGAGCACGAGTGTGGCCCCCTGCTCAATCCGCGTCTGGCCCTGAAGCAGTGCATCGACTGCGGTGATGTAGAAGGATGTGCCAGTACGTACGGTGAGTTTGCCGCGTGAACCAAGGCGGAAGTTGTCGGCCACCGCATCGATGAAGCCCTGGGCGCGAAGTTCACCGAAGATCCCGATCTGTGAGTCCGTGCCGCTTGAGATCGAAGTCGAATCAGTCAGCGTGAGAATGGAGCCAGCGGGCGTACGGATGTCGGCCGTCCCGATCAACGCCAGCGAGCGACCCTGCGTACTCAGCGTGCCGATGGTGTTCCAGGGGCCTTCGTTGGCGGTGATCTGATGACCCGAGAGGGCCGGAGTGAACGCCGCGGCGAGCGTGGCGAAGTTCACGCCCGACACGTCGTTGCGGATCGAGGCCAGGTCCACCGTGTTCACCTCGAACATGTACGCGTCACCCTGGTTCGTGTTGCGGGCGAGTGAAGCGCCGACCACGATCGTGTTGCCCGACATGGAGACACTGTTACCGAACCCATCGCCAGCTTCACCCGCGGTGGCCACCAGTTGTTCGCGCTGAGTCCAGAGGGTGCCAGTGCGTGTGAAGATGTAGGCGGATCCCTGGTTCGCCAGTGATGGGGTGCCCACATCATCCTGCTTAGCACCCACGATGATGGTGTTGCCGGAGACGGCCACCGAAGAGCCGAAGAAGTCGGAAGCCAGTCCGTTGTTCGCAATGAGCTGCGCCTGCTGGGTCCAGGTGGATGCGGGGCGAGCAAAGACCGCCACGCTTCCCTGGTCGATGTTGGCGCCAATGTCATCCGCGAGGCTCGCAACAGCAACGGTGTCGGCATCGATGGCGACACTCCTTCCATACCGATCACCCGGTCCGCTTCCTGCCGGGAGCAGGAGCGTCTGCTGCACCCACGTGGTGCCGGTTCGAGCAAAGATGTACGCGCCACCCTGATCGACGTTGGTGCCCTGATCGTCATCGGGAGCACCGACCACGGCAAGGTCGCCCGAGAGCCCTACCGAGTATCCAAAGCGATCGTTCCCGGCGCCGCCGGTCGCAGTGAGCTGGGCCTGCTGCGTCCAGACCGTTCCGGATCGTGTAAAGACGGTGGCTGTTCCCGCGCCATTGACCCCGCCGACATCATCCTCCGATGCACCAACCAGCGCGGTGTTGCCACTGATGGCCACGGAGATTCCAAAGGAGTCGTCCGCAGCACCTCCGGTAGCATTGAGCTGAGCCTGTTGCGTCCACGCAGTCCCGGTGCGTGTGAAGACGAAGGCGGATCCCTGATTCGCATTGGCTCCGACGTCGTCGACGAATGCCCCGACGAGGGCCGTGTCGCCTGAGATGGCGACCGACCTGCCGAACTGGTCATTCGCGGCACCTCCGGTGGCGGTGAGTTCTGCCTGCTGGATCCACCCGGAACCCGAGCGGACAAAGATCAGTGCCGAACCCTGCAAGGCATTGAGTCCGACCTGGCGGCTCGGAACACCCACGATGGCGGTGTCGCCGCTGATGCAGACACTTTCGCCCATTTGGTCGCCGCTGACGGGGCTCGTCGCGAGAACTCGCAGGTCGCCGCTGAGCCATTGCGAGCCGATGCGCGAGAAGACCCAGGTCGAACCCTGGCTCGTGATGCCATTGATGGTGTCGTTGGGTGCGCCGAGAGCCGCCAGATCACCACTGAGGGCCACACTCAGGCCAAAGAGGTTACCCGCCGGCCCGGGTGCAATCACTTTGGTCTGCAGTGTCCACGACAGGCCGCTGCGTGAGAAGGCATAGACGCTGCCCCGGTCCACCGTGCCCGCTTCATCATCGGCAGGGCTCGCGACGAGCAACGTGTCCTTGTCGATGTCAACCGAAGTGCCAAAGCCATCCGCGGCGGACCCATCGGAAGGAACCACCTTGGAGCTCAGCACCCAGACACTGCCCGATCGCACGAAGGTATAGGCTGATCCCATATTCGCAGCGACACCAAGGTCATCTCCGGGCGCACCCGCGACAATGGTGTTGCTGGAGATCGCCACCGATGAACCCAGCGTGTCGGATGCCGCGGCATCGAACGCGACGATCTTGCTCTGTTCCGTCCACACCGTACCCGCACGGTTGTAGACATACGCGGCACCAACATCGATCACCGCACCATTGTCCTTCAACGGGGCACCCACAACAATCGTGTCGCCCTCCACATCAACCGCACTTGCGAACTGATCGTTGGCCGCTCCGTCGGATGCCAGAAGCTTGGCCTGCTGAGTCCAGCTAGTTCCCAAGCGCGTGAAGACGTAGGCCGAGCCCTGGTTGGCGATGGCCGCGTTGTCATCCTGCGGCGCACCCACCACCAGCGTGCCCCTCGAGAGCGCCACCGCGCGACCGAACGTGTCGACCAAGGCCCCATCGGATGCGACGACAAGTGCCTGCTGCGTCCACGACGTTCCGGCGCGAGCGAAGATGTACACCGCACCCACATCACTCGTCGGGCCCACGTTTCGGTCCGGCGCCCCTACTGCGATCGTGTCATTCTCAATCGCCACCGACCAGCCGAAGCGATCGTTCGCCAGGCCATCCGCGGCGAGCAACGTCGCCTCGAACGCCCAGCCGCTCCCCGACCAGCGATAGACCTGGACCGAGCCCTGGCTCGTGGCGGCTCCAACATCGTCACCGCGGATGCCAACCACCATCGTGTCACCTTCGATGGCAACCGCATCGCCAAAGTCATCGAACGCGGCACCGCTCGGATGCACCACCTGCACGGGCGTACCCCGCTGAGCGGACACGGGTCCAACAGCCGCACTCACCACTCCGGCCAACAACGCAATGAACCGACAATGCCGCATGACTGTGCCTTTCCCTTGGGGTACGCCCGAACCGGTCGGGCTCGCAAGGGACTAGGCCTCGGAGGATGGGGGGTGGACACTTCCGAGGGGCGAATGTTGAGAAATTCGCCACCCGCGGCGGACAGGGAAAGAGCTGCCCAGGGGGGCGGCGAATGGTTGAGCGCACGAGGCGCGAGCCGGGCAAGGACGCCGCGTACCGAAGCAGTGGTGGGGGGAGGGTGGCGGGCTCGCTGAGTGCCCCGAACCAGCGGCGATGCGTACCGACAGCTTTGGGAGCGGAACGCACGCCCGCGGCTGGTTATGCAACGGAGTGATATCCGCACCGGAGCATCGAATGCACCAGAATCTCTTTTGTTGGCTACCTTCGGCCGTGCCGACGGCACGGTGTTTAGTAGCCGGGGGCAAGCGGCGCTTCGCCGCGCGGCCCCCGGTGGCGTATGCGAAGTGATGGGCCCTCTGAAGGAGGGCGGTTGGTTCGTGCGTGTCACCACCGAAGCCCTCTCAATGCAGGGCTCCGCGGCGAGATCTGCCGTCAGCTTCGCTGGCTGAGTGCTCGCGTGCAATCCCGCGGGTTCACCTGCAAGCCCGTCCTGCAGCTCGATGCCCGTGCATGTGCAGGACAACACCATTGGAATACGATGTTCACCTGAAACCAGTGAGACTTCTCACCGGTTTCAAGTCAGGCGAGTCAGGGGTATCCGGGCAGCGGATGTGTGTCGTTTGTTTGAAATGACGCGAAGCAGAAAGCTGGTGGCGGTGAATGCGATGGAGTCCGCGTGTCATCCTGGTGCGAGTCATCAAGGCGATGCTCATCGCCTGGGCCCTGCTCATTCTGGCAGTCGCGATCACTCCCGCTGTCAATCGCCAGATGTTCCAGAATGTCAGCGGCTTTCATGAGCGGCGGTTGTTCCGCGGCTGGGCACCGCAGCGACCCTTCCGCGGCTCGGACGAGTCCGAGATGTGGTTGGACAAGGAACTCAACCTCTGCGTCATCATCACCGGAGCAAAATCAAAGAGCGGAAAAGATGCAGAAGGCGTCACTTTGCACGGTCGTGAGTTCGGGCCTTCGTCATCAAGGTTCTTCATCGGGAGCAAGGACGAGGTTCGCGTCGGAATCACAGACGCCAACATGGTGGTGATCATCGGATCAAGGCACACCATTCGTGTCCCAATCGTGGATGCTGGCTTTGTCGTCAGGTGTCTCGATGGGATATCTGCGGCGCCCGCCGGCACGGATCTGGCAGCCTTTCTTGGTGCTGTGAAAATGGAAGATCCAGAAGTTCTGAACGCGATTGCGGAAAGTGATCGCGAATGATCAGAGCATTCGCACGTTGCAGGACGACTACCTACGCGGCCCTTTCAGGGCCGGGATTACGCGCCGACGCATACCGGCAGCTTCGCGAGCGAAGCGCTCGCTCGCAGCCGGCTATTCAACCGCGTGCCTTCGGCACGGAGAATGAGCGAGCGAAGCGATCGCTCGCAGCTGGCCATTCAGCCGCGTGACTTCGGCAGCGGACCACCTCACGCCTCGTGTTCTTCCGGTGCCTTCTCGAGCGACTCGCTCGCCGCGGGCGTGATGTTGATTTCGGGCATCTCGATCTCGCGAGCCATTTCGGCCGCTTCTTCGAGTTCCGACTGTGCCGCGAGCGCGGCCAGTTCGGCATCTTCATCCAGGCCCATCGACGCAGCAGCCCCATCGAACATCCCGGCAAAGGGACGAGCGCCGGGCACGTTCAGGCGGCCCTGGTTCTGCGTGAGGTACTTGGGCGGTCTGCCGCGGCGGGGCTCGGCCAATTCGCGCGGGTCCTTGATCTTCGCATTCTCGATGAAGCCCTGCAGCTTGCGGGCCCGCACCGGGTGCTGCAGCTTGCGGATGGCCTTGGCCTCCACCTGCCGCACGCGCTCTCGCGTCACCTTGAAGATGCGACCGACTTCCTCGAGCGTGTACGTGTACCCGTCGCCGATGCCATACCGCAGCTTGATGATCTCTCGCTCACGATACGTCAGCGTCTTGAGCACCACTTCGATGCGCTGGCGCAGCATGTCCTGCGCGGCGCCATCCGACGGCGCGGGTGAACCCTGATCCTCAAGGAACTCCCCGTAGAAGCTGTCATCATCCTCACCCACCGGCTTGTCGAGGCTGATGGGGTTGCGGGCCACCTTCACCACCTTGCGCACTTCGGTCACGCTCATGCCAGTGGCCTCGGCCACCTCTTCCACCGAAGGCTCATACCCGTTCTGCTGCAGCAGCGTCTTCTGCACCGCACGGATCTTGCACATCGAATCCATCATGTGCACCGGGATGCGGATCGTGCGCGAATGATCAGTCAGCGAACGCGTGATCGCCTGACGGATCCACCACGTCGCGTAGGTCGAGAACTTGTATCCGCGGCGGAACTCGAACTTGTCCACCGCCCGCATCAGCCCCGTGTTGCCCTCCTGGATCACATCCAGGAACGGCAGCCCGCGATTGCGGTACTTCTTGGCAATTGACACCACCAGACGCAGGTTGCTGCCCGAGATGTCGCGCTTGCCCTGCTCATACTCCCAGAAGACCGTCGAGAGATCCTGCACGCGGCGCGCCAGTTCGCCCGGCTCGCAGAGCACCAGCGACCGCAGACCATCAAGCTCCTCGCGCATCACTTCCACATCTTCAGCATCGGGTACGCGCACCTGACGCTCGGCCAGCAGCTTGCGGCGCTGCTTGGCGGCGCGGGGGTTGGGCGCCTGGCTCTCGGGCAGACCCGGATGATCGGCAATCCACAGGTCCGCCTCGATCTCCGTCATCTTCTTCGAGATCGCCCGCAGCTTGCGCATCAGCGGGATGATCCGGCCAGTGCGCAGGCTCACTTCTTCAATCAGTGTGGCAATGCGGCGGCGACGGCCATTCACGCGCTCGCGAAGGGCCTGGGTGATCGCCACATCGCCGCGGCGACGCGCCGACTCCATCTGCTCCCAGTCCGCGCGATTCAGCGTCAGCAGCCGGTCGATCGTCGGCAGGTTCACCGGCAGACGCCGCATGACCTTGTCCTTCATCTGGTCATCGGCCGTCGAGTTGCGCATGTTGCGGTCGAAGGGCGTCTCGCCCCGCAGCACCGCACGCAGCATCTCAGCCGCCTGTGCGGCCATGTAATCGCACTCCATGCAGCGGCGACGGAAGACCGTGCGCGTCAACTCCACCTTCTTGGCCAGCTTCTGCTCCTGCTCGCGGCTAAGCAGCGGGATATTGCCCATCTGCGAGAGATACATGCGGATGGGGTCATCAAGACGCTTGCCCTGCGTCTCCTCAGCCACCACCTCTGCCACATCACGATCGATGGCTTCCTGCTCCGGGTCAGGCGAAGTCGAATCGCCCGAGGCCGGGCTCTTGCGCTCGATGCCCTCGCGCTCGCTCGAAGGAGCCGTCATCGCGCGGAATGCCGCGGGCAGGAACCGTGTGCCGCGGCGGGGGGTGTAGGCCTCTCCCCGTTCCTTGGCCAGTTCCAGCATCCGGGCATCAAAGTTCACTTCATCGAGCAACTCGATGCCCAGCGAGTCTGCCGCGAAGAGGACTTCGTCGATCCGGTACAGATCGATCATCTCATCGGGCAGCGTGGAGTTGAGCTCTTCGTAGGAGAGCCAGCCCCGGCGCTGAGCCAGTTGAAGCAGTTCGACGATCGCAGGATGGAAATCACCGAAGTACACAGGTAATCACTCCCCGCGGCAGCACTGCCGCGTCCAACGACATATTCAAGTTCTCGACCCACACGTTCAATCGTTGTCCACCAATCCAACCTGGCCACCCGAATCACCTGCCGAATCACCCAGCCCGAATCACCCAACACCCGCGGCAGACCGCCGCCGTGCCAATCATTGCCACCCCGGCTCCGCCGGACCCACCCAACCCACCCGGAAAATCTCTCACCCCATTCAGATCTGCGTTCCCCCGCACGGGGCACCCTTTTCAGTTCTTGCGAGGCAAAACCCGGCGATCCGCAATGCCCTTGCTCAAGAGCGCCTGCCGCTCCTTGATCATCTCAAGCGCTGACTTGGCACCGGACCCGCCGGCTGCATCCGGCTTGGGTTCCATCTGCGATCCGCCCGTTCCCTGCCGCTTCGCATCAAAGCGGATGCGGGCCACACACGCGTTCCAGTGATTGAGCAACCGCTGCGGATCACGCTCAGTCTGATCCTCAACGCGGCTTGCAAGAAGCACAGCCGCGGACTTGATCTGTTCCGTCTCGGTCGCGGCGAGCACCGCCGCGAGCGACGGGTACGTTCCATCCTCACCAAGATCGAGCATCACCTGCGCCAGCGGGCGCAGTTCATCGTGCTCAATGGTGCTTGGCGCGACCATGTCCTTTTCGGTCTCGCCCATCGCAGCCCAGAGGGTGCCGTCGCACAAAATGCACCCCAGCAGATGTTCGTGAACACCGATGCCCGCCGTGCCAAGGTTCTTGATCGGCGCGGCTGACTCCTGATCGCCACCGATGGGCGCGAAGACGCGGGGCTGGCGACCCGCGGGCAGTGCCCGCTGAATCGTTGCTTCATCAACGCCGCCCAGTTCCGCAAGACGCTTGACGATCAGACGCTGGCGGATGGGTTCCACATCGCGCAGACCGATGTCGACCATCGACTCGATCTCCTGCATGATCGCCTTGCTCAGCTGCGCCACACCCGCACCCTTGAGGCTGCGACGCACGCGATTGAACCGGTATTCAAGCAGATCAACCGACCCGGTGAGCACACGCTTGAAGATCTCCGCGCCGCCCTCACGCTTGAGGAGCTCATCGGGGTCCTTGGCATCGGTGTAATCACCAAGCGTCGCGATCTTCACATCGATGGGCTCAGCGAAGAAGATGGGGACCGCACGGTCCGCGGCACGCTGACCCGCATCATCACCATCAAACAGCAGCACGACATTGTCACACAGCAACCGCAGCATCGAAGCGTGCTCGCGGGTGAGCGCGGTGCCAAGTGTGGCGACAGCATTGGTGAAGCCGCCCTGGTGACAGGCGAGCGCATCCATGTACCCTTCGGTCACCAGGACGGTGCGCTGCGTCTGGATCGAGCGAGCGGCATGATGCAGCGCATACAGCGTGGCTGACTTGTTGAACAGTCGCGTTTCGGGCGAGTTGATGTACTTGGGCTCATCCTCATCGCGGATCTTGCGACCACCGAAGGCCACGACGCGGCCGGCCTTGTCGTGAATCGGGAAGATGAGGCGATGCCGCAAGAGGTCATAGACGCCGCCGCTCTCGCGCGTCTTGAAGAGTCCGGCTTCGAGGAGTGCCTGTTCGCTCAGATTGTGGCGATTGGCGTACATCACCAGGCCATCGAAACGATCGGGAGCTGCGCCGAGCTGGAAGTGCTCGACCATCTCGGGCGTGATGCCGCGGCGTTCCACCACGGCTCGCGCTGCCACGCCGTGGGCGGGGTGCCGAAGAATCGCCCGGTAGAAATCGCTGGCAGACTGTGCCGCGTTGAGCACATCGCGGCGAGAGATCGTCGGTTCGTTCGATTCGCCCTGCTCGCCCGAGCCTTCGCGGCGACGGGGCGTGAGCGTCACACCAGTCTTCTCGGCGAGGAACTGAAGCGCCTCGACGAACTCCATCTTGTGGAACTTCTGGACGAAGCTGAAGACGTCGCCGCCGGTGCCGCAGACAAAGCAGTGGAAGATCTGCTTGGCGGGGATGATCCGCATCGATGGATTGTGATCGTCGTGGAAGGGGCAGAGGCAGACGTACTCGCGGCCCTTGGGCTTGATCGCGAGGTTTTCGCCGATGATGCGCACGATGTCGCACGCGTCCTTTACCTTGGACACATCATCGTTGCTCTGCGAACTTTTGCCTCGCCACAGATCCGCCACGGTGCCTTCTCGTCTTTCTTTGAGATGTTCCGCAACGTGCACGCTTTCGGAGTCGGGGCGAATCGAAGAACGGGCTTTCGCCCCGTCTTCCGACTGCTCGCTCATCCGTGAGCCACACGAACCCCGTCTCGGGTCCACCCACAATGTACCACAGCATTTGCCCAACGCCACCCCGTGGCACCGGATTGCCTACCCGATCATTGCCCGCAAAGGAGTTACCGGAACTTCCCGGGGCGACATTTCCGGCACGAACTTCCCGGCTTTCCGCCCCCTCCCCCCTCCCCCCTCCCCCCCCTCCCCCGCCTCGGCCGGCTCTTCCCGTCAACCCACAGGATTGGCGCGGCCTTGGCAGACGTGGACCAAAACCCTGTTCCCCCAAGACTCACTCAAGATTCCTGCGCTCCGCTTTCCTTATCCTGTCCATCCTGTCCATCCATGTTCTCTATGCAGAGCGGAGAAGGGAACATGGATGTACAGGATGGACAGGATTCAAGGCAGAAAAGTGGCAGGCTGGCCCGACATGCGAAAGGGAGCGTGGAGATGGCGTTTGGCTTGGTGGCGGGGCCGGACAGGGCATGAGAAGGTTCGGGCGGGCCTACAACTGGTCCACCATTTGAAACCATGTCCGATTCCACCCATCGAATCCAAGTGCAGTATCAAGGCAACGTGCAGGGTGTTGGCTTTCGGGCCACCGTTGCGGACCTTGCCCGTGGTCACGAGGTGACGGGGTGGGTGAAGAACTTGCCTGATGGACGCGTGCACCTGGAGGTGCAGGGCGAGCCGGCTGAGGTTCGGGCTTTTCTGGCGCGGGTGGATGAGGTGATGCGTCGCCACATCAAGGGGCGCGATGTGATGGAAGTGCAGCTCGCCGCGGGCGAGCTGCGGTTTGTGATTCTCCGCTAGCAGTGCAAAGGACGCCTCATGCTGTTGTTGTTTGATATTGATGGCACGCTTCTTTCCACTACGGGCTGCGGTGTTTCCGCGATGCAGCACGCGGCACGTTCCTGCTTTGGCGATCACATTTCCTTCGAGGGCATCAGCGTCGCAGGCCGGCTCGATCCGTTGATTCTGGCGGACGTCTTTGCCAAGCACGGGGTGGCGGACATTCCAGAGCATCATGCCAAGGTGCGTGCGGCGTATCTGGGGGCACTGGAAGTGCGGCTGGCGAACGCGGCGAAAGCCATGGCCTTGCCGGGGGTCCACGAGCTTCTGGGGAGTCTGGTGCCTCATGCTTCCCGGGGTGCGGCGATCATGGCGCTGCTGACGGGCAACTTCGAGGAATCGGGGTTGATGAAGTTGGAGCGGTGCGGGATTGATCCTTCGATGTTTGCGTTCGGGGTGTATGGGGATCATGCCCGGACGAGTCCGCCGCGGCGGGAGGATCTGGTTCCCGTGGGCATGGAGCGGGCAGCGCGGTTGCGAGGTCGGGCGACCCGTCCGGAAGAGGTGGTGATCATCGGGGATACGCCGGCGGATGTGCGGTGTGCGCTCGAGCACGGGGGGCGGTGCCTGGCGGTGGCGACGGGCCATTTCAGCGTGGCGGAGTTGCAGGCGGCCGGGGCGCACTGGGTGGTGGAGGACCTGACGCAGACGGACCGGATCGTCGAGTGGCTGCTCAATGCGGGGTGAGACGGATTTCAGGACGTACCTACGCCCGGATAAGCTGTCACAAGTGAAAATCATGGAGCCCCGCAGCGGTGCGACTGGAAGCCGCTCCGTAAGGGTGGCATAGACTTGCTGCCACACGTCAGAGGGAGCAGGAACGCGATGTCAGAAAGCTACAAAGCGCTATGCGACGACTTCTACGTCAACATGAAGTTGACGCTGAAGATGGAGCTGCCCAAGGCACGCGAGACCGTGCTGGATCTGTACGAGCGCGTCCGCAAGCAGTATCCTGCCATGGGCAATTTCCGCCGCTACAAGGATGAATATGCCCTTGAGAGCCCTCAGACGGAAATGCCGCACCGCTGGGCTGCGATGCGTGGCAACTACGTCCGCTGCGGCACGGTGAACCCGCCGACGATGCGTGATGCCTACGCGCTGCATCGCACGCTGCTGGATGTGGCCCCTTCGTACCTCTCGATCAGTCCGCTCGATGTCGATTATGTCGAGCTGCTCTACGGCTTTGATCTCGTCGCTGGCGGCAATCACGATCAGATCGTGCTCGATGCACTGCTGGCCGGTTCGCCGCTCTCGGCCCTGGTCGATGTGACGGGCGCGACGCCGATCGATTTCCAGCCGATGGTGGGGCTCACGCTCACTCGCCGCGGCGATACGGAAGTCTTCTTCGAAGTGAAGACGCGTCCCGCGCACGGACACGTGGTGCGCGATGTCGAAGCCGGCGACCCGATCAGCGTGTATCTCACGCTGCGGAAGTTCGGTCCGGTGCTCGAGCTGGAAGAACTACCCCGCATCTTCAACATGCTCGCCGAGAAGGGCGAGGAGTTGGTGCAGCAGCGGGTGATTCCCGGCCTGCTCATTCCGATCCGCGAGGCGATTGCCAGCGGCAATGCCTGAGACCCGCCAGCAGGGCGGACGCATTCTGCAGGCCCCCCCCTCCCCCGATCCCCCGCTCGCACATCTCGCACGGCATTCCCTGCGTTGTGTCTTGCATCCTGTCCATCCTGTCCATCCATGTTCCCTTCTTCCCTCCGGTGATGAACCATGGATACACAAGGTCAGCTGGCGTGCCTTGGGGATCGACCGGGTGAGCACTCTTTGAGTGTCGTGGGTGCGCAGCCGCACTGATCGTCAGCCGCGGCGGCTTTCTCCACTTGACGCATGACCAATAACCAGACGCGGACCTTGTGGCGGGTCTGGGGATGTTGTATGGTGGGAGGTGCGGATACTGCGCCTGCGTGTCGGAGCCTCGGGCCGAGGGAGCGTTGGTGGCGGTTGGGTACTGCTCCGGCAACCGAGCGGCGCGGGGTTCGTATGGGATAGGGTGGTGTGCGGCCAGATCGTGCGGTGTGCCGATAGAGGGGCATAGGGCCGGAGTCCGGGAGTTCTTCTCGGCTGAAGGTTGTCTGGGGCGTGTGTAAGTGAATGCGCGGCGTCTTGCCGCGGGTGTGTGGTGAAAGTCCCTGCCGGGTGTCTCTGGCAGTGGTGTCTGAGGGATCAATCATGAAGAATGTGCGTCGATCGGTGGGAATGCTGCTGCGTGCCGCGGCGTGTGCGGGTCTTTGCATGTCGGCCCAGGCGCAGGATGCCTCGGTGGCCACTCCCTTCCGCGAGCACATCGAGGTGCCGGTGCAGGTGCCGGTGATCCGCAACTTCCATGTGACCTCGCTCGGACGCGTGCTGGACGATGGTTCGGGCTACTCGCCTCGCGCGTGCAATCAGCTCTCGACCTGGACCGATGCCAACTTCGGCGGCGGCTCGTTCAACGCGCAGGCGGGATTCGCAGAGCTTGAAATGTTCGCGGCGACCTACACCGTCCCCGCGGCGGACTGGCCGATCAAGATCGATCTGGCCGAGATCATCTTCGCCACCAGCAATGCAACGGTTTCCACGACGACGCAGTGGACGATTCAGTTCTGGGAAGGCATTCCCACCACCGGTGTGCGTGCCTTCTCCGAATCGTCAGATGATGTGATTCTGCCGCACATCCGGATGGGGCCTGGCACCAACGGCGTGAACGTACAGTTCTCGATTGATTCGAGCGATCCGGATCAGCTGATCCTCAACGACAATGGGTCACACCAGTTCACGATCGGCTGGCGAATTGATCGCCACAACAACCAGACGAGCAACCCCTGCCTGGTGGCGCCGCCGTCCACCAGCAATGCGTTCCCGACAACCGATGTCTCGGGCCTTCAGCGCCCCACTGAAAACTGGCTCTTTGGTGTCAACTGTGGTTCCTTTGGCTGTCCTGCCAACGGTGGCTGGGCACGCTTCAGCCAGCTTCCGACGTTCTGTCGTCCCACGGGCGATATCGTGACGCGCGTCACGTGGTCGAGCATTGGGTGCCAGCCCGGCACCGGTGCGTGCTGTCTGCCTGATGGCACCTGCGAGATCCGTGAGGAGTTTGACTGCACTGGGAGCGGCGGAACGTATCGGGGCGAGTTCACTTCATGTGCCACGGCCAACTGCCCGACGCCGACGGGTGCCTGCTGCCTTTCGAATGGCAACTGCCTGGTGCTGAGCCCGGCCAACTGCACGGTGGTGGGTGGCTCATACCTTGGCAATGGCGTCGCATGCGGCGCTGGGAGCATCTGCCCACTGGGTGCGTGCTGCCTGCCGGATGGCTCGTGCGGCGGAAGCCTGTCCGAAGCGGCGTGCCTGAATGCCGGCGGCCAGTTCCGCGGCGTGGGCACCACCTGCAGCACCAGCACCTGCCCGATGGGTGGCTGCTGCCTCCCCAATGGTTCATGCAGCCTGCAGACCCAGATTCAGTGCACCTCACAGGGCGGCACGTGGCGCGGTGCGAACACGACATGTGTGGGTGCCAACTGCCCGCAGCCGACGGGTGCGTGCTGCATCAGTTCCGGGTGCATCGCGTTGACCGCGGCAGATTGTGCGTTGATTCCAGGCTCTTCATGGGCCGGCGCTCTCACTACCTGTGCGGACTTCAACAGCAACGGCACCGCCGATGCGTGTGAATCAGGTGTGCCATGCCCTGCCGACTTCAATCAGGATGGCGGCGTCGATGGCGCCGACATCGAGAGCTTCTTCGTGACCTGGGAAGCGGGATCGACCGATGCCGATGTGAATCAGGATGGCGGCATCGACGGTGCCGACATCGAAACCTTCTTCGTGGCCTGGGAGGCGGGTGGGTGCTGAGTGGCACTGCTCTCTGAGCAGTGTTCTTCGTGGCACTGCTCTCCGAGCAGTGTTCCCCCGTGGCATTGCTCTCTGAGCAATGCTCCCCCGTCGCCGCTCACTCTGTGAGCAAGGCCAGTGCTGCGAGCAAATGCGCCGCCGTGGCTCAGAGAGCCACGAGACGCAAAGACACGGCTCGGAGAGCCGTGCCACGCAAAGAAACGACTCAGAGAGTCGTTCCACGGTGGGTGAGCAATGCCAGTGTCGCGAGCCAACGCGCCAACGGAACAGAGATTCCCCCAAATACAAAGGCACGGCTCCCTTGAGCCGTGCCTTTGCGTTTGACGAGTTCAGGAGTAGCTCAAGGCCTTAGTTGCAGCCACCCGCCTCCCACACGAGGAAGAAGGCTTCAACGTCGCCGCCATCCACGCCGCCGTCCTGATTCACATCGGCACAGGGTTCAGCGTTCTCCCAGCCCCCGAAGAAGGCCTCGACATCGCCGCCATCGACGCCGCCGTCGCTGTTGTAGTCGGCTGCACAGCCGCACACATTCACGCCCGGGCAGATCGAAGCGGGAGTTGCCGAGTTGCGGGGCAGGGCCAGCGCCAGCACCGAGTTGAAGTCCACGGCGTTCTGGTTGGTATCCTGGCAGCCACCCTGCTTGCGGACCACCACTTCGATGTTGCTCGCAGTCGGTGCCGCGGCGACACCTTCGAACGAGGGCGAATCGGTGCCGTAGCCGACATGATCCACCACATCAGGGCGGGTGTAGTCGGTACCGACCAGATCAGTGCTCGAAACCAGCACCACGCGGCCCGAGTTGTTCTCCATGCCAAAGAGCGTTCCCGGCGTGAAGTCCGCGGCAGGCAGCACCGCACCCGTCGGCGCGAGCTGGTTGGTCACGATCAGACGATACTCGCCCGGGTTGATGACGCCCGAGAGGAACGCGATGCGGTTGTCAAAGCCCTGATCACTCACGCGGGCCGACTGGAAGCTCCAGCCGGTCAGATCGATCGGGAAGCCCGAGCGGTTGAAGATCTCGGCAAAGTCACCGTTGAAGCCGGAGAAGTCGTTGCCGCCGCCGCCATAGACCTGGCTGATGACGACCGGCGCACCCGAATCGCTGCACGTGGCAACGGCGAAGGTGACTCGCGAAGTGTCGCTGCCGCCCTGAGCGTCGGCAACGGTGAAGCCGATGGTGCGAACGCCCTGTGCCGCGGCGGGGGGCACGGTGTAGCTGCGGGAGTAGATGCCATCGTTGGCCTGCGCATCGCCATTGGCCCCGTTGTCAAGGAGTTGCACGGTCGAGGGAAGCCCGGCGATGTCGCTCACATCAGCATTCACCGTGATGCCGGTGCTGGAAGCACCGGGGACAACGGTCACCTTGAGCAGCACGGGAGTGCCCGTGCATGCCGCGGCGATGTCAGTAGAGGGGTAGCCAGCAAGGAAGCCGCCCGAAGAACGATTGGCGGGTGCCGGGAAGCCGATGGCAAAGTCGTTGAAGTTCTGGTTGGTGTCCTGCGCACCGCTCAGCTTGCGGAGGTTGGCCGTGGCGTTGGCGGGGCTGGGGGTGGGAGCGGGGGAGACGCCTTCGAAGTTCGCCGCGGCGGAGCCGTAGCCGACGAAGTCTTCGATGTTGGCATTCGTGTAGTCGGTACCGATCAGCCCACTGGCGCGGACGAGGGCGACGCGGCCACCGGTGTTGCCCATGCCGCCAAAGCCCTTGGTCTGTGCGAAGTCAGGGGTGGGCAGCGGGCTGAAGCCGGGGACCGGATCGCTCATGCGGACCAGGAGCGACTGTCCCGGGCGGATGTTGCCCGAGAGCAGAACGCGGTCGCCAGCGTTGCTGAAGCCGCTGGAGGAACCCGCGCTCGCATACTGCACCGACCAGCCATCGAGGCTGACGGTCTGAGTGCTGCGGTTGAAGAGTTCGACATAGTCAGCATCAAAGGGGGCATCCTCGCTGGGGAGGGCACCCAGATTGCCGCCGCCGCCGAAGGTCTCGCTGATGACGATGCGCGAAGCGGAGGTCGTGGAGCAATCGCCAACGATCACCGGGATGCTCGTGTTGGCCGAGCGGGCCTGTGCATCGGTGACGGTGACAGCGATGGAAACGGGTGCCAGCGGACGACCGCCGGGGATGGTTGCCTGATAGGTGTAGATGCCATCACCGGCGAAGATGTCGCCATTGGTGCCGCTGTCAGACATCGCCTGCGTGGCCGAGAGGCCCAGCGGGGCGAGATTGGCGACCACGTTCAGGCCCGTGCTGGCAGGCGATGCGCCGCCGACGACCTGCACGGAGAAGGTGAGCTGGCCGCCGCTGTTGCAGACGGCCGGGGGCGTCACTGCGGGAGCGACGATCGAGGGGCCGATCGAACGGATCGGGGTGCCGGTGAAGGTGACGCGATCAAAGCGCCAGTTGCCCGATGAGTTGTTGTATTGACCACCTGAGGCGCCGGTGTAGGTGGGGGCGCCCGGACCGGTGTACGTCGGGTCGTAGACGGAAACCATGCGGACGCGCAGGTTCGGGTTGTCGTTCGCCGCGGCGATGGCGGAGAGATCGACAGTCACGTTGTTGATCCAGCCATTGGTGGCGGAGTTGAGGATGGGGCCGGTATTGGTCCAGGTCGAGCCACCGTTGACCGAGTACTGCACCTGCATGTTGCGAACGCCCTGATTGGTCGTGAACCAGTCGAAGGTGAAGACGATGCCCGAGTAGTTGACGCTGCTGACGGCAAACTCGGCGCCTTGTGTGTACTGCGGAGCGAAGATGCTCCAGCCGATGCCGGCTTGGGCGAGGCTGGTTGTGTAGCTGCCGCGGACGCGCCAGCAGTTGTTGGGAACGCTGGCGGTATCGCCGCTGGCGCCTGCGGAAGTGACATCGCATGCGGTGAAGGAGCCTACGCGCACCGGGCTGGTGCTGTAGGTGTAGTTATTCGTCATGCCCAGCGGGATGGCCGAACCCTGTCCGATGGCCGGAGCGGGGTTGTTGATCATCTGACCGGTGGGCTGGGAGTTGAAGTTCCACAGCGTGAAGGCCACGGGCTGCGCGGCGGCAGTGCCGGCGATCGCGGCAAGGACGATGGGGGTCAACGTACGTACATTCTTCATCTCAGCGCTCCAGTTGGGACCAATGACTTTTGGATACAAATCGAAATGTGTTCAAACCACACCCCGGAGCACGCGTTCCGGAGCGATGCGAAGCAAACAGGCCCAGATGGCCTTCGAACAGTCAGCTCAGTAATCAAGTCCCTGGCGGTTAATCCAGCCACCGAAGACCTTGCCTTCAAGTTCGTCGTAGGTGAGTGAGTTGATGCCGTTGACAACACCCTGCACATGGCCGAACTGGCCATCGCGGTTCTTGTCAGTGAAGATCTCGACATGACCGTCGGCAAAGCCAAGGTTGCCATAGATGGCAGTACCGCCCAGGGTGTTGCGAGTGCGTGAGTTGCCGTGGGCGGCACCAAAGTCCGAGAAATCCTGACGACCCCAGACGCCGCCGAATCCGGGCATCACGGCCTGCACCGGGCCGTCGCCCAGCGACTGGGCGCCGGT
>JBILUL010000226.1:0-6439 GCA_044371005.1 Phycisphaerales bacterium | reverse complement strand
AGAAGGCGGGTGTCTTTCATGGAATCAACTGGGAATCAGGCCCAAGCGGTGACGATTACTTCTTGGCAGCGACCTTGTCGGCCTCTTCCTTGGTCATCCGCGAGACCTTCTCGATCACGACCGGGGTCATCGGCACGTTGGCGTGGGGGTTGCGCGAGCCCGTGGGGACGGCCTTGATCTTGTCAACCACATCCATGCCCGCAATCACCTTGCCGAAGACGGCGTAGCCAGCGCCGTCGGGTTGAGGTGAATCGAGGAAGGAGTTGTCCTTGACGTTGATGAAGAACTGGCTGGTGGCCGAGTTGGGGCTGTCCGGTCCCGCACCCTTGCGGGCCATGGCGACGGTGCCCCGGACGTTCTTGAGGCCGTTCTGCCATTCGTTCTTGATCGGCTTGTCGGTGGGCTTTTCCTTCATGTCAGGGAGCATGCCGCCGCACTGAATCATGAACGTGGGGATCACGCGGTGAAAGATCGTGCCGTCGTAGAAGCCCTTGTCGGCATAGCTCACGAAGTTCTCGGTGCTGATGGGGGCCTTGGCCTGATCCAGCTCAAGGTAGATGTCGCCCATCGACGTCTTCATGTGAATGTAGACGGTGGCTTCCTTCTTGGGTGCTTCCTTCGCCGCGTCGTCGGTCTTGGGAGCATCCTTCTTGGGCTCTTCCTTCTTGGGCTCCGTCGCGGCGGGCTTGGCGGGCTCGGCCGGCGGCTGGGTGCTGCCCTGGGCAAAGACAGCCGGGGTCAGGAGGCAGGCGGAAAGCATGGCGGCAAAGAGAATATTGGCAGATTTCATGTACAACTCCGTGAGCGGAACCACCGCAAACCCGCGGCAGCAATCCGTAGTGCGAATTCTTGAACTCCCGCCGCCCCTTGATGCAGCGGTTCGGGTGCCGATCGTAGGGTTGCTCCGTGTGACAGGCGACTCCAATGCCCGCTGGCACTTGCCCTCTGTCACCGCGGCGCAACACCTCCACAGCGCGTATCGGCCAGCGTATCTTCCGGTCGATACCCATGCTGGGTGAACTGAGCGACCACAAGTGCTTGGACGCCCGAAACCCTCCGGAGTTTCATTCATGCCCGCCCGCCTCCCCTCCTGCACCGCCCCCCGCACGTTCCTGGCTCTCCTCCCCCTGATCGGCGGCACCCTGATCGGCATCCCGGCGTCTCTGGCCGCCCAGCCAGCACCAGGCCAGGGCCAAACGCCCCGTGCCGCGGCGGCCTCCAGTGCCGACCAGTTGCCGATCAAGTCCATCACCCTGTACCGCTCCGGCGTCGCCTCAATCCAACGCCGCGGCGTGGTCGATGGCGACCGCACCATCCAGCTCAAGTTCGATACCGGCCAGATCAACGACATCCTCAAGTCGATGGTCGTATTGGACCTCTCCGGCAACGGCCGGGTCGGGGGGGTGAGCTACGCCTCGCGTGACCCGCTGGCCAAGCGGCTCTCGAGCTTCGGCGTCAACATCGCAGATGATCCGACGCTCTGGACGATTCTCGGCCGCCTGCGCGGAGCCCGGATTGCTGTTTCGATGCCTGATGGTGTGTTTGAAGGAGTTGTGATCGGCGGCGAAACGCGTCCTCGCACCTTCGGCGAGTCGCCGACCGCAGTCATGGTCCCATTCGTGAACCTGCTGACGGAAAAGGGCATCAAGTCCGTCGATCTCACGGTTGCGTCCAATGTGCAGGTGCTTGACAAGGAACTCGCGACCGAACTCTCGCGGGCACTCGCGGCGGTCGCCGAGCACCGTGCTGATCACATCAAGACGGTGGATGTTGGTTTCTTCGGCTCGGGATCACGCGATGTGATGGTTGGCTATGTGCAGGAAGCGCCGGTCTGGAAGGCCAGCTACCGGCTCGTGCTCCCCAAGGCAGCGGCGAAGCCTGATGGCAGCGACGCCGCATCGGCCCAGCGGCTCAAGGAGCAGCTCTCGATGCAGGGGTGGGCAATCATCGAGAACACGACGGATGAGGATTGGAACCAGGTGGACCTTTCGCTGGTTTCTGGGCAGCCTGTCAGTTTCCGCATGGACCTGTATCAGCCGTTGTACGCATTGCGTCCGATGGTGCCGGTCCCGACGGTCCCGGGCGTGGCCCCTCGCATTTTTGAAGGTGGGGTGCTCGTCATGCCAGCGGCATCACCAGCACCGGTCATAGCGTCTGCTGGGGCGCCAAGTCGCGGAGCCTCGAAACCAGGCGCAAAGAACAAGGCTCCTGCCGCGAAGCCCGATTCAGACTTCTTTTCGGACTCGATGGGACTCACCATCGGCGGGGCCGAAATGGCCGAGTACGCTGCGGCCTCGCAGGCGACCGCCGCGGAGTCCGGTGAGATCTTCGAGTATCGCCTCGATCACCCCGTCACGATCGAACGGCAGCGTTCGGCAATGCTGCCGATCATCTCCAGTGGGCTCTCGGGAAGGCGCGTGAGCATCTTCTCAGTGCGAGACGGCAGTTCGCACCCGATGCGTGGCCTTGAACTGCTGAACGATTCGGGGCTCGAACTGCTGCCGGGTCCGATTGCGGTCTATGACGATGGCACGTACGCGGGCGATGCGCAGATCGGCCACGTGCCGGCGGGCGACAAACGACTGCTGGCCTACAGCGTCGATCTGGAAGTGGACGCCCAGCACGCTGATGAGCAGACCAGCCATGTGCAGAAGCTGCGGATTGTCCGCGGATTGATCGAGATGACTTCGCTGACCCGCTCGACGGTCACGTACACATTCAACAACAAGGATGCCAAGCGTGCACGCACGATGATCGTCGAGCACGGCAAGGACAGTTCGTGGGAGCTCAAGGAACCTGCCAAGGCCTACGAGACGACGGACTCACTTTATCGGTTCGCGATCGATGTGGAAAGCGGCAAGGCCTCCTCGCTCAAGGTGGTGCAGGAACGTGTCGACCTGCAGCAACTCGAAGTGGTGTCGACGGGGCTTGAGTCGCTTCTGTCGTACCGGACTTCGGGCGCGAAGGTCTCGGACAAGGTGGTGGAGGCGGTGCGCAAGGCCGGAGAACTCGCCGCGGCGGTGCGGCAGGTGGAGCAGCGCAGCGCCGATCTGTCGAAGGAGAAGGCCGAGATCGATGCTGATCAGGCCCGTATCCGTCAGAACATGGGCACGATCGATCGTGCAAGCCCGCTCTACGCCAAGTACCTGCAGAAGTTGACCGAGCAGGAGGGGCGTGTGGACGCGATCGGCGAGGAAGTTCGCAAGGCTGCCGCGGATCTGGTCGCTGCTCAGAACGCGCTCAATGCCTATCTGATGAATCTTGATGTCGAGTGATTCGGTAGAACGGTGGCACGTCATGCGGCGATGGAACTCGCCGATGGCTTAACCGTCTGGATGAACGTGGGGCATGTGTCGGATGTGTGGTTAGATTTGAGGATTGGATGCTCATCATGAAGACTTCGGCTGTTCGTACCCTTGTGTTGGCTCTGTGTGTCGCGGCGGGTTCAGTCGCGACCGTTCAGATCGCGTCGGCGACAGAGCCTGCTCGCGACCCGGTGAAGGCACCGACGATGGTGGATCAACTCCCCATCAGGAGCATCACGCTCTACCGCTCGGGCGTCGGCTCGTTCCAGCGGCGGGGCACGGTGGAAGGCACGTCCACGGTGCAGCTGCGGTTTGATGTGAGTCAGATCAACGACATCCTCAAGTCAATGGTCGTGCTCGACCTCTCGGGCAAGGGCCAGGTCGGGGGCGTGAGCTACGCCTCACGCGATCCGCTCGCCAAGCGCCTTTCGAGTTTCGGGGTCGACATCTCCGATGAGCCTTCGCTGAGCACGCTCTTGGTTCGGCTGCGGGGTGCGAAGGTCATGATCGCAGTGCCCGATGGGAAGTTCACCGGCACGGTGATCGGCGGCGAGGTGCGACAGGTCACCAGTGGTGCATCGCCAACCGCAATCTCGGTGCCCTTCATCAACCTGCTGACCGAATCGGGGATCAAGTCGCTCAATCTCACGATGGCGAGCAATGTCGAAGTGCTCGATAAGGACCTTGCCAGCGAACTGCACCGTGCCTTGGCTGCGGTTGCAGAGCACCGCGCCGATCGCATCAAGACTGTCGATGTGAACCTGCTGGGTGATGGCCAGCGCGAGATCATGATCGGTTATGTGCAGGAATCGCCGGTCTGGAAGGCCAGCTACCGCCTCGTGCTGCCCAAGGCAGCGGCGAAGCCCGATGGCGACGACGCGGCGTCGGCGCAGCGGCTCAAGGAGCAGCTCTCGATGCAGGGGTGGGCCATCATCGAGAACACGACCGATGAGGATTGGAACAACATCGATCTGTCGCTGGTTTCAGGTCAGCCGGTGAGCTTCAGGATGGATCTCTATCAGCCCCTCTACGCAACGCGGCCCATGGTGCCGGTTCCGACCGTGCCGGGGATTGCGCCTCGCATCTTCGAGGGCGGGCGGTCGGATGTTCGAGCGGAATACGCCAACGCTCCAGAATTCAACCTCAGTGCGGCCCTCAAAGAGCAGGTCCCTGGCGCGATGCCAGGCAAGCCGATGATGGCAAGAGGTCGGACGCCAAACACGCAATCATTCGGCGGATACATTGGAGACGCCAGCGGCGAGGACATGGCCAACTTTGCGCCTCAGGCACAGGCCAGTGCCGCGGAATCGGGCGAGATCTTCGAGTATCGCCTGAACCATCCGGTGACCATCGAACGTCAGCGTTCGGCGATGCTGCCCATCATCTCCGATGAAATCTCCGGCCGGCGCGTGAGCATCTGGTCGGCACAGGATGGCGGGAAGCACCCGATGCGCGGGCTTGAAGTGCAGAACGATTCCGGCCTCGAACTGCTGCCCGGGCCGATCGCCGTCTACGACGATGGCACCTACGCCGGTGATTCGCAGATCGGTCATGTGCCCGCGGGCGACAAGCGACTGCTTGCCTACAGCGTGGATCTGGAAGTGGACACGCAGGCAACCAGCGAACAGGCTTCCAGCGTGCAGACAGTGCGGATTTCCCGCGGCATGCTCGAACTCACCTCCCTCAATCGTCTCACTGCGTCGTACTCGTTCGCCAACAAGGATGCACGCCGGTCACGTACGCTGATCGTCGAGCATCCCAAACGCGACGGCTGGGATCTCAAGGAACCCGCCAAGCCCTACGAAACCACGGATTCGGTCTATCGCTTTGCACTCGATGTTGAGAGCGGCAAGAGTGGTGGCGTGAAAGTCGTCGAGGAAAACGTCTACGGACAGCAGGTCGAGATCTTCTCCACCAGCATCGAGGCGATGATGGAGTATCGCACGCGGGGTGCGAAGGTCTCCGACCAGGTGTTGGAGGCGATGCGCCGGTGTGCGGAGCTCGCCGCGGCGGTGCGCATCGTTGAAACGCGCGCCCTTGAGCTGGCGAAGGAAAAGAGCGAGATCGATACCGATCAAGCCCGCATCCGCCAGAACATGTCGAGCATCGACAACGCAAGCCCGCTCTATGCCAAGTACCTCCAGAAGTTGACCGAGCAGGAAGCACGCGTTGATGCCATCGGAGAAGCCTCTCGCAAGGCCGCGGCGGATATCGAAGCGGCGCGGGCCGCACTCTCCAGCTACATCGCCGGCCTCGACGTTGAGTAATGGAGTCGACGGCAACATCAATCAGTTTCCCGCATCATTCCCGAGCCATCACGGATCAAACTCGCCCACTCGCAGAGCATTCCCCATGTTCAACTCCCGCCAGCGTTTCACTTCCGTTCCTCTCTTCCTGACCTGTGCACTTCTGAGCGGGGCGTGCGCCGAGATGCTCGTGGGGAACCGGGCGATGGCTCAGGCCCCCGCCGCGGCAGATGCTGCGAAGTCTGAACAGCTTCCGATCCGCAGCATCACGCTCTATCGCTCGGGCGTCGGCTCCTTCCAACGCCGCGGCATGATCGAAGGAACTCAGACCGTGCAGCTGCGGTTTGATGTCAATCAGATCAACGACATCCTCAAGTCGATGGTCGTGCTCGATCTCTCGGGCAAGGGCCGTGTTGGTGGCGTGAGCTACGCATCGCGAGATCCGCTCGCCAAGCGGCTCTCGAGCTTTGGAGTCGACATCTCCGATGAGCCCTCCCTGGGCGCTCTGCTCCTGCGGCTTCGTGGCGCGAAGGTGCTGATCAGCGTGCCCGATGGCAACATCACCGGCACCGTGCTTGGCGGCGAAATACGTCAGATGACGAGCGGTGCATCACCGACACCGGTGGCCGTCCCCTTCATCAACCTGCTCACCGAGACGGGCATTCGCTCACTCAATCTGACGCTGGCCACCAATGTCGATGTACTCGACAAGACGCTGGCGGAGGAGTTGCACAAGGCCCTCGCCGCGGTGGCCGAGCATCGGGCCGATCGCATCAAGACGGTGGATGTGAATCTGGTGGGTGATGGAAGCCGCGAGGTGGTGGTGGGGTATGTGCAGGAATCTCCGGTCTGGAAGGCCAGCTACCGCCTTGTCCTGCCTGAGTCGCC
>JBILUL010000071.1:0-22725 GCA_044371005.1 Phycisphaerales bacterium | reverse complement strand
CACTCCCAGCAGCACGCCTCCCGCGGCAATGCACGCGGCTTTGAGATAGGCATTGCGAGCCACCTCGTCGGACGTCGCTTCATCCCACTCACGCCGCGTGAAGAGCGAGAATGGTGTTCCGCACTCAGGACAGGTGGGCTGCTTCAGGCCCTCAAGCGGATAGCTGCATTTGCGACAGGTCCGCGGCTTCGCGCCCGGCCCCAGTTTGGGTTTGGGCAGCCGCGGGCTCCCCGGATCACGCGGCGGGGCATGGCCGCATTCCGGGCATTCAGGGACTCCGACCTTCTGCTCCGCGCCGCACTTTGGGCACGGCGCTCGATGCACATGGCTCAGATCAACGGGCGTCACTTCCAGCGGCGTGACTTCCGGCTCGGGCAGACAGCCTTTGCAGGCGTACTTCCCTCGTCTGTTGCGGACATGGGGGCGCTGTGAGCACTCCAGGCCGCAGAAGACGCATTGGTACTGTTTGCTGGTGGTCATTCGTGCACGAGGAAGGCGTCTGATCGGGATCTGAGCAGATCGTACCAACAAGAATACCGGACGTTGCAAACGGCCCCGCGTCGCGACTAAAGCAAAGTTCGCCGCGGCACTGGCCGCGGCGAACTCATCTGAATCAGGTTTGGAGCGGGGCGGATCCCCGTCCCCGGACTGTGCGACAACTCGATCAGCGGCGGCGGCGGCGCTGAGCCACCAAGCCGAGTGCTGCCAGCGTGGGGAGCGTCCCGATGCTCGGAACGCCGAGCAGCTGGAACTTGGTGTTGGTCATCAAGCCACCATCGATGGAGGTGCGGTTGTAGCTGCTGCTGAAGAGAATCGGCTCACCGCTGTTCGAAAGGTCGGCGATGCCGAGCTCATCGGGCTCGAACGAGACGTCAGGGAAGAGCGAGCCGGCCATGCTGGCGCTGCTGCGGTCGGCTGAGTCGAACGACATGGTGATCATGAACATGCCGCGGGAGACGAGCGTCGGCACGCGGCCGATCTGGAATCCGTAGGTGAAGTCATACGCACCGAAAATCACCATCGTGTTCTCGCCCCGGGCGATGATCGACTCACCTTCGCCGTCGGCAGAGATCATGGAAAACGTATAAAAGGGGACTTCGGCGACCGGAATGAGGGGTTGAGAGCTGGGCTGATCGAGCTCCCATCCGTCAAAACCACGGATCGGGGGAGATTCGGTCATGAAGACTTCCTGACCGTCGCGCACGAGGTCAAGCCGCGTGTGGCTGTCCTTCTTCAGGATAAAGCCGGCCTCTGCCGTTCCCACGCAGGCGACCATGGAAAGACCGCAGAGCGCCACAAGCGCGCGTCCGCCAAGCTGTGTCGAATTGACGAGATCCTTCATAAGCCTCTCTCCCACCGAGCGTTGCACCTGGTGCGACTGTGAACACACCGACCGGCTGCACACACATGGTACAGACGGTATCGCTCGACTTTGCATGGGCAGTGTAACAGACTTTAGGTTTGGATGCGAGAGAAATTTCTCGGGCTTCTGACTGAAATGTTCGTCCAATAATGAGTTTTTCCCCAAAACAGGGCATGGAACGGGGGGAAAGTTCTCCAGATTGACGGGCGTGGGGGGAAGGGACGATTGGATCGACCGTACCGCCGAACGCGGCGTGAGTCCGCACTGATTTGGTGCGAGGGGTGAAGATGCCCGGAAGAGGGGTCGATCTCGGGATGCTGGCCCGTGTGGAAAGGCCTTATTGGAGATTGCCCATGCAGCTGCCCTCTTGTGTTCACCAAACGAAAACCGTCCGACTTTCGGTGATCATCGGGCTCACCCTGGCAGTCGTGGCGACTGGCGGGTGTTCGTCTGGCTCGACGCGCTACCAGGGAGTGAAGGGGGGTGGCGTGAACTCAACGACCGCTTCCGATGGATGCGGTGTGATGATGTTCCAGCAGCGGGCCATGGTGACGCAGGGGCGGCGTGAGGCGCTGACCGCTGTCGTGATCGAGGAGTGAGCAGCGTGCTGACCGCGGGTCACTGCCCGTACACTCCGGGCCGATGAGTCTTCCTCTCGATGATCTGCGGCCCACGGAAGCGGCCGAACGGCGCATGGCCATCGTGCTGCGCATCGTTCGCACGTCCTTCGTGGTCCTGATGTTCACGTTTGCGCTGCTCGCGGCGTTGCAGCAGCAGCAGAGCGAGAAGCGGCTCTTTGGTTCGGGGTGGATGCCCGTCATCGCCGCGGTGGGCGTTGCGATCATCCTCATCCTCACCGCGATTGCCTTCGATCTGGCGACACCCAAGAAGAAGATCTCGACGATCACTGGCGTGATCTTCGGGATTCTTGCCGGCGTGCTTTCCACCGCGGCGCTTGGTTTCATCGTCGATCTGCTGCTGGAGAGCTGGGTTCAGAACAAGGACGCGATGGACGTGCTCCGTCCGGTCGCCAACTCATTCAAGGTGCTCATCGGCATCACGCTCTGCTATGTCGGCGTCACCACGATTCTGCAGTCTCAGGATGACTTCCGGCTCGTGATTCCGTATGTCGAGTTCGCCAAGCAGATCCGCGGAACACGACCGCTGCTCATCGATACGTCCGCCTTGATTGATGGGCGGCTGATTGACGTCGGTGCGACGGGGTTCCTTCAGGCACCGTTGATCATTCCCCGATTCGTCATTGCGGAACTCCAGACGCTGGCGGACAGTCAGGATCAGTTCAAGCGGGCCAAAGGCAGGCGTGGTCTGGATCTTGCATCGAGACTGCAGCGCACGCCGCGTCTTGAGGTGACGATCGACGAGCGACCCGTGCCGGGCATCGGCGTTGACCAGATGGTCATTGAGATGGCGAGGCTGATGCCCGCGATCATCGTGACGACCGATGTGGCACTCGCCCAGGTGGCGAAGATCAACAGCATCTCCGTGCTGAATCTCAATGACCTTGCCAATGCTCTCAAGAGTTCGCTGCTGCCCGGAGAACTCGTCACCGTCAAGCTTCTGCGCGAGGGCGAGCAGCCGGGGCAGGCGGTTGGGTATCTGCCCGATGGCACGATGGTCGTCGCGGAGGATGGCGCTCCCAGGCTCGGCGACACCGCAGATCTCATCGTGACGTCGAGTCTTCAGACGTCGGCGGGTCGTCTGATTTTCGCCAGGTTGAATACACCCGGTCCGGCAGCTGCGGGTGCTGTGGCTTCATCGCCAACCCCAGTGGACGTACCCGCGGCGGAATCCGCTTCTGGCTCGCCGTCTGAGGCCACCGAGCCCTCCGGGCCCGCGGCCACCAAGCCCCCCCAAGGTCCATTCCCCCCTCCGAAGACATTTCGTCCGACTCGACCCGGCACGCCCAGGAATCCAAGACGATGAGCCCCAAGACCGTCGGTATCTTCCTCCTTGCCGGAACGTTCATGGCCTCGGTTCCGGCTGGCTTGACTGGGTGTTCAGCCACGAAGCCAACTCCGGAGGTTTCGGTGAGTGCTGGCGGCTACGCCGCGGCGTTCGATGCCGCACGAGAGACGCTTCGCGCACATTCCTTTGAACTTGAGCGGGTCGATGCGGCCTCGGGTGTCATCACATCGGCGCCGAAGGCTTCCGCGGGCATTGCGACTCCATGGGACCGAGATCAGTCGACGCTGATGCAGGAAGCCGACGACTTGTTGAACCACCAGCGTCGACGCGTGCGGATCACGTTCACGGATGTCGTGTCTGGCGCCGCGCCTGATCCGGCTCAGCTGGTTCACGTGGTTGTCGCCGTGTACGTTGACCGGGTGCAGTCGCCTGGATTGCGAGTTCCCGCCACGGCACCAACGCTCTGGTCTACCGCGCAGGACCCGGCACGCACGCAGCAGGGCATCGGGTCGGCGTATGTCACTCCGGTTGCCAGGGATACCAAGTTCGAACGCCGTCTGGCGGCAGAGATCGAGCGGCGCATGGCAGCCACGGCAGGTCCTGCGACTGCTTCAGCCCAGCCCTGAGAGGTGGGGTGCCTGGCGAGGGAATCCTCCGCCTCGGTCGGGTCAGCGAGCGTCAATGCGTCGCAGTGGGGGAATCGTCAGATAGGTGGCCATCCTCCATAGCCACTCGGCGGGCCCGTAACGGAAGCGGGCGACCCACCAGGGGCATGCGAGAAGCAGGATGCCCCAGACTCCCAGGACGAACCAGATCAACTCGGCACGCTCAAAGTGACCGAAGTACCCCAGACCGCGGCCGTAGAAGATGGTCGTGCAGATCAGTGTCTGGGCGAGATAGCTGGTGAGACCGATCTGACCCACCGCTGCGAGCCGCGTCCGCAGCCACGCAAGTCGGCCGGATTGGTGCACGAGCATCACGAGAGCGATATAGGCGAGGGCGACTGCAACGCTCCCGAAGTGGTTCAGCGGCATGACGACCAAGAACGTGTGTGCCATGCTGAAATTGTGCTCGACGCCGAGCACGCCGCTCGCGATGGTCAGCGGCATGCCGGTCAGAAGACCGATGGCGGCGGTCCATCCATAGGCCTTGGCGGACCACTTGGCCGAGAAGAAGCCCATCTGCATCAGCGCCATGCCCAGCAGCATCATCGAGGCCGCTCTCCACGATGTCCAGATGATGAACATGAACGTGTGGAGCATGATGGCGGTCTTGCTGTTCTCGACGATGTTCTGGGCAAAGCTCCCCCTGAAAGCCGCTACTTGCGCATCGACTCGTTCGACGGTCGGCGCCCATTCCGGCTGGCCGCTCTCCGGCGTGGGCGCCAGGCTCATGAGCGCGCCCATGCCAACCAGCATCGCGCCTCCGATGCACAGCAGGAGCGCGGCGATGCCGATCTGCAGGCCCGGCTGGAGTCGGCGCATCGGATACAGGCCAAGACCGCAGAGGGCGTAGGAGGTCAGGATGTCGCCGTACCAGAGCACAAAGGCGTGGAAGAGGCCAAGGACCAGCAGGAAGCAGACGCGGCGGTAGTAGATCGCGGCAAGCGAGTGCGTTGGTCCCGACCGGGCCCGGTATCTGGTGTCCAGGACGATCAGACCTGCGCCAAAGAGCATCGAGAAGATGCTCATCATCTTCTGATCGAAAAAGAGATGCTGGATCCACCAGAACGCGGCGTTGGCGCCGGAGAACTCGCCCGCGTAGCCCGCCGCGGCGGGTTCGATCGGCGACATGTACGAATCCGGCGGCAATCCGAAGGCGACGATGTTCATCACCAGAATGCCAAGCGATGCGAACCCGCGAAGGGTGTCGATGCTCATGAGCCTGTCGGTGGTGGGGACCGTCTCTGACACTGCTGGTTGCTCCTGTACGTGGCATTGAGCATCCGCAACGGGGCATGTCGGTCCCGGGGAGGCTCGTCTCCCCCCAAGTTCGTCACCGGGGCCATTTTCTCACACATGCACGGCTGACAGCGGCCTCAAAAATGAAACGGAGCACGCGAACGTGCTCCGCCTGAAACGCAAGGATCGTCGACCGGAGCCTTACTTGGGCCCGCTGATCTGCTGATTCTCGATGCCCGAAAGGCCGGCCAGTGCGGTATCGACACCGATGGTCACATAACGCCGACCCTTCACCGTGGCCACCTTGGTGGCCCGCTGCGACCAGTACGGATATCCGTTGATCTGGCGGTGGACGTAGTCAGGAGCATTGATGATGAAGGTGTTCTGGAAGAAGCGGATCGTCGCGGCGTCGCCGCCGTTATCCACCCACTGGTCGGGCTCGACCAGGGTGGTCAGGACATTCTGAAGTTCGGTCACGCGATCGGCCAGCGGCCGTGACGATGACGCGCCCTGATCGCCGTTGTCACGGAACGGGCTCTGGCCACCGCCGCCGCCACCCTGGCCACTGCTCTGCAGCACGCTCTGAAGGTCAAACTCGGGCGCGTTGCCGTAGCTGGGAATCTCCATCAGCAGGTCACGCACCGGATAGATCTCAAGACGGCGGAACTTGTTGAGTCGTTCACGGGGGCCGACCTGAAGCGTCCCGTTCTCGGTCAACTGCCACGTGTTGCCCGCGCTGCCGGAACTGTCGGTCGTGGCCTTCTCAAGCACCTTCTCAAGAAGTTCGAGACCGCTGGACTTCTGGGCGGTCAGCGTGATCAGCTTGTCCTTCTCAAGACCGCTGGTGTTCTGATCATCCTGCCACATCGGCTCCATGTCGGCGCTGGTCACTTCGGCGATGAACTTCATCACGTCCTCAAGACGCGTCTCGTTGAAGTTGATCGAGATCGGACGCTGCATGCGGATCAACGTGTCGCGAGACGGATGTCCCGTCAGACCCGACTGACCCACCGGTGCGGCGGGGACCGTCGCTGCGGGCTGCGAAAGCCGGTGGGGGGTCGCCTCGTTGGCCGGCGCTGTCTGCGCCACCGCCGTGCCTGCTAGTGCAGTCAGGAGGCATACTGCCCGGATCGACGTTCGTACTGTGTTCATGGTGCCCTTTCGTTCAGGAAATTGTACCGACCACACACCCAAAACGTTCCCTCTGTCGCATGGATACGCGACAGATACCCGCGAAACCCCGAAACATCCTGAGAAAAGAACGCCTATCAGAATGCGAACCTATTGATTCAGGCGAGCGAGCAGTTGTGCCCATGCCTCGCATGCGCTTGATGCATCATATCGGCCCAGGAGGGCCGCGCGTCCGCGTTCACCCATCGCCGTGGCTGTGGCCCGGTCCGCGGCAAGCCGCGTGATCGCGGCGGTCAGCCCGGATGCATCTCCTTCACGGATCACAATCCCGGCCTGATTCTCATCCAGCACGCGCGCGATCTCTGAATCGGGATGCCCGATGAAGAGGCCGGGCCGTGCAGCCGCCATGATGCCAAAGAGCTTGCTGGGCACAATGAGCCCTTCCATGCCCTCGCGCAGTGAGATCAGGTGCGCATCGCCGGCACACAGGCTCTGCGCCAACTGCTCACGCGGCACATAGTCGCGGTATGCAGCGTTGCTGAGCGCCTGTTCCTTGATGAACGCCTCGATCTCAGCCCGACGCTTGCCGCCGCCGACGAAGACAAAGCGAATGTCGCTTCGATCCTTCAACGCCAGCATGGTCTTCTTGATGGTCTCTGCATCGTGACCCAGGCCGAAGTTGCCAGAGTACATCACGGTGAAGGCATCGCCAAGATCCCACGTGGCGCGGACCGGGTTGTCCGCACGGGCGATGGGACGCACTCCCGATTCATCGGACCAGACCGGAATGAAGCAGATGCGTTCCTTGGGCAGCCCCTTGGCCAGGAGGCGAGATTCCATGCATCGGCCCAGTACCACCGTGGCATCGGCGCGACGCACGATGCGGCGGTGCAGCCACTCAAGGAAGCGGGCCAGAAGCGAGCGTTCCTTGAGCATGCCGCTTGCGATGGGGACATCGGGGTAGAGGTCCATCGCCCAGTAGACGGCCTTGCCGCCGCGGAGGAACCGGGCCAGCAGTGCCACCAGCGCGATGTACGGCGGCGTCGAGAAGGCGACGATCACATCAGCGCGAGGCATGAAGAGCACCTTGAACGTCGCGAGGATGTAGAAGAACGCGAAATCCACCAGCCTCGCCAGCGTGCCCTTCTTGCCAAAGAGCGAGAAGCCAACGCGATACGCCGTGATCGGGTGGGCCGCGCCGGCAACGGGAATCTGTTCGATTGAAGGCAGCACCGCGCCGGTCTTGCCGTAGATCGAGCGTGAGGCGACCGCTGAAACGCGGTGCCCCTTGCGGGCCAGATGGTCGGCCAGGTCCTTGGCCATCTGCGCAGTGGCGACGACGTCGGGGTGAAAGGCCTGATTGAGCAGGACAATGTGCATGGGTGGAGTGCCGGGGATGGAGTTCAATGCGGCCAAGCGTAGCGTTGCGTCAGGTCAGTTGGATTCTGACGTTCACCGTCGGTGCCGCCGCGGATTTGAGCAGGTCCAGAACCACCTCAGACTGCCGCTGCGCCGCCATCTGTTGCGTGTACAAGGACGCGTCCTGCATCAGCTTGGCTCGGACAAGTGCCGCGGTCTCCTGGCCGATGTCGGTATCCGTGATGAGCGAGCGAGCAGCACTGGTATTCTCCAACTCCACGAGCGACAGTTGCCGCTCTGATGCCAGATCCTGCATCCTCCTGCCGATGGCCGCGCGATCGCCGGATATCTCACCTGCCGCGGCATCGAGCACCTGCTGGGCCACTTCCGGCGTCAGACGGCTGAGCCCATCGCCTCGGAGTGAAGCGAGCGTTTCGAAGCCCATGGGTGAGCCTGACCGATCGGGAGACCGGATCGGCGAGTCGGATCCCTCCCCATCGCCTTGCTGGCGGCGCACCATCGCGGCCAATCCCAGCGTTCTGGTGTTTCGTCCGCTGATCAGCTGCTGGCCATTGAACGAGGCCGTTGATGACATGTAGTCGATCGAATCAAGGACCATGTCCACTTCGCCCTGAAGGCTGGCCCGATCCTGATCCGATAGCCCGCCGGAGTTCGCGAACCGGGTGAGCATGCCCTGCAGATCGATCAGTGAGTCAGCGATGGCGCTCGAGGCGCCTTCTCTGGCTCCCAGCATCGCATCCTCGAAGTCGATCGATTCCACCCGCTTGGTCAGCCGGCGTTCATTGGATCGCAGTTGTTCTGCACTCATCATGCCCGAGGGATCGTCAGACGCCCGATTGAGCTTCTGCCCAGTCGCCAGGCGCTCCATGGACCGTTCGAGATCAGCCGTGGCCGCGCGATACGCCTGACGCGCGAAGCTGAGGGCAGGATTGGAAACGGCGCTGAGCATGCACACGACCTATCGGCACTGGATGGCGTGCAGTTCATCGCGACCGTCACAGTCGTCAAAGACCGAACCTGATTGACCCAGTTTCAGCCGCGGTTCAGAATTGGACAACCCACCGATGCTCTGGGTGCCACCCGAAGCAGGGGAGCCGGGCGGTCATGCGTTGCATGCTCGAGAGACGGGCTTCAGCTGTTGGCGCGGTACCACTCGATCGTCTTCTTGAGGCCTTCCTCAAAGCCGATCTGGGCCTTCCAGCCAAGGAGCTTCTGAGCCTTCTCCGTCGAGAGGCAGCGCCGCGGCTGGCCGTCTGGCTTGGTCGAATCCCAGACGATTCCGCCCTTGAAGTCGGTGAGCTTCACGATCAGCTCCACCAGATCCTTGATCGTGATCTCAAAGCTCGCGCCCAGGTTGATCGGGTCGGGCGAATCCATCACTTCCGCGGCACGCACGATGCCCTCGGCCGCGTCCTCGACATAGAGGAACTCACGCGACGCGGAACCCGTGCCCCAGCAGACGATCTCCTTGGCGTTGGCCTTCTTGGCCTCGACGCACTTGCGGATCAATGCCGGAATGACATGCGAACTCTCCAGATCGAAGTTGTCGAAGGGGCCGTAGAGATTGACCGGCAGGAGGTACGAGCTCTTGAGCGCGTACTGGAGGCGGTATGCATCGAGCATCTGCCACGCGGCCTTCTTCGCAACGCCGTAGGGGGCATTGGTCTCTTCCGGATAGCCGTTCCAGAGTTCGGTTTCGGTGAAGGGCACCGGAGTGAACTTCGGGTAGGCGCAGATCGTGCCCACCTGGACGAACTTGCCGCCGCGAAGATGCAGGTTGTCGATGCGGGCCTGCTCGATCAGGTGCAGCGCCATCGCCATGTTGGCGAAGAAGTAGCGACCGGGGTTGGCGCGGTTGGCGCCGATGCCGCCCACTTCCGCGGCAAGGTGAATGACCATGTCGGCCTTGTGGGGCTTGAACGCATCGCGGTACAGGCGGGCCACATCCATCTCGCTGGTGAGATCGCAGCAGCGGCGGCGGGGGATGTGGATGTTCGATTCAGGCACGCCACGGGCGATGAGCTTGGCCTTGACGAAGCGGCCAAGGAAACCGGCACCGCCGGTGAGGATGATTCGAGTGGTGGACCAGGGAAATGACATGGCGTGGTGTTTCCGAAAGGAGGCAGGCGGAACTCAGGACTGAAAAGCAGGAATCAGAACTGGAAGTAGATGAAGGCCGCGTTGGAGTTGGGCCAGAAGTAGAAGAAGATCGCTGCGAGCGTTGCATAGACAAAGGGCAGCATGGGCTTGGGTACCCGGTCAAGCCGGTCGTGAATGCGGCCGGTGAAGAAGCTGATCGCGTGGAAGAGCAGGAAGGTGCCGACCCAGGTGGCGGCGAGGAAGGGGGCCTTCTTGCCCAGACCCAGTGCCGCGAGTCCGAAGTTGAAGTCAAAGAGCACATACTTCTTGAGGCAGTAGGCAAGGTCGGAGAAGTCGTAGGGGTCCTTGGGATTGTTGATCCGGAAGATGAGCCAGCCAAGGAGCACGAAATACATCGTGCCCGCCCACCGGAAGACCGTGCCGGGCTTTGACTTGAGCAGCGCTTCCAGCGGTGGCACCTTTGATACGCCCCAGCGGAAGAACCGGTTCAGGCAGAGCAGGGCGCCCTGATAGAACCCCCACAGGACGAAGTTGGCCGATGCACCGTGCCAGAGGCCGCCCAGCACCATCGTGGCCATCAGGTTGAAGTAGACGCGGGGGAGCGAGCCGCGGCCGCCGCCCAGCGGGATGTACAGGTAGTCGCGCAGCCACGTCGAAAGTGACATGTGCCACACGCGCCAGAAGTCGATGATCGACGTGGCAAAGTAGGGGTAGTCGAAGTTGAGCGGCAGCTCGGGACCGAACATTCTCGAAACGCCGCGTGCGATGTCGGAGTATCCGGAGAAGTCGCAGTAGATCTGGATCGCGAAGAAGAAGGCGCCGAGCATCACCACCAGACTCGTGGCGCCGCTGCTCTGCGGATTGGCAAGCATCTGCTCCACCAGCGGCGCGATGGTGTCGGCGATCAGAACCTTCTTGAAGAACCCGTTGAGGCACAGGTGAAAGCCCGAGATGATGTTCTGTGCCGAGAACTTCCAGCGGTCGTCCAGCGTCGGCAGGAAGTTCTCGGGGCGGATGATCGGTCCCGCCACCAGGTGTGGGTAGTAGCAGACGAAGAGGCTGAAGCGAAGGAACGAGCGTTCGGCCTTGAGTTCCTTGCGATAGGCATCGATGGTGTACGACATCGACACGAAGGTGTAGAAGCTGATGCCCATGGGCAGCAGCACTTCCAGGTGCGGGCGGGTGAAATCAACGCCCAGCTGGTGGCTCGCCGCGGCGATGGAATCGATGAAGAAGTTGAAGTACTTGAAGAAGCCAAGGACCACCAGGTTCGAGATGATGCTGGCGACCAGGAAGGCCTTGCGGCGCTTCTCGCCGTCGTAGCTGCGGAAGAGCCATTCATAGGCCAGTGGCCAGATGGCAGCGAAAAGAAAGCAGCCAAGCAGTGAGAGCCACGCCGCGTACGTGTGGTTCGTGTCGGAGAGCGCGGGCGATACCCAGTCGCCCCGGAGCAGCGGCTGGAGAGCCACTTCCCACGAGAACGCGACGCCCGCGTACTCGTGCCCCTGGATCATCGGCCAGTTGAAGCCGAGCGTGACCAGGGCACCGATGACGGTGAAGAGCGAGAGCCCCCAGCGCTTGCGCCAGGAGAGCTGCACGCCGTCCATGCCAAGGGCCGCCGCGTAGTCGACCATCGAGGTGATGAGCAGAAGGATCAGGAACCTGACATCGAGCCACGCATAGAAGACATACGACAGCAATGCCATGAACAGGTGCTGCTGCGTATTGCGGCGCAGCATCGCCACGCCGGCGATGCTGATGATGAACAGGACGAGGAACTCAGGCGTTTGGAACAGCACTGGGAAGTCCGGGAGAAGGGAGGGGGCGTATGAAGCGGACCGGGGTGGGCGGAATCAATCGGCTTGGCGGGAGTCTCAGGGGGCCTTGGCGGGCGGGGGCATATTCGCACCGACGAATGCCGAGAGCAAGCCTCGACCCTTCTCGTTGAGATGCTGGCCATCAGCAAAGCCAGACTCATCGAGGATCAGTGAACCATCCGCATAGACCCCGTTGAACTGCTTGGCCCACTGGGTGGCCAGTTCACGAAGGCGAGCCGCGGTCGGGCCGAACGACTCCCGCAGACGCGGGTGGATCGGTGAAGAGATCAGAACAGGACGCACGCCTGCGTCCGCGAGGTGACGGACCAGTCGCTCCAGATCGCGTTCATGCCGCGTCGTCCCGTTCTTGATTCCAAGGCGCACTTCCTCGGCCAACACGGAGATGTGACTGTCGAGCGTCGAGCCCGAAATCGAAGCCGTCATGTTGAAGGGGGCGCTCCAGTCGTCTGAACTCGCGACCTTGATGCCTGCCCGGAACCGTTCACGCAGACCGTTGTTGATCAGCTGCTGAAACGCCGTGCGAAAGTGCACCTGCGCCTCGAGCGTCGACTTGGTGAGCATCTCGACCCGCTCGGGCGGAACACCCGGAGTGTCAGCCTCGATCCATCCCGCAGGCCACGCGGCGGGGAATCCGCCCAGGTTGTACGCGTAGGCACCATCGGTTTCGACGGATGGCGGTTCCGCAATGCTCAGCGGGCGCAACACGATGCACACGGCGGCTGGCTTTGCCTTGGCCACCTTGGGAATGATCACATCAAGCTCAGCGCGGTCACACCCGTTGATGCCGAAGTTCAAGACGCGCCAGCCTGCGGGTGCCGCCTTGGCCACCAGTGACGCATCAATGCCTTCGACCGTCACGGAATCACCGACAAAGACCGCCGTGGGGACATCGCTCAGCGGCTGATCCAGCCGCTTGCCAAGTTCCACCATGCGATTCAGGTCGTTTGACCCGGTTCCGAACCGAGGCAGGACCACCTGCAGGTGAAAAAACACCGCAAGTGCGAGCCCGACGACCAATGGTGCAAAACAAAATGCGAACGCCGCGGGCGCGGACATGGTGCGTGCGAAGGGAATGATCTGGGCGGGAGGTGGTGCAGCTGATGACATACGTGTGCTCGGTTATCGGCAAGGAAGGGGCCTGAGGGTAGAACACCTTCCCCACCTTGACCGCAAGTCCCCGTCTTCTCCCCCCGCTGGGTCGCCGGGTGCATCAAGGGGTTCCCTGGCCCCCTGCAGCGATTTCCTGCCCTTTCCCCGCATCAGGCTGGCAGCCTCCAGATAATGAGGGATGCCGCTTCGGTGGTCCCATTGGAGGTATCCGGTACCCGCCTGCGTTCTCGCTGGCGTGATGCTGTGGTGTGTGGGTCCCGCCGCGGCGATCTTGCCCGCCCCGCGAACCGATTCGAGCATCCTTCCCGTTCAGGACGAACGCATCGAGGCCGCCCGCCTTCAAACTGCGCTCGCACGAGCCGCGTTCTCACCCGGGCTCATCGATGGCAAGCCAGGCCGCAAGACCGCACTCGCGATCGAGCTCTTCCAGCGAGCTCGTGGGATCGCGCCCACCGGCAAGCTCGATGAGGCCACCTCGCACGCGCTGGCACTGCACGAACCGACCCCCTGGACCAGAACCTATCGAATCTCCAGCGCGGATGTGGACCTGATCACCGGCCCGATCCCTGAAGACTGGAACGAACGCGCCACACTCGAAGTCTGCGGATACGCCACACTTCATGAACTGCTCGCTGAACGGGGCTGGTGCTCCATGGAACTGGTGCAACTGCTCAACCCCGGAATTGACCTCGAATCGCTCGCGGCCGGCTCAACTGTCGAGCTTCCCGATGTTCCGGATGTCTTCAAGCCGCAGGCCAAGGGCATTGCGGGCATCGTCCGCCTCGAGGTGGATCAGACGAGCAAGGTGGTTCGGGCCTTTGACAAGGAAGGAACGATCATCGCCCTGTTTCACTGCTCCATCGCCGCGGCGGAGGAGCATCGACCCAGCGGCGATCTCACCGTTCAGGTCGTGGTCACGGATCCCGACTACACCTTTGATCCGGCCGTGTGGCCCGAAGTCACCAACGTCAGCAGCAAGCTCCGCATTGCACCCGGCCCGCGCAACCCCGTGGGCCTCGCGTGGATCGGCCTCAGCAAGCCCGGCTATGGCCTGCACGGCACCGTTCGTCCGCAGGACATCGGCAAGACCGGCAGCCACGGCTGTTTCCGTCTTGCGAACTGGGATGCCCTCAGACTCGTGCGATCTGTCCGCAACGGCTTGCCGGTTCACGTGCTTGATTGACGTCCGGTGCCCGCAGTCAGGCGTTCGATGGATTCCAGCGCGTTTGATGCCGCGTGCTCGGGCCCAAGCGCCGCTGCCAACGTTCTGGCACGCGATGCCACAGCAGCATCTGCAGCCACCTCACGGATCGCAGCAGCCAGCCTGTCGGCACGGATGTTGGGCAGCTTGACCGTCTGCGAAACACCCAGGCGGACCGCGCGGGCCGCGTTGTCAAACTGGTCGTGTGCTGCTGGCACAATCACGGTGGGCTTGCCTGCTCGCATCGCCTGCGCCATGGTGCCGATGCCGCCATGATGGACGATCACGCCCGCGCGACCAAAGAGCGAGGAAAACCTCGCGTACGGCACGGTGACGATGTTCCCCGCAAGCGCCGCAGGCACATAGTCGCGTGAACCGGTGACGAGCACGGCGCGGCAGCCTGCCATCGCCGCGGCGTGCGCCGCGAGGGGAAAGAAGTCTGGTCTGGCATGCACGACCGCCGTACCGAGTGTGAAGACGACCGGCGGCGGACCCGAAGCAAGAAACGCGTCCAGCTCTGTCTCGTCGGTCTGCTGCGCAGGATCCGCATCAAAGTATGGGAATCCGCAGATGCTGGCTCCGGGCGGGTCTCCGGCAACGGGGCCTCGCAGGTGCGGCGACCAGAGCCCCAGATTCAACGCCGCGGCTTCGATCTCGCGATACCAGTGAAACCGCGAAGGCGCAAGGCCCATGCTCCGCCGAACATCATTGAGCATTCCGTCAAGCGCAAAGCCCGTGAACCACTTGCCCATCCACACATCGAATCGCACGGCCCTTCGCGATGGAGTGTGCGAGCGCATCGGCGTCATCGCGAGCTGGTCGTTTGGATTCATCCAGCCGCACGGCGCAAGCGCCACGGTCGCGAAGGGCACACCCTCCTGTTCGCAGACCCAGCGCGAACCGATGCACAACTGATGAGCGACGACTGCATCGGGTTTGAAGGTGCGAATCGCCCGACGGAGCGTCTCAAGCATCGGGGCGATCATCGGACCGAGCATGCGCCTGAGCACCACCATGGGCCCCTTGAGTGCGTGCATCGAATCGCGGTGCGAACTCACGACCTGCCGCACGGACTGTGCCTCGCCAAACGACTGCAGCGAGAGACCCGCCGCAGCGACCAGCGGGCCAAAGTGCGGATTCGTGAGCATCGCGGCGGCCCCGCCCCGTTCCACCAGTTCGCGCCCCATCGCCACAAATGGGTGAATGTCTCCGTGGCTGCCCAAAGAGACAAACAGAATCCTCCGACCTGCCGGAATCACTTCTGCTTCTCCTCGCTGGCGAAGGGAACCTCGCTCCGCCGCTCACCCAGGAAGTCCAATGCCGCGTCGGTGTGGTCACCCACGATGAACGTGTGGCCATTGCCCGCGCACATCCTGAACGTCAGCGCGAGTCCAGCATCGATGCACCGCTGAGCACCGACGCCAAGCCGCGGGCCCGGGATGATCGGATCGATCTCTCCGCCCAGCATCAGCGTCGGGCAGCAGGGCTTGGACGGATCGAAGTTTCCTCCGGCAAAGCAGACGGCACCCGCAAGGCGCGTGGGATACCGCTGCGCCAGCGACGAAACGGCGCCGCCGCCCATCGAGTGGCCGGCGATGTACACGCGAGAGGCATCGATGCCGTACAGCCTGCTCGCCTCCGACACGACGGCTTCAAAGACACGCGGCGAACCCATCGTGGCGCCCGTCGCCGGAGAAGCCACCACCATCCCGCGCCGGACTGCCTCACGCACCAGCGAGCCCTGCCCATACCCGTGGATGAACATGCTCTCATCACCGCCTGCACCGTGAAAGACGACCAGCAGTGGTCTTCCCGGCGTTCGCTCCGCAGGGGCACTGAACCACAGTGGCGTTGTCACCTTTCCTGCCCGCACTGTGGTCCACCAGGTTCCATCCAGCGGGTAGGGTGACGTACCTCGCGAGAGTTGCTCAAGCTCGCGTCCCAGTGATGACGGCAGTGCTGAATAGTCCGCCAGAAACTCACTGGCCTTGTTCCGGCTCGGGGCATCGGTCAGTAGCGAGGCACGTGATCGGGCCATGCGCAGGTCCGCAGCGAGCCCGGTTGCCTGCCCTTCCAGGGCGTCCAGCTGTGCGAGCAGCTCGGTCTTGCGCTGCGAGAGTGACCAGGGCGCGACGATCAGGCGGTCGGCACCGACCACGCTCGCACCCGTGTTCACGGTCCATTGAATCATCAGCGGACTTTTTCCATTACCGGGTTCCGCCGCCGCTGCATGTTCCATGCGCGTCCGGAGCGCGGACCAGTCGATGTCCGCCACGCTCACCTCGCCGCGTGCAAGGGAGCTGCGGCTTGCTCGAATTTCGCGTCGAACCAAGGACTCCCCATCGCTGGTTCGCGCTTCGATCACCAGATCCACCTCACCCGTCGCGTTCTGGGAATCAGCACTCCGCAGCCGCACCCGCGGCTCGGTAGCGGGAGGGATCCAGACTCTGGGTTCGACTTCGAGCGAAATCGGCACCAGCGCCGGATCCGCAGCCCCCGACCTGAGTGTGTCACGCAAGCTGGCCAGCTGCCTGACCGCACCAGTCATGTCCATCTTGAAGAATGAGAGCGTCGCGGTATCGAACCCCTCGTGGGCCGCGCGAATCGCCGCGGCGTCCTTGCCCGCACGCGTCTGCTCCCACGCCCGGTCAACTTCAAGGTACCACCAGGCCAGTGCTTCGCGGTTGGTGAACCCGGCGGGCGCATTCGCCTCGGGTTGATGTGCCAGGGCGGTGCCAGTTCCAAGCAGCAGGCCGGCAGTGAGAACGCACAAGGTGGATCGAACCATTCTGAATCTCCTTGCCATCGGCTGTCCCGCGGCTTCATCACGCACCGTTCAGTGCATCGGGATCCAACCCAGCACTCTGAACGCGGCGCGACTCGCCGCGATGGTCTCTTCCGTGTCGAACTGAACGGCACTGTCGATGGGCATCCACAGCGTCTCTTCGTACTCCCAGTTGGCTGGGCGCGCCAGGTTCGCAACTGCATCAAGCGGACCCAGCGAGAATCGAATGAACAGATCGTCGCTGTGGGCAACCAGATCACGCACATACGCCAGCGGCATTCCCGGATGGGCCACCTTCATGCCGATCTCTTCGCTGATCTCATCGTGCAGGCTCGCACACAGATCCGCGAGTGTCAGATGTTCAACGTTGGCCGGGGGCGGGCTTACACCGCCTGATGGGCCGATCTCCCACATGCCACCGAAAATGCGTGTCTGCCTGCCGCGTTTTCCGATGAGGACATGGCGGCGACCGGACTGATCCACTGCTTCCAGCACCGCGGTGACCGCGAGCAGGCGGACAGCGGTGGGGACGCGGGGCTGCACCGAGAGACGCTTGAATGAGTCGCGCCGCGTGAGAATCTCGTTGCGTTCCTGATCGAACGCCAGGACGCTCAGGACCGTGCCGTCGTACAGGCGATTGTTCGCCGCGACCATCCGCGCCCACTCCTGATCAACCGCGGCGGTGGGTGCGGGCGGTCGGTCGCTGGAGACCACGACTGAAACCTCGCCGGCGCGCGGATCGATCTCCCAGGCAAGGATGCCCGGGATGCCCGCATACGGCTGCAGTGGGGGAACTTCACCGGCCATGGCGACTTACTGCAGCAGGTTCTCAAGGCCGGGCAGTCCTTCGATGCCCAGGGCCTTGGCTTCCTCTTCGACGGCTTCCTTCATCGCGAACTGCGCGCGACGCAGGCCTTCGTTGACGGCCTCGGCGATCAGCGACCCCGCGAGCAGGCGCGTCCGTTCATCTGCCGCCATGCCCTGCACCAGGCCCGGGGCCAGATCAACTTCGATCACCCGCATGGTGCCGGTCACCACGACTCGGGCCGCGCCAGCACCGGCTTCGCCGATGACTTTCGTGGCTTCCATCTTTTCCTTGACGCGGCTTCCCGCTTCACGGAGTTTGTCCTTGTTCTTCATCAGGCCGGCGATGGCCCCAAGCGATTTGATCTGATCGAACATCGTGAACCTCTCGAAATGCCGCGGCGACCTCGCCGCGGCGGACTCTCATTCCTTCTTGGCACGCGGCTGCACACTCACCACCCGCGCGCCAAACAACTCAATCGTCTGCTTCACCAGCGGATGTTCCGCGATGGCTGAAGGATCCAGCGGTACCGCAGGCCGGGGCGGCGCTGCCGCGTTCTCCGGTGGGGCCGGTGCGGGGCGAGCTGGCTGCGGAGGTGGCTGCGGGGGTGGCTGACGGGATGCTGGCAGGGCCGATGCGGGCCGCGGCGGCCCCGGTGGGGGCGTCGTCGGCGTCGTCGGCGGGAGCGCCCGAGGAGTCGGAGACGCTGCCACGCTGACGGGTGCACCGGCCGTCAGGGTTTTTTTGGCGTGAAGGCTCCGGTCCCGGCGTTCGCCACGATCGCCGCGGCGTCCGCAATCTTGTCGGTCAGTGCCATCCGCACGATCAAGGCATCAAAGAGTGCACGAGGCACGCTGCTGCTCTTGGCGGCACGCTGTACATTCTCGCAGAGGGCGACCATGTGCAGCAACGCCGCGGCTTCGAACTTGCGAGCCCGCTGGGCTTCCTGCTTCTTGGTCTCCTCCGAGAGTTCAACCAAGGGTGTCGTGTCGCCGCAGACCACCAGCACCATGAGATCGCGCAGCCGCAGCAGGAGGGATTCGATGGCCTGATCGATGCTGACGCCTCGGGCCAGGAGCTCGGCTCCGCGCTCGAGAGCCGCGGCGGGAGTACCAGCCGCGACGGAATCAAGCAGACCGCCGATCAACTCGCGGTCGGGCAACCCCAGCAGGCTTTCAAGCAGCTTGACCGAAAGGTGCTTCTCGCCGCTGGCCAGCAGCCGGTCGGAGAGCGAGAGGGCATCGCGCATGGAGCCGTTGCCCAGGCGAGCCACGGAGGTGACCAGTTCGGGGTCGGCGGTGACGCCTTCCTGGGTGAAGACGTGGGTGAGGTGTTCGCCGATGAGGTTGACGGGAATCGCGCGGAACTCAAAGCGCTGACAGCGGCTCTGGATCGTGGCGGGAACCTTGTGCTGGTCGGTGGTGCAGAGGATGAACTTGACGTGCTCGGGGGGCTCCTCCATGGTCTTGAGCAGCGCGTTGAACGCGTTGATCGAGAGCATGTGCACTTCGTCGATGATGTAGATCTTGTACTTGCCGCGGAGCGGGCGGTAGGCACAGTTGGCGATCAGTTCGCGGGCATCGTCGACACCCGTGTTGCTCGCGGCGTCGATCTCGATGACATCGGTATCCTGCCCGCGCATGATCGCATCATCGACTTCCTGCGTGCCGCCGTTGAGGGCCTTGGCGAACAGGCGAGCGGAAGTCGTCTTGCCGACGCCTCGGGTGCCGACGAACAGGTACGCGTGGGCGACCCGGTTGGTCTTGATCGCGTTGAGCAGTGTCCGCGCGATGGCCTCCTGGCCGATGACTTCATCGAACTTCTGGGAGCGGTATCGGCGCGCAAGAACGGTGTAGGCCATGGCAGACCGAGGGTAGGCCTTGGTAGGGTCGGGTCGGGGAAGTGGGGGAGTGCGGAAGTTCCGAAGTTCCGAAGTTCGCGGAGCGAAACTCTATGCGAGCAGCAACGCACCGTGCGCCTCCAGTTCAGGCGCACTGAGGAACTTTGGAACTCAGGAACTTCTTCCCCGTCCGCGCTCAGTGCTCAGCGCGAGGCTGATTCGCCAGCGGCGTCTCTTCGACGGCATCGTTGCGGCTCACGCGGCGATCCTGACCATCGGCCAAGGGGGCGCGATACTGACGCTCCTGCTCGGGCAGATCAGCGCGACGTGCCGGGCGGCTGGACTGGTCCTCGATGTCATCATCGATGCCCTTGAGGCCCTTCTTGAACTCAACGATGCCCTTGCCCAGGCTCTTGCCCACCTCGGGAAGCCGCTTGCCGAAGATCAACAGGCCAAGGACCATGATGACCAGCAGTTCGGGCAAACCGATGTTCTGAAGAAAGGCGAGCGTGTTCATGAGTATCTCAGTTCGGAAACAACCCCGAAACAAGGCGGCGGTGTCTGCTGGCAGGGCTGAAGTGCAGGCGCATCGTTCAACCGGTCTTGGAATGCTAGGCAAGCTGCGGGCGGTGGCTTGCCGCGGGCGAGCCACCGCATGCGAGACAGCCCCAGTGCCCGTGCGGCGTACGGGAAATGTTCATATCTTCCGGTGTGATATCGGCCCCTTGGGACTCAGTGACCGAAGATCTTGGGGAGCACGAAGACGTCAAGCAACTTGTCGCCAATGCCCGTGAGTGCCGCGCCGGCGATCAGACCGGCGCAGATCGGCTCCATGGAACGCACCCACAGCGTGTGGCCCAACGTGCCCTCGCGCTTTTCATTGCGGGTGTGCAGGAAGTGGAAGATCACAGCGCCGACCCACATGCACATGGTCGCTTCCGGAGGAAGCACCACGCCAAGGCCGATGCTCACCGGGCTGAGCCAGAACTTGCCCTTGGACTTGAGGCGGAGGAGCTCGAAAGTCACCGCGACAACCGCGGCGATGCCAAGCGACCAGATGATCGACGAGCTGAGCCCGGCAAAGCCGCGCTCGATGATGTCCGCCACGCCTTTCCACTGCACCGCCGACGGCATGGGGAACTGCTCAGTGACCATCGATTCCTGCACCGACTGGCCTTCCTTGTGGTTGCTCAGGAACATCACGTAGAAGAGCGGCGTGCTGACCATGGCGCCGGCGATGATGCCGATCACATGGCCGACAGCCTGCTGACGGGGCTTGGCGCCCAGCATGTAGCCGGGCTTGATATCCGAGAGCAGGTTCGCGGCGTTGCCCGCGACCGAGGCGGTGATGCCCGCGGTCATCAGATTGACGCCCGGGTTCGACCGGTCGAGCATGCCGAAGGTGAACTGCGGAATCTTCGCCAATGCGCCCGTGGGGGTCCAGCTCGTCAGCGCCATCGCGTTGGTGCAGATGAGCGAAAGTGCGAAGACCAGCGGCAGCGCGACGATGGTCATCCAGTAGGGAACCTGGTACCACTCGTGTGCCATCCACGCCGTCGCGATGGCGCAGATCGGAAGCCCGATGAACGAGACCTTCATCGGAAGCTCGATGTGAGCCACCGGGTCGTTGCCGTCATTCTTCTTGCCAAACGCGCCCTTGAAGGCGTCGATGATCACCTTGGGCTTGGCGAAGAGCGCCACCAGCGAGCCGACGACCATGATGCCAACGCCCCACCAGATTGCCCACTGATTGGTGATCTCCACGCGGCCGTACGTGACGTTCGACCACTTGAGCGTGCCCGCCTCGATGCCCTGAGTGACCTGAGCCCAGGTGAGGTGCGAGCCCTTGGTCTTGATGTCACCCCGGACGATCATCCACGGGGCCAGGATCACGAAGTTGATGACCATGCCGATCAGCATGCTCGTCGAGGTCCGAAGGCCCATGAGGCCGCCGGTGCCGATCATCGCCAGATCAAGCGACGGCCGCAGCGCAAGATCGCGGAAATCGACGCCCGCGATGCGAGGGATGACCCATCCGTTCTTCTCGGCCAGTGAGTAATACCACGCATCGAGCTTCTCGTTGAAGTAGTAGAAGTACTTTTGTCCAAAGAGGTACATCCACAGCAGCTTCATGTAGGCTTCGCCCGCCGCGACCTGAACTGCCGCGGTGAGGCCCGCCGCGATCAGCAGCGCCTTGGCCTGGATCATGCCGATGCCGCCCCCGCCCGTGTAGAGCGTGTCGAGCACGACGCCGCAGGCGCGCCCTTCAGGGAAGGGCTGCTGCTCGTCGTTGATGAAGCGGCGCTTCATCGGGAAGGCGACCAGCACGCCCATCACCGAGGTCATGATGTTGAAGATGAGCAGCTGCCACCACGGAAGGACGATGTTGGCCTTCCAGAAGTACGCCGCGAAGCTCGACATCAGCGGCACGGTCATGTACCCCGCGCTGGTGGCGATCGACTGCATCGCGTTGTTCTCAAGGATGGTGAAGTCCTTGGCCAGGCGGATGGCAGAGAGGAACTTGAACATCGCGAAGGCGAGAATCACCGAAGTGAGGCCCACACCCAGCGTGATGCCGGTCTTGGCGCTCACGTAGAGGTTGGTCGCCGAGAGGATGCCACCCAGGATGAAGCCCGTCGTCGCGGCACGGACCGTCAGCTGCGGCATCTCGCCCCGGTAGACGTTGGCCAGCCACCAGCGGTCCTTCTGTTCACGTGTCCAGGTCTGTACTTGCTCTTCGGTGAGTTGTTGGATGGCCATGTGGTCACTTCACTGGAGGGTGAAACTGCGGTACTGCATCGAGGTGGCGGGGGCCGTGTCCGAATGGACGTGGCGTTGTCAGGTCCCGCGGGTATTGCCGAACAGTTCGATATGAAGCCGCGGACAGTAGCGATAGCCTCGCTTGAGGCACTCTGCCACCAGCCACTGCTTGGTCTGCGAACCCGGTAGGGTAACCCCCTCGGGCATCAGAAGCACGTCGTGATTTCGCCACCCCTTGAGCAGGCCCAGCAGCTCCTCGATCTCGGTCATCTCGGCGGGGCCGGAGATCACGAACTTGAGCTGAAAGTCCGGGGCGCGATCGATCAACTGCTGCAGCACAGGCACATTGATCCGACGCTGCTCGTGCAGCACCCGCCACGATCCCGTCGGGTCCCTGGTGTCTCCGGCACGAGGCGTCGAGTTGCTCAGCTTGGGGCTGATGCTCATCAGATCGCACGGCAGCTCGCGAAACAGCGTACCGGCGGTCTCGATCGTGATGTGAATGCCACGCTCCTGCATCGCCGCGGCGAGCCGATCGAGGCTGGGAAACATCATCGGCTCCCCGCCCGTGAGCACCACATGGCC
>JBILUL010000224.1:0-6472 GCA_044371005.1 Phycisphaerales bacterium | reverse complement strand
TCGGGGTAAGCGGATTTGAACCGCTGACCTTTTGACCCCCAGTCAAACGCGCTACCAAGCTGCGCTATACCCCGTGGATATGGACCATTAGCGTAGGCTCATCCCCAGCCCAAAGCGAGTCCCTCGCCCACGAGCCGTGGCGCAAATTGCTGCCATGGAAAGGGTTGGCGTGGCCCATCTCCCCAAGTTCCGCTCGCGGCACAGTTCTTATCAGACAACGCGGCCGTTCACACCCGGCCTCGGACAAGCCTGCTTCCCTCCCTCCGGTGCCATTTCGAGCACTCGGCGATCCTCTGCCCGCGGCGCGTTCGCACCGTGCCACAGCAGTTCCCCACCCAACCGCAAACCCGTTCCCAGCACCTTGTCGTGCATGCCGCCCCGTCGCAGGGTCCGCCGCCTCCGAGAGCTATCCCAACCTCGCTCACTCCCGCCCATCATCACCCGAGCCCCAACCCCCTCACACCCCAACCCCTCCTCTACCCTTTCACCATGGCACGGATCACAGTCGTCGGCGCTGGCGTCATCGGTCTCACCACCGCCGATGCCCTGCGCGAAGCCGGACATGATGTCCACATCATCGCCGCGGCTTCGGGCAAGGACATCACCTCCGCCGCGGCGGGGGCCATCTGGTTCCCCTTCCGCTCCGACCCCGCTCCCATCATCAACCGCTGGGCCGCCACCACACGCCGCTGGCAGGAATCACTCGCCGCTCGCATCCCCGAGCTCGGCATCGATGTGCTCACCCTGGAAGTGCAGACCGATTCCCCCGCTCGCCCCTGGTGGGCCGATGCCATCGATGACCTCGCTCCGCCCATCTCCGGCCGGCCCGAAGCTCCGTACATCTGGCGATTCAAGGCCCCACGCATCGAACCCGCCCTCTTCTGCGGCTGGTTCGAACGCTCCTTCAAAGGCCGCCTCACACACCGCACCCTCAACTCGCCGCAGGAACTGCACGAGCTCGAGGGGGATGCAATCATCAACTGCACCGGCATCGGATCCCGCACGCTCTGCAACGATCGCACGCTGCAGGGCGTCTGGGGACAGACCACCATCGTCGCCACCGATGGCATCGATTGCTCCATCTCCATCAGCGATGAACGCGATGAATCGCAGTTTTACTACTCGATCCCGCGGCGAAACGAAGTCGTGCTCGGCGGCTGCGCCCTGGATCGCCCCGGCGAAGAAGCCGATCCGCCGACGGCAGAAATGCGGGCCACCATCCTCGCACGAGCCGCGGCACACGGCATCGCCGCACCCCGCTTCCTCCGTGATTCCTCGGGCCTGCGTCCCTGTCGCCCCGCCGTCCGCCTCGAACGCGAAGGACGCATCATCCATAACTACGGGCATGGCGGAAGTGGCTACACGCTCTGCCGCGGGTGTGCGCTCGATGTTGTTGCGCTTGCCGCGAAGGGCTGACACTATCATCCGGCCATGCTTCACCGCCCGCTCTTGCATTCATCAGTGGCCTGCATCGCCGCGTGCCTTCTGGGCACACCCTCCGCGCTGAGCCAGCAGACGACGCAGCCAACCACCAAGGAGCGCCCGCGAGCCGGGAGCAAGGTCAGTGCCCTTGAAGCGCAGGTGCAGTCGCACGTCGATTCGCTGAGCGAGAGCGGGAGCGATGCCGACTATCGCCGCGTGATCACGCGGCTCACGCAGCTCATGGATCACGTGCTCGCGACCACAACACCTGCGACCGTGGCCACACCGACCGCCGCCCAAGCCGCGGCATTGCAGCGATTCGTCGTGGTCGCCGCGAACCTGCGGCTGGTGAAGCAGCTCGCCGCGTGCCCGCAGGCTTCGCGCGTGTCACTGCTCGCCGAACTTCGCGCCCACCCCGCGGCACTCGAAGCCACCGTCTTCGCCATCGACGATGCCAAGGACGATCCGGCCAAGGTCTACGCACTTCTGTCGCGGCTCATCGCCAAGTACCCCGCCGAAGTGGATGCCCTGCCCAATCTCGCGGCAGCAGTCAGCGTGGTGCATGATCTGCCCTGGCAGATGCAGCTCAACGAAAACACCGCCAAAGCCGCGGATCCGGTGGAGATCTTCGGCTACTTCGCCCGCAACCGCCGCAAGCTGGCGATCGATCCGGCAACGCTGCCCACCGAACTGCTCGTGCATCTGGTCGATACCACCGCGACGATCGATGAGATGGAAGCCGCGTTGGCCAAGTACGGCAAGACGCCAACGGTGGGGGATCGCTACAGCGAGATCAAGTACGACAACGATGCCTTCCTGAAGGGCGTGCCCAAGAAGTGCACGACGGCGCCGGGCGGCTGGAACATGGCAGCCATCGCCAAGTATGGCGGCGTCTGCGTCGATCAGGCCTATTACGCATGCATGGTTGGCAAGGCACAGGGCATTCCCACCGCGTATGTTGTCGGCAAAGCCGCGGCGATCAGCCATGCGTGGATGGGCTATCTGCGCGCACAGGGCAATCGCTACACCTGGGACTTCTCCACCGGTCGCTACGACGAATACAAGGACATCCGTGGCAGCGTGCAGGATCCGCAGACACGCGTGAGTCTCGCCGATGGACACATCGCCATCCTCGCCGACGCCGCGGCACAGAAGAAAGACGCCCGCATTCAATCCCTCGCATTGCTCGAAGGAGCACGGCGCCTGACGGAAGTGCAGGAGGCCAACATTGTTTTCCCGCCGCCGCAAGTGCAGGGAGTGGGGGAGGAAGCGTTCGTAGATGATTTCGAGGCTCCCGGCAAGGCCGATCCGCTCAAGCCTGACAGTGCCTCGCGCCAGCTCCTCATCGAAGCCGCACTGCGCCGCACACCTTCCAATGTGCGTGCGTGGGATCAGGTCAAAAGCCTCGCACGCTCCGGCGCACTCGACTACGACGACAAGGTGCGCTGGGCCGAAGTGCTCTTTTCCCTCTGCGGCAAGAGCTACGCAGATTTCAGTCTCGATGTCGTGCGCCCGATGATCGAGACCCAGGAGCCCGTCGAACAGCAGGCCAAACTCTGGGATGCCACCTTCAAGACCTACGCCCACCGCCCCGACCTTGCGAGTCTTGTGCGACTCGCCCAGGGCGAGATGTGGGAGAAGGCCGGCAACAAGACCAAGGCGTGGGATGCCTATCAGGATGTCATCCGCCGGTTCGTGAACGAAGGCCCGTATGCGGTGAGTGCCGCGACGCACATCGAGCAGCTGCTGCGCAGCAGCGGCAAGGATGCCAACGTCGCGGAGATGTACGAAGGTGCCTATCGCAAAGCCGTCAAGCCCAAGCGTGGTTCGCCCGAGTTCCTCCGGGGCAGCAACTGGTTCCAGCTTGGATTCCTCTACGCCGGGGCGCTGATGCGAGATGGAAAGACACAGGAAGCGAGCAAGGTGCTCACTGAGTTGGGCGTCGATCCGGCGATGGTGCGTCTGCGCTGAGACTCATCGCCGTGTTCGGTTCGCTCGAAAATCCTGAATCAGGTCTTGGCAATCAGGCCCTGGCAATTAGGCCTTGGCAATCAGCGCCACCGTGCAGCAGGCATTCCCCACGCGCTCCGCAATCGGGAACTGCAGCTTCAGTGGCGAACGGAACATCGCGTGGCGATCGAGCGCGCGGTGCAGCGCGATGGGCAGATCATGCTCCGCCACCGCGGCATCAGCCGTGAAGAGCACCAGCAGCAGCCCGCCAAAGCCGATGCGTTCATCAGCGTTGAGCTTCTTTAGGTCCTTGGTCACCGAGCGTGTGAGCTGCGAGGCATAGGTGCGGTTGGGTACGGGCACGCCCTCGACATACGTGTACTGGCCGACGACCTTGCACTCAAGGAAGTAGCACTCGCCAATCGGCGTCCCCTCAAGTCGCGGCGGTGGCAACGGAGCAAACAGCGTCTGCTCTTGCTTCTCCCGATCAACCACCAACACCATCGGATCGCCCGGTGGACGATCAGGGCTGGCTGTCAGCACAAAGTCGCACCGTTCGCGTTCGGGCTTCTTCTTGCGTTTGCCTGGAATGCCGGGGTATGCAAACTCGCGGTGAACGCAGATGCCTGCAGCCGTCAACGCCGCGGCGATATGCGGGTGCATCGCCAGTTCATCCAGCGCATCGATCCCCTTCACGGCATCCTCGTCGTTCAGGGCCGCTTCGAGTCGCTTGAGATGTTCGCACACCGCACCAAGCAGGTGTTGTTCGTCCCACAGCATGATGGCCAGCGTAGGGGGCCCGAACAAAGCCGTGCTGAGCGGTTCAACTCAGGCTCAGGCCGTGGTCGCTTCGATAAGCCCTGCAATCGCCTCGATCTGCTCGAGCGAGTGTTCCGTCGCCGCGGCGTGTGAAGTGCGATGCCACTTGATCCACATCCACGGGAGCGGGATGATTCCAAGTGGGATGTACCACGCATATGTGACCCACCAGGGCCAGCTGTCGTAGGTGGCAATCCACGAACGCAGCATCGAGTCGGTCATTGGCAGACCCGGCCAGACCGTGGCCACCATCGCCACGGCCATCATCGCCGGCATCTTGGGGCGGCGTTTGAGCGCAAAGGTCATCCGCGTCCGGCCTTCGCTTGTGGAAGTGGTTGCCATCAACTGGTAGTCGAACATGGCACCGAAGGCATCGACGGCTAAGAGATATCCACCGGTCTTTGACTCGAATCCGGGGAGCTTGCCCTTTTTGGCGGCGGCGTCCAGCCGCGAAAGGATGCCTTCGTTCGTGAGTGAGGTCACCAACTCAGGCAGGTTGTCAGATCCCGGGGGCATCGTCTGAGAGTATCGGCCTCCGACCCCGCCGTCATGCACCCCCTTTTCGCATGTAGCCATGAACCGAGGGCCGATTGAGGATCTCTGGGGCCCCGTTGGGGGCGTACACTGCCCGTCCAAAGGTGCACAGTGCACCACTCATGCACGGGGAGTACCCGCCGCTGCTTCGATCCTGGGAGTGATCAACCGCGTGAGTCTGCCGCCATCATTCGCGTTTGGTTCTCTGCCCGCCCCCCTGCCCGCAGGCTATCTCGCGGCACCGATCACCCCCGAACAGGTGGGTGCGGCGCTTCGGGTCTGTGTGCTCATCAAGAGCGATGCAAAGCCGGGTTCTGCCGCGTTTGCGATGCTCCGCGACACGCTCGATGCCCGCGTCTACCTCGGATGTTTGCTCGATGCTAGCGAGCGCGTTCACAAGTGGCTTGAAGTGGCCGTTCAGGACGCCGCGGGCCTGGGTTCGGCTCCCATTGCCTACCGCGATGCCCTCAGCAACGGTGCCCTCGATGCCCGTTGGGAGCGTGTCTGCCGCAGCAGCCCCGACCTCCTGATGACCGGGTACGAGTTCAAAAGCCCGCCCCCGATTTTCATCGATGCCAAGACGCGGCTTCCCTCGGTCGCCCGCGACAAGCGCACGAACGCCACCTGGGCCCTCTGCACCGACGAAGCGATCCTGGCCCGCAAGGGCGTTCCGGCGTACACCTCAACGCTCTCCCGCCATCTCTTCCAGCCCGAGCTGGGTGATGGGGCCGACCTGATGCCGATGGATGTGCTGGGGAACGATCCCTCGGCCCTCGCCGCGGCGTTGGGCCTTGCGGGCGATCCGATTCCCTTCAATCCCTCGTGCGGCCGCATGATGGTGCGTCCCCTCGCCGCGTTGACGCTCGAGCAATACGCCGATGCCCTCAAGGGTGTGTCCAGTGATGCCGGGCCGGGCGAATCAGTCCTTCGTTCGATCGCCGCGGCGTCATCGCATGCAGGCCCGGGCAACGTCGGCGGCTACCTTCGCGCGAGCGGCGTCGGCATGGCTGGCCGTCTCGTGGAATCGCTCCACCTGCACCTGATGGCCCTCGCCGGTGCCATCTCCGATGTCCGCACCGCAGTCGCGGCATCGCAGTCGCCGTTGCTCAACCTGAGTGCTCAGAGCTTCCGCGTTGCCATTCAGTCCGGCTCTCCGGCGATTCCCCTCTGGTGGACCGCCTCGGTGCAGTTGAACGACTCCGGTGATGCTGCGGAACTGACGATTCCCGGCTCCAAGAACCACTATTTCCTCCCTGGCCACAGTGGTGGAGGCTCCATTTACGCCCCGACGAGCATGGCTCGCGCCATCAGCGGCAAGGGCTGGCTGCGTCCTCGCAACGTCATTGCCGAAGGCACTGGCATGGTCGTGGAGGCCACGCTTTCGACCCAGGAACGAGTCAGCGCGGGTCCCAACGACCTCCTCTGGCTGCGTGCTGGCGTGGGTGGCGGGCGGTTCGATCTCTACACCTTCGTTGATACTCAGAGCTCGATGGCGGGGGGCGAGATTCGCGTCCGCTCACTGCCCCAGAAGCTCTCGGATGACACGCTTAACAAGCTGCGAGCCGGCACACCGATCTCGGATGTGGGCTTTGAACTGGTTCCGATGCTCTCGACGCCCTGCGACCTCTACGCACTGGGTGTGCTGGCGGTGCGAGTGTTGCTGGTGGGGGGCAAGCAGGCATTGCCGGTCGCGCTGGATGAAATGCTCAGCCTCGCCGCGGCGGCCGCGGCATTGTCTGACACTGGC
>JBILUL010000223.1:0-6500 GCA_044371005.1 Phycisphaerales bacterium | reverse complement strand
TCAGATTGCAGATTTCAGATGGCTCATTCGCACTGGTCGTCGGCGCTTTCGGCATCGTCCTGCGCGGGAAGTTCCGTCAGTGTCGCGGGATCTTCGAAGCGGATCCACTCAAGGCACAGGCCCGTGGGCGGGAGCGTGGGGCCTGCATTCTCGCGATTGGCTGAAGCAATGATGTCGGGAATGGCCGTAGCTGGCATTCTGCCCCGGCCGACCTCCGCCAGTGTCCCTGCAATGATGCGCACCATGTTCCAGAGGAACCCGCTGCCGCAGACATAGATCCGGATGCGATCTTCGGATTCCCGTGTGACGGTGCACTCGAAGATGGTGCGGATGGTGGAGACTCGCCCGTGGCCCGCCGCGGCGAACGCGGCGAAATCGTGCGTGCCCGTCAGCAACGCCGCGGCATGCTGCATGGCCTCCACATCGAGCGGGTGCCAGATCTGATGGACATAGCGCCGATCCCACAGACACCGACGCGGCGAAGCGTGGAGGGTGTACGAATAGGCCTTCGCGAGCGTGTGGCGAATGGGGTTGAACTGCAGGGGCACCACCTCCGCGGCGGTCACCAGCACATCTTCAGGAAGTCGGCCATTGAGGGCTCGGACGAGGCGCTCCGTGCCGCGTTCGAGGGGCCAACCACAGCCGCGGGTCTCTGCTACGCGACCTGGTTCATCATCACCATCGCCCGAGCACGTGAACGCGGCGACCTGCCCATGGGCATGGACACCCGAATCCGTGCGGCTTGAGCCGTGAAGGATGATGCGTTCGCGAACGATCTCGGTGACGGCGCGTTCGACGACGTGCTGCACAGTGCGGAGTTGAAGCCGCGGCCGCTCACCATCGCCGAAGTGAAGCATCCCGGCGATCTTGTCGGGCGGGTAGATGTTGACCGAGCCCTCGGCGGGCGCAAGGGGTTCCTGCTTCTGCCAGCCGCAGAAGTCGGTTCCGTCATAGGAGATGGTGAGCTTGTAGCGGGGCACAGGCTGATCGCGGGAGGATACGCGGCTTACTCAAGCCTGAGGACGAGCATGGTTCGATCGTCGTTGAGTTCCGCGCCGCGCGTGAAGGTGTCGACATCCTTGAGGACATGGCGGAGCACATCCTGAGCAGTGCCGCAGGCGCAGCCCATGGAGAGCAGCAGCCGTTCCTCGCCGAAGAGGGGCCCTTCAGGCTCGCGTGCCTCGGTGATGCCATCGGTGTAGAGGGCCAGGATGTCGCCGGAGGTGAGTGTGTGTACGGAATCGACGAAGCTGACGTCAGGAGTGATGCCCAGAGGGATGGAGCTGTCGACCGAGGAGATCGCGCCGCTGGCTCCGCTGCGGAAGTTGCGGACCACGGGCGAGGGGTGGCCCGCGTTGGCGTAGGTGAGTGTCCGCGCGACGGGGTCGAAGATGCCGTAGAAGGCGGTCACGAACATGACAGGGTCGTTGGTGTAGTGGCGGCAGAGTTCGCGGTTGATGTGGGCGAGGAGCTGGCCGGGCGGATGAGCGGGACCGGGGAACTGGTGGGCAATGGCGTGCATGATGGCCATGAGGACTGCCGCGGGCGTTCCGTGGCCGGAGACGTCGGCGATAAGCAGTCCGTAGCGACCGTCGCGCAGATCGAAGAAGTCGTAGTAGTCGCCGCCGGCCCATTTACTGGTTGCGTAATCGGCGGCGATTTCGACGCCGGCGATTTCCGGGAGGTCACGCGGGAGGAGTGAACGCTGGATGGTGGAGACCACCTTGAGTTCACGATCAAGCGCATCAAGCGCCTCGCGCAGTTTGCGGCTGAGCACCAGGGTGTTGGTGGCACGGCCGAAGAGATTGGACATGAAGACGACGAAGGGGAAGCGGTCTTCATGAAACCCGTTGGGCCTCGATGCCATCTGCACGACCATGTTGAGGGCTTGTCCGCCATCGAAGTGGGGGATGGCAGAGAAGGATCGCATGTGGCCGATGTGCTCGAAGGCCGGGTCATCGGGGCTCGGTGTGCAGTTGTTGTTGAGAACCGGCACGCCGCCGTACAGCCATTCACACAGGAGTCCGCCTTCGAGCAGTGGCAGGCGATGGGGTTCGCGCCATGGATCGATATCGCTGGTGAACTTCGACGAACGCGTGATGCGGTACTTGGGATACTCAAGGCCGCGTCGTGAGACGCTCACCATGCCGTCGCTGGGGAAAAGAGGCCGGATGCGAGCCGCGTAGCGCTTGACCATCTCCTGCGGATCGGTCTGCTCGCTCATCTCACGCACGATGTCGAGAATCGTCGGCAGATCCATCTGCCAGGAAGTGGGAGTGTCGGGCATTTCTTCGTCACGCGGCGGAGTGATGGACATGGTGGTGATTCTTGGCGGTGTCACGGGCCTGAGAAGAAAAAGGCGACGCAATGTGCAATGAAGATGAGGGCATCAGACATTCATCGGTGCCGGCACTGAGATCCGGTCAACTGCCACACCCTTGAAGACGCAAGTGAATGCCCGGTGCGACGATTCGTTCCGGATACCGCTGGGGTTGTGCGCTGTCTGAGCATAATGAACAGGAGATCGAGACATGAACAGGATGATTCCCGTGATGGTGGCTGCATGCACTGGCTTGGCTGTGGCGGGGCCGGTTGACTTCGTCGGTTCGGGGGCGACCGCATCGGACCTTGCAGGCGTGGTGGCATCGTTCAATGCCGCGGTGAGTCTTGGTGGTGGAAACAACGGCGTGGGTGGCGGGGCGTTCACGGTTGGTCGCCGCGAGATCAACTGGGATGCCGCGGGGCTCGATGCGTTCCAGAGTCCTGCCGCGATGCCCGACAATTTCTTCAACAACAACAGCAAGCGCGGCGCGGTCTTCAGTGCGCCGACGGGGCGGTTGCTGGTGAGCAAGCGGGTGGCGGATGCGACGGCACGGTTCGGTGATATCGATCCGTCGTACGCGTCTTCGTTCAAGACCTTCTCGCCAAGCCGCGTGTTTGGCGTGGAAGGTGGCACGATCGTCAACAGCAGTTTCTTCGTGCCCTCGGCCCCCGGTCAGGCTGCAACGGTGAACGGATTTGGCGCGATCTTCACGGATGTGGATCGTTCGGATTCGACGGCGATTGAGTTCTACACCGAACTCAACGGGCAGCAGGCGCTGCTTCGTCGCATTCTCGTGCCGGTCTCGCCGGATGGTGGTCTGTCGTTCGCGGGTACGTTCTTCCAGGATGGGGAGCGCGTGTCGGGCGTTCGGATCATCGCGGGCAATGTCGGCCTTGGTGCCGGGATCGTCGACGGAGCGGGGCGCGATGTGGTGGCGATGGATGACTTCTTCTACAGCGAGCCTCTCGCGGTGCCGGCGCCGGGAGTCGCGGGCGTTGCAATCGCGGCCGCTCTCATGGGTGGCCGGCGCAGAAGGCACCAGGCGTGAATGAGAGTGCACGCAGGGTGCTCGGTCTGAGTGACGCAACGTGATTCAGGTCGTGTGAATCGGCCGCGGTCCCTCGATGGGCCGCGGCTGGTTCGCGTTCCGGCCGCTCAGCGCTGCGGAGCTGCCGCGGCGAGTTGTTCGAGTGAGCTTCCGGTCATCCGGTGTACGGTCCATTCGCTCATGGGCACCGCGCCCAGTTTGCGGTAAAAGCCAAGCGCCGGTTCGTTCCAGTCGAGCACCGACCACTCGAGACGTCCGCAGCCCCGGTCGATGGCGAGTTTCGCCAGCGAGGCAAGCAGTGCCTTCCCAAGGCCAACGCCCCGTGCGTGCGGACGGACAAAGAGATCTTCGAGGTAGATGCCGGGTTTGGCAAGAAAAGTGGAGAAGCTCGTGAAGTAGAGCGCAAAGCCCTGGGGCACGCCATCGACGAGGCCGATGAGTGCGTGCGCGCTGGGCACGGGCCCGAAGAGGCCGGCGTCGAGTCCTTGCGTGGTGACGTGGCACTCGTGTTCGAGTTTCTCGTAGACCGCCAGATCGCGGATGAGTTCAGCGATGAGGGGAAGATCTTCGCGCGTGGCGGGGCGGACGCTGACAGACATGCAGGCTCTCCGGGTGGCGGACTGGCGGGGCTTCAGACGATGCCGCAGAGCTTGTAGAGCATGCGTGCGCCGACATTGGCATCCCACTCGGGTTCATCCTCGTTGCCGGGGGCGACTTCAACCAGATCGAACCCGACGATGTGCTTGCCGCTCTCCTTGAGCGCTTCGAGCAGGAAGGCCGCCTGGTTGAACGAAAGGCCGCCGGGGACGGGCGTGCCGGTGTGCGGGCAGAGGGCGGGATTGAGCGCATCGATGTCGAAGGTGACGTAGACACGGTGCGGGAGCTTCGCGACGGCCTCGCGGCAGATCTGCGAGAACTTTTCGCCCTCGAGCAGGCGCTCCTCGATCTGATCATCGAAATAGACCGTCACATCGTGGGCATTGGCAAATTCAAGTTCGCGCTCGCCAAAGTCGCGGATACCCACCTGCACCACCTTGTTCACCTGCGGGATGCGGCTGATGACGTTGTGCATGATGGAGGCATGAGACCAGGCAAAGCCTTCGAAGGCATCGCGCAGGTCCATGTGGGCATCGATGTGCAGGATGCCGATGCCGCCGAAATGCTCGGCGCAGGCGCGTATGGCGCCAAAGGGCACCGAGTGCTCGCCGCCGATGAGGCCGGGAATCTTGCCCGCCTTCAGCACGGCCATCGTCTGCTCATAGGTGAATGCATTGACGCGTTCGCAGGCATCGGCGACCTGCTTGAGAAGGGCTTCACCAGCTTTCTGGTCGTCCATGTTCTCGATGCCGGCGCACTCAATCACGGGGTCCGCGGCGGTACACGCCGCGTCATTGAGATTCCGGATGGCTGCATCCTCTTCGTGCATGAAGATGCCGCGTTCGTAGATCCGGCCCAGGCGGCGGTCGAAGAGATCGACCTGGGCGGAGGCGGTGCGGATGGCTTCGGGGCCCGCGGCGGTGCCGCGTGCATAGGACGTGGTCGCGTCGAAGGGGACGGGGAGAAGAACGACCTTGCTCTCTTCAAAGGAGTAGGGCAGGCCGAAGATTCCGGTCCCTGGGGCAGCCGCGGCATCGGGGTCAAATGGCATAGGCCTGAGCGTACGCGGCGACGTATCATTCTTCCTCAATTTCCCCCTGCAGAACCAAAGGAGTTCGACCTCATGGCGGTATCGCTCATTTCTGTCACGGTTGCGGTGTGCGGCGCGTCGCTCTCGGGCCTGGGTGACGATGTGGTGTCACTCACGCCAGTGCCTTCGGGGGCGGCGAAGATGATCGGCGGCTATCGGCCGATTCAGGTGAAGCTCAGCGATGCCAAGCCCGAGGCCGTCAAGAAGGTCCCCGATGGGCTCAAGGCACCCCGTTACGGCGTGCTCCCCGTCAAGACCGCGGCCGGGGTCGAGTTCCACCTCATTGTTGATGAGCCGGAAGGCGCCGATGCAACCCTGCTGGTCGACAGCAATGGCAACGGCGATTTCACGGACGATGCCAAGCCCGAGTGGACGAAGGCCGAACGCCCCGGACCCAACGGCCCGCTCAAGTCGTACAGCGGTGGTGCGACGGTGCAGTATGGCACTCAGGCAGCACCCTTCGATGCCAAGCTGATCATGTATCGCTTTGATCCCAAGGATCCGCAGCGTGTGACGGTGAAGGACATGGTGATGGTCTATCGCGACTTTGCGCTCGCCGGTGATGTCAAACTCGGCGACAAGACCTACAAGGCGATGCTCACCGACGAGAGTTCGAGCGCTGATTTCCGCGGCAAGGCGATTCCCGAAGGCGACGCGAAGGCAGCTTCGGGCGCCTACCTGCTCCTGGATGTGAATGCCAATGGCACGTTTGACAGCCGCGGCGAGCGGTTTGATGTTCGCAAGCCCTTCAAACTCGGCGGCGTCGTGTACGAGATTTCCGATCTGGCTCAGGATGGCCGCTCGTTCAAGTTCGTCAAGAGCACCAAGGAAGCAGAGGAGATCGCTCCTCCTCCGGATCACGCCGTGGGCAAGGTGATCACCTCCTTTGAGGCGACGATGATGGACGGCAAGACCATCAAGTTCCCGGGCGACTACAAGGGCAAGGTCGTTCTGCTCGATTTCTGGGCGACCTGGTGTGGGCCGTGCGTCGCCGAAATGCCCAATGTGGTGTCGGCGTACGAGAAGTTCCACAGCAACGGTTTTGAGATTCTGGGGATCAGTCTCGATCAGCCTAAGTCTGAGGAAAAGATCAACAACATGCTCAAGGACAAGAACATGAGCTGGCCCCAGGTCTACGACGGCGGTTTCTGGAAGGCCCGTATTGCCCAGCTCTACGCGATCAACTCGATCCCCGCTACCTATCTGGTGGATGGCGATACCGGCAAGATCATCGGCAGCGGCCTCCGCGGCGATGCACTCTCCAAGGCCGTTGAGGCGGCTCTTGCCGAGAAGACCAAGAAGTAATCACTGCTCGGTCACCTCACTCAATTTCAAATTCGACAGCATGCGGAGCAGGTTGCTCCGCATGTTTGTTTTTAGCGATGACTCAAACGGCCGGTGGACCCTGAAAGTTCCATGGGGCGGGATCGGTCAGCGCCACA
>JBILUL010000070.1:0-22947 GCA_044371005.1 Phycisphaerales bacterium | reverse complement strand
CGTTCGTCGGATCTCATATTCCCCTAAAACGACTGCGGGGCGTTCGCACCCGCAAACGCCCCGCAAGAAGCTGTACGAAAGATGTTGTCTCAGCGAGCCGCGACGGTCCAGTCTTCGTGCGTGGCCTGATCGGCCCAGCGACGCATGTCCTTGAGCTGGGTCCAGCCGAGCATCTCGGCGTGGCTGTCAAGGTGTGCCGCGACGGCCTTGCCGGCGTGACGCAGTGAGATGAAGCCCGAGTTCAGGCCCGGCGTGGGAGCGTTGGGTTCGTAGGCTGAGGCCCACAGAGCGCCCGAGCTTGAGCCAAACCGCGGCGGATCAAGACGGAAGAAACCTTCGGGGCGACCAAGCACCGGCACCGAGGGCTGTTCCTCAGCGCGGGCCGAGGCGAAGGTCAGAAGACCTGAAGGACGAACGGCCTGATCAAGGCGCTGAATGTAGACGCGCCCGTACTGCCGCTGGAAGAGAGCATCAAACTCCTGGAACCGATCGCTGCCACCAACGAAGGCAACATTCATTCCAAGAGAAGGATACAAGCTGATCACGTAGTCATAAGTGACGCCGAACTGTGAATACTCGGATTCGCCGCTGCGAAGTTCGCCGAGCATCTTGTCGGACTGATAGAGGCCGCGGAAGTCGAAGTTGAAGTATGAAGCAAGCCGCCAGGGGAAGCGCTGCGCATCTTCATTGAAGAGCCGCTCGCCCTGAGCATTGAGCACCTTCATCTGTCCGTTGACCATCGCACGCGTCGGATAGCCCGGAAGCACATTGCCCTTGTTGTCATCAGCGTACATCGTGAAGGCCGTCATCATCTGAGATGCACCGGCAAGTTCACGCGTCTGCTTCGCAAGCCCGCGTGCCTTCGCCATCGAAGGCAGGAGGATCGAGATGAGCAGGCCGATGATCGCGATCACCACCAGCAACTCGATCAGTGTGAAGCCACGATCACGCACGGCGCGGTATGCACGGATCACCGGGCACCGCGACACATGCTTCTGGGTCGTGTTCACGCCACTTGCAACCAACTCGGACTCTGAATCGCACGCGGTTGTTCTGACTTGTGTAGTTTTTGCTGCCATATAGAATCCTTTCCTGTCTGACAGGAGTATACTCTCGTCAGACAAGAATGCTTCTAGCCGAGCAAGAAAATGAGCGAAATGTCCGAAGGTGTATTATCGGGCAACGTAAGAGGATAAGTGTGTCCGCTTACGGGCTGGCTGGGAGCAGGAGAATGGAGATCACCCATGACCCACACTGCCGCTCGCCTCGCTTTTATTGGAACTCTCTTGGCCGCCGGGACTGCCTTCGGACAGTCCATCACCGGCACCATCGACGCCCCTTCCATCGACCGTTGGAACTACCCATTCGCAAGCCAGCCAGGAACTGAGACCTCAGTTCCCACGTTCGCGGCACTTCGCCAGGCCGGCTTCGATGACCGCGACGCCCAGTTCCTCATCGGCTTCAACACCGACACCGTCATTCCGGCAGGGTTCGGTTCGGGTCGCTACGCCATCAGCTCGCTCGACATCACCATCTGGGTTGCAGTCGACAACCGCTTCCAGTACGACGGCACCTTCGATTCCGTCACGACCTCCTACGACGCCGCGGAAGTCGGCTACACCGTCGACGCCGACGAGGGAAAGCCCGTGGAACTCTTCCCCGTTGGCTACCGCAGCGGCAGGACCGACACCACCTATACCGAGTCAGGCGCCTTCAGCCCCTTCGCCCCCTTCCCGCCCCGTGAAGGCGTTCGCTACGCCTTCTCCGCGGCATTCGATGCCCAGGGCCTGCCGACCATCGACGTCAGCCGTCACGTACGCCAGCACTTCGAAGCACCCCCCCTCGCCATCGCTGTCAACCCCGACCTGACCCCCGGTCAGTTCGTTCCGGTGGCCACGCCAATGACCTTCCATGTCGACCTCTCGTCCGCCGCGGCTCAGGCCTATGTCGCACGCGGCATCAACGCCGGCCACCTGCGCTTCATGGTCTCCAGCCTCCACGCTGCCTCAGGTGGCCCCGGCGGCGGAACCGGCGATGTCATCTACCCCGCCTTCTTCACCAAGGAAAACGTCCTCGCCACCGACAACGGCTACACCGCCAGCATGACCATCAACGCCACCGCCTACCCCGGCGCTGACTTCAACATCGATGGCGGCGTCGACGGTTCCGACCTCGAAGCCTTCTTCACCGCTTGGGAAAGCGGCGAAACCCAGGCCGACTTCAACATGGATGGCGGCGTCGATGGTGCCGACATCGAAGCCTTCTTCATCGCCTGGGAAAACGGCGGCGGCTGATCCAGCGCCCCATACACAGCAACCAAGGTTTCTTGTCTCACGGCCGTGCGTCCTCGCCTCAACAGCGCGGTGCACGGCCGTGTTTTGTTGCACACTCAAAGCCAGCGACCCATTCGCTGAATCTCTGAACTCTGAAACCGGCCTTTCTTCCCGTCCCCAACGTCATCGACGCGACTCAACGCGAACCCGCACCCCCTGCATCCCCAACCGTCACCAGCGGCATCAGCTTCGCCAGCGTCTTCTCACCAATCCCCTTCACATTGTCCAGGTCCGCCACCGACTTGAACGGACCATTCGCCGCGCGATACTCGATGATGCGCTTCGCCATTGACGGTCCCACCAGCGGCAACGACTCCAGCTGCGCTTGTGTTGCCGTATTCAGATCAATCTTCACCCCACTCGATGCCGCGGCAGACCCTGCCTTCGTGGGCTTCGGTTCCGCCTTCACGGGCTTCGTCTCAGGTGACTGCGTCAGGGCCTGAGGTGCCGCGGGAATCTCCACCTGACGCAGCAACGTCACCGCGGCTGGCTCCGGCGGCCCCACCAAGACCCACGCGTCTGGCGAATCCGCCCCAGTCGCTCCAGCCCCCGACAACGCCGCGGCGGCAACCCCAGCAGGGGTCACGACAGCACCGGTCATCGGCAAAGCTCCCGTTGCAGCCGGCTGCACCAGCTGCACGATGATGGGGGGGATGGTCGGGGCGGGGGTGGTAGGTGGTGGCGGGCTGGCCTGAACGGTCGCTGGCGCGGGTCGCGTGCTGAATGCAAAGTACCCGGCGCTCGCCGCGGCACCAAGCACAAAGACCGCCGCCATCTTCGCGGCTGAACCTGGCTGTCTCGAAACAACGGTGGAGCTCGTCCCCTGTGTCCGCATTCCCAACTATACCGACCCTAACAGAGCTATCCACGCTCCATGACGCAGACCGACTAACCTACTGACACGCCACGGATGGCCTTCGCCTACTCCAACTCCGGTCCTTCTCTTGCCAGTCGTCTCGTCAACGTCGCGGCATCCCTCGCCCGCGCCTGGCCGGCCCTCCTCACCATCGGCGCGTCCCTGGCCCTCTCCCTCCTTGGCATCTATGCCATCGATGTCGCTGAGTCGGTGAACCCCGGCTCCTCGTGGACTCAGCTCAGTCCCGCCGCGACTCGGCAGGCCCTGTACCTGGCCATCGCCTTCGCCGCGATGCTCGTCACCATGCTCCCGCACTATCGCCTCCTGGGATACATCTCCTGGGGCTTGCTCGCGGTGGCGGTGCTGCTCCTCATCTTCCTGCTCCTGCCGGGCATCCCGCTTTCCATCGTCCGTCCCCGCAACGGTGCCCGCGCGTGGATCGACTTTGGTGTCGCTGACTTCCAGCCCTCCGAGGTCGCCAAGATCGCCTACATCCTCGTGCTCGCCTGGTACCTGCGCTTCAGCAAGAACCACCGCACCTTCGCCGGGCTCATTCCCCCGGCCATCATCACCTTCATCCCCGTCGGGCTCATCATGCTCCAGCCCGACCTTGGCACCGTCCTGCTCTTCATTCCCGCACTCTTTGCCGTCCTGCTCGCAGCGGGAGCCAAGCTCAAGCACCTCATCCTCATCGTCGCGCTCGCGACCGCCGCGGCACCCGCCGCGTACACCATTCTGCGTCCCCACCAGAAACAGCGCATCGATGGCCTGCTCCTGCAGTTCAAGGGCGATACCAGCGCGGATCAGGATTTCAACATGCAGAGCGTCACCAGCCAGAGGCTGGCCGGCGCGGGCGGCAAGGCCGGGCTTGGTGATGAACACGCCCGAACGCTGCTGCACTTCAATGCACTCCCCGAACGCAAGACCGACATGATCTATTCGGTCATCGTCGCGAGATTCGGTCTTCTTGGCGGCTTGTTCACCATCGGGCTTTATGCGGTCTGGGTGGTGGGGGCGTTGCTCACCGCGGCGGTCTGCCGCGAGCCCTTCGGCCGCCTCGTCTGCGTCGGCGTCACCGGCTTTGTCATCGCCCAGGTCTTCGTGAATGCGGGCATGAACCTTGGACTGCTCCCCATCATCGGCATCACGCTCCCCTACGTCAGCCACGGCGGCTCGAGTCTCGTGGCGGTCTGGATCATGACCGGCCTCATCTTCAACGTGGCGCTGCGTCGGCCTCGCATGGCGCTGCGCCGCAGCTTTGAGTATGACGATGACGACGAATGATCCCAGCAAGCCTGCCACGCCCGAGCCGTCCCCGGATATCCAGCAGGCCGTTGATGCACTCCGGAGTGGTCGAGTCCGATGCATCCTTCCTGCCATCGCGAAGAAGCCCGATACCAGAATCGCACCCATGCAACAGTCCACGACCAGCAGCCGCCGCTACCGCGAATACCGCGAGCGCATCCGCACCGATGAAACCTGGTCGACCCGTGGCAGCGCAGAACCCAACAGCAAGAAGGACAAGCTCAAGCGCTCCCGCTCGTTCTGGAAGCTCTTTTCCTCCTTCTGGCACCTCACCCGCCCGCACCGGGGCTGGGTGTATCTCGGCCTGTGCACGCTGACGATCGTCACCTTCACCGGGCTCTTCATCCCGGCCAGCACCAAGATCGCCCTCGACTACATCATCACCAACAACCCCGGCCCAACCGGGCTTCCCCTCTGGGTACGAGAGCGAGTCCCCGCCGACCCCGCGGCGATGCTCTGGGTGCTTGGCGCACTGATGGTTGCAGTCGCTTCGTTCGGTGTATCGCTGGGCACGGTGGGGCGGTGGCAGTTCACCCGCATCACCAAGCGGATTCAGGCGGAGTTGCGGCGACGCACCTTCGAGCACGCCGCGGGTCTGCCGCTGCATCGCATTCACCACTACAAGAGTGGCGGCATGGCCAGCCTGCTGCGCGATGACGGAAGCCTTGCGGGCGACCTGCTCTTTTCCATGATCTACAACCCCTGGCGAGCAATCGTGCAGCTCACCGGCACGCTGTGCATCCTCGCGGTGGTCGACTACCGCATGCTGCTCGGTGGCGTCGCGCTCATTCCGCTCGTCTGGTTCACACACCGCCAGTGGATCGGCCGCATCCGTCCGCTCTATCGCGATCAGAAGGCCGTACGCCAGCAGATCGATGCCTCGACCACAGAGGCCTTCGGAGGCATGCGCGTTGTCCGCGGCTTCTCTCGCGAGCGGGCCGAGACCACCCGCTTCACCACCGGCCAGCACTACATGACACGCCTCGAAGTGCTCACGTGGTGGTGGTCGCGCACGCTCGAAGTCGTCTGGGCCGTGCTCATTCCCGGTGCGAGCGCGGGCGTACTCATCTACGGCGGCACACAGGTGCTGCGAGGCAACCTCACCATCGGCGACCTCATGATGTTCAGCACCTACCTGCTGATGCTCCTGGGACCCATCGAAACACTCACCAGCACCGCTTCGCAGATCCAGACCAACCTCGCCGCGCTCGATCGCGTGCTCGACTTGCTCAGTGAGGAACTCGAGTTTGGTGGTCGCCGCGATGGCGAACCCGTGACACGAGAGGCGACCAGAGGTGCCATCGAAGTGGAGGATGTCTCCTTCGGCTACCCGCGCACCGAGAAGGCTCGCGATGAATCAGCCGATGGCTCCGCCAGCGGCGATCCTGTGCTGCGCCACATCACCCTGAGCATCAAGCCCGGCCAGACCGTCGCACTCGTCGGCCCCAGCGGCAGCGGCAAGACGACCCTGTGCAATCTCATCGCCCGCTTCTACGATCCCACACGCGGCCGCATCCTGCTCGATGGCCGCGACCTGCGCACACTCGATGTACACGACTACCGAGGCCTTCTGGGCATCGTCGAGCAGGATGTCTTCCTCTTCGATGGCTCGGTCGCCCAGAACATCGCCTACTCGCGGCGTGATGCATCAGCTCAAGAGGTCATGGATGCGGCCAAGGCCGCCAACGCCCACGACTTCATCGGGGAACTCGAACAGGGCTACAGCACCACCATCGGCGAACGAGGCGTGCGCCTCAGCGGCGGTCAGAAGCAGCGCATCGCCATCGCCCGCGCGCTGCTCGCGGACCCCAGGATTCTCATCCTCGATGAAGCCACCAGCAACCTCGACAGCGAGAGCGAAGCGCTCATCCAGCGTTCACTCTCGGTGCTGATGCAGGGCCGCACGTGCTTCGTGATCGCCCACCGATTGAGCACCATCCGCTCCGCCGACCTCATCGTCGTGCTCGAAGACGGCGAGATCAAGGAAACCGGAACGCACGATTCGCTGATGGCCAGGAGCGGTCGCTACTGCGATCTGGTGCGCATCCAGACCGAAGGGCCACTCCCCAAAGTCGTCACGCAGCCGGCTTGAACAGTCACTTGCGGGTGCGGCGCGTGGTTTTCTTCTTCGTTGCTTTGGTGCTGGCAGGCGTCGACATCGCCGCGAGCATCTGCTTGCGCCGGGGCGTGTAGTCCCACCAGTCTTTCACGATGCCGGTCTGTGCGTGTTCGACCACGGCCATCAAGACATCGATCATGCACGGATCAACGCGAGTCTTCTGCAGGACGCACAGGCGTTCGTACAGGTTCATCGGGTCCTGTGTAGCAAGCTGTTCGATGCTGCGGATGCCGAGCAGGAGCAGGTCACCGGCGGTGGCCTTGCCCACGTTGGGCATCTTCATGAACTCGCGGCGGAGTGCTGCATCAGGGGTTGCACTCCCCGCGCGGTTCAGGCCTGCAGATGGTCGCGTTGGTCCAGGTCGGGCTGCCATGCGAAATGATACCAAACCGGTGCGGCACACGATCTCAGTGATGGTTGGCGCAGCCCAATGCGTGTCGTAAGTGCCATGTTCACAGAAGGTTCGGACACTCTGGTCGTGGGACTTGGTGTAGCCCCGCAATTCTTCTTCAAAGCGCATCGAATCGGAGGGCGTTCCGGTTAGAATACCGATCGGCCTGTAGGGGGGTGGGGTCTTCCCGGGTGGCCAATGGTGTTCTTGTGGGGATGTCTCTCGTGAGCGATGCGATCAATGTCGAGATCTGGGATGCAACGGGCAGCAAGCGCCAAGTGGTGCAGGTGCCCGTTGATGCGCCGGTCAATCGCTTCATCGCGGTGCTGGTGGAACGACTGAGCTTGCCGCGGCAAAGTCCTGATGGCCAGGCGATGAGCTACAAGTTGCATCACCGGGGGAGCGGGCGACAACTGCTCGATACCGCCACGCTCGCCGCGGCGGGTGTCAAGGACGGCGATGTCATGCGGCTGCAGCCTGAGATCACGGCGGGTGCGATGCCTGTGGCCAGTGCCTCGGGCCGAGCGGCCGCCGCGTCGCACGCACAGACCGCCATCCAATTGGATCCCGCAACTCCGGATGGTCGCTTCTCCCGGTTCGAGCTCATCGGCTGGTGGGAGCAGGAGCGGCTGAGTCGAGCGAGAGTGGTGGTGATAGGTGCGGGAGCGATCGGCAACGAGATCATCAAGAACCTGGCCCTGCTGGGAATCGGCAATCTCTTCATTGCGGATCTTGACAGCATTGAAGAATCCAATCTCTCCCGATCGGTGCTCTTTCGTCTCGGCGATCAGGGCCAGAGCAAGGCTCACGTCGCGGCCCGTTCGGCCCGTGAAATCTTTCCCAACGTGCGAGTTCGTCCATGGCAGGGGAATGTGGTGCACGATCTTGGATTGGGTCTGTTTCGGTGGGCAGATGTGATTCTGTGCGGACTCGACAATCGCGAAGCACGGGTGGCGATCAACACGTATGCCGCCAAGGCCGGAAAGGTCTGGGTTGATGGGGCCATCGAGCGACTGGATGGCGTGGCGCGCGTCTTCGACGCGGCGACGGGCCCGTGCTACGAATGCACCATGAGCGACCAGGACTGGAAACTGCTGGAAGCTCGCCGCAGTTGTGCGCTGCTCACGCGTGATCAGATGGCCGAAGGCAAGGTGCCAACCACGCCGACCACCGCATCGGTCATCGCGGGGATCCAATGTCAGGAGGTCATCAAGTATCTGCACGGCCTCGAGACCATCAGCGGGCGAGGCTATGTCTTTGAGGGCACTTCCTATCAGAGTTACCTGGTGACCTACAGCCGTCGCCCGGACTGCCCTGCGCACGAACCGTTGACCGAGGTCGTTGAACTCGACACCGGCGCTTCGAACACCACCGCTTCTCAGTTGCTCGCTCGCGCTCGGCAGGATCTGGGTCCGGATGCCGTGATTGATCTCGGCCGCGACATGCTCTGCGGCCTTTCGTGCAGCGCGTGCGGCGCGACCAATGAGCTCTTTGCCTCGCTGGGCAAGGTCACCGAATCGATGGGACGCTGTGATGCCTGCGGCCAGCCCGCGGCACCCGTGATGTACACCACACTCCGGGGCGATGAACCCTTCCTGCATCGCACGCTCGCGGAACTGGGCGTGCCTGCCTGGGAGATTCTGGTGGCACGCACCGGGACTTCCACACGAGCCTACGAACTGGCTGCGGACAGAAATGAGGTACTGGGCGAACTCGTGGAAGGGCTGCAGGCATGAGCGACCCAGCACCAAAGGCAAACGCTGCCGCGGCGGGGCCTGATGCAGGCCAATTGGCTCTCGAGCGACTCGAGCGGGGCACGTTCCCCGGCAAGCCGCCCGCGGCACTGCGCCTGTGCATCGATCCGTCGGTGCACGAACAGATCCACCGGCACGCGCGTGCCGATACCACAGTCGAAGTCTGTGGCGTGCTGGTGGGAGCGTGGAAGCAGGATGATGCCGGGCCCTTCGTGCACGTCTCGGCGAGCATCCAGGGTGAAGCAGCCGCCAGCAAAATCGCTGAAGTCACGTTCACGCACGAGACATGGGCACGAATCAATCAGCGCATGGACCGCGATTACGCCCAGCTCGCGATCGTCGGCTGGTATCACACGCATCCGGACTTTGGCATCTTCCTGAGCGAACGCGATGTCTTCATCCATCAGCATTTCTTCGGAGCCTGCGGCCAGGTCGCGCTGGTGATTGATCCGATCCGCAAGCTCGAGGGCGTCTTCATCTGGGAGGTGGGTAAGCCCGTGCTCGCGCCGGTGCACTGGGTTGGCCAGGAGGCACTGATCCATCCCGCCGCAGCGGAGGCGCCCACACCCAGGCCCGCGGCGGTTGCTCCGGCTCAAGGCTCGAAGGCGACGTCGCGCAACGACACCGCGCAGATGCCCGCAAGCAGAACCGCATTGACCGCCGCGGCGATTGTCGGGCTCTTTGCGTGCGGGTACTTCCTGGCAAGGTTTGAAGCTCGCCGCGACACAGTGCTTGTCGCGCAGGCATTGTTGACGCAGTTGACCAATCGCACCAGTTCCCTCGAGACGTTTGATGCGTTGCAGGATGTGCACGCGGCGATGAAGCAACTCGAAGTCAAGGCCGCGGGCATCAAGGACTCGGATAAGGAAGCCGCGGCAAGTCTTGTGGCAGCGATCAATGAAGCCGCCAGACGAACGCGTGCAGCCGCGGATCGCGGGCTGACGAGCATCAGCCTGCGCCCCGAGCAGCAGATGGCGATCGAGGCAATCCTGAGCGGCTATCTGCAGACGGTGCGGTCGAAGGCAGCACCAGGTGAAGTCAAGCCGAAGGAAGATTCCAAGCAGCCTGGGGCCCAACCCCCCGCGGCAGTGCCAGTGCCCCGAGTTCCCGTCGCGGCTCCGCAGGAGGCTCAACCCAAGGGAGGTGGGTGACATGCCGCCCGCTGAACAGATCACGTTGACGAATGAGGACCTTTATTCGCCCAAGGTGGATGGGTACATCGAAGCGCAGAGCGTTCTCTCGCGGGAGATGCCGCAGGCAGAGCCCCAGCCGCTGGTGCTCAGGGTGTTGTATTCGAGTTGTTTCTATCTGGCGATGGCGGGCATGGTTGGGGCTCTGGTCGCTTGGGCGATCATCGAACCGTACTTTGCCCAAGCGGAGGCTCAAGGGAGTCAGGGCGAGACCATCGCAGAGTATCTGCTCTTTCCCACGGTCATGGGCGGCGTGGGCTTCCTGCTGGGGTTGGTGGAGGGATTGGTCTGCCGGAATGCGATGCGAGCGGTGATTTCATCGCTGGTTGGCCTGGGGATCGGGTTTGTCGTGGGCGCGGTCGCGATCTTCGTCGCGGGTGCCGTCTTCTTGATGATGGTGGCGATGGCGGTGACGGTCGGGCCTCCTCGGGGCGAGGAAGCAGTTCCAACGGGGTTTGGCTTCCTGATCCTGATGATGGGGCGCGGGGCGGCTTGGGCCATCGCCGCGATTGCTGCAGGGCTTGGCCAGGGCATCGCACTTCGTGACCGCAAGGTCGTCATCAACGGTGTGGTCGGGGGCGTGCTGGGTGGGTTGCTGGGGGGCATGCTCTTTGATCCGATCTACGTGCTCCTGGGAACGCCCGACGAGGCGACGATGAGCCGCGGCGTGGGCTTTGCGGTCATCGGGTTGATGGTCGGACTGTTCATCGGACTGGTGGAACACTGGACCAAGACCGCGTGGCTGCTCATGCGGGCCGGGCCGTTGGCTGGCAAGCAGTTCATTCTGTTCAGAAACACCACGGTGATCGGCAGCTCGCCCAAGTGCGATGTCTATCTCTTCAAGGATGCGGCAATCGAGCCGCGTCATGCGCTGATCCACGACCGGGGCGGTCGTTATGAGATCGAGGACACCGGGTCCGCTGATGGCACGTATGTGAACGGGCGGCCGATCAAGAAGCAGATGCTGTGTGCCGGAGATCAGATCGTGATCGGAAAGACGTTGCTTGAGTTCGCGCTCAAGGACAAGGAATGATGTTCACGCCCATTGGGAGTTTGATGCATGTCGATTGAGTTCAACTGTCCCTCGTGCGGCTATTCAATCAAGGCACCGGATAAAGGTGCGGGTCGCAAGGGCAAGTGCCCAGGCTGCGGCGGCGTTGTCACGGTGCCCGCCGTCAGTGCTTCGCCGCCGGTGGTCGGAGCCAACGTGGTCGAGGCTCAGGTGGTCGAGGCCCAGGCCGCGGACGATGCGGATTCGTACAAGACGTTCCCCGTGGGCGATATTCCCGCAGGGCCCACCGATCCCAATCGCCGTCCGTGTCCGTCGTGCGGCGAGCAGATCGCGACCGCGGCACTCAAGTGCCGCTTCTGCAACGAAGTCTTCGATCCCGAGCTCAAGAAGCGCGAAAAGGCCAAGTCCAAGCCCAGTTTCATCGGTGGCGAGGGCGATTCGCTCTCCGTCGGCGAGTGGGTCGTGGCACTTTTGTGCAGCGGCATCGGATGCATCATCGGCATCATCTGGGTGGTTCAGGGCAAGCCCAAGGGCAAGAAGATGCTCCTGATTTCCCTGTGCATGCAGATCTTCTGGGTTCTCGTTCGGGTTGCCATCGAAACGGCGAACTCCCGATGAGCGGCGTGAGCCAGGCTCCAAGCGTGATGCTGCGGTGTACCTGTGGTGCATCGCTCTCGGTCCCCGCCGCGTCCGCCGGGGCGATGGCCCGTTGCCCTGCCTGCGCCGCGCAGCTTCCAATTGCCCCTCCAAAGGATGGTCCACAGGCGATTGGAAGCCTGTGCCCGGTCTGCCAGACGCAGGTCGAGTCGGACCAGGTCTGGGCACGCTGCGGCGCGTGCGGGCTCGTACACCATCAGGAGTGCTGGCTGGAGGTTCGAGGATGCGGCGCGTATGGGTGCACCTGTGCGCCGGTCACCACCACCAGCGGTGGAACCAATGGCAACGCTGGTGGTGGCGGGGGGCAGGCCTGGGGCGATGAGAAGGACTGCCCCATCTGCGGCGAGCGGATCAAGTCGATCGCGGTCAAGTGCCGCTACTGCGAGACGGAGCTCGGCGGCGCGGCACCGGTGACGGGAGGTGAGTTCATCGCCGGGCTCAATCGCGGCGACACGGTGCGAGGTCTCCGCGGCGGCGTCGTCCTCATGTTCGTGTTCAGCGTCATCGGTCTGTTGGCACCGCTCATGTTCATCATCGCCATGGTGGTGATCTTCAGGCAACGCGAGGCACTTGCCGCGGCAGGGCCGATCTCAAAGGCACTGGCCATCGCTTCTGCCGCAGTCAGCGGATTCTACAGCGTTCTCATGCTCATCTTCCTGCTCAGTTCACTCTGACCGCCGTAGCATGCCACCCGTGCCGCCCACTCCCACCATCGCCGATGATCGTGCTGCCGGAGCAGCCTGCCCCGTGTGCAACCAGCTGGTTGCTGCCGGTGAAGCCGTCCAGGCGTGTGGCGATTGCGGAACCGTCCACCACGTGGCGTGCTTTCAGCAGACCGATGCGTGCAGTGCCTATCAGTGCGCCCCGGCCAATCGTCAGCAAATCCGGGCCGGCGATGGCCCGATGGTCATCACGGTCGAGCAGCTGGCGCAGGCAACACCGCTGCCACCGGCGATGCCGCGAAGCGGCGCGATGCTGGCCGGCGAGCCCTCCGGCCCGGTGAAGGTGAGCCGCGGCGCTGTCGCAGCAATCATCTGTGCCATCGCCGGCATTCCCTTCTTCGGCCTGATCACCGGTGCTGTGGCGGTCGTGATCGCGTGCATCTCGCTGGGGCCGATTCGCACCGGGGCCCGCCGCGGCGCGTGGATGGCGATTGCTGCGATTCTGCTGGGTCTTGCCGACATCGTGGGCTGGAGTTTCGCGATTGTCTGGGTCATGCGCTCGGGTGCCTCGATGCCATTGGCACTCGAGGAGTTCAGTGTGAGTGAGGCGGACCTCAACGCTGCACCAGCACCCATCGCCGCGGCGATGCGTGCCAATGTTCTGATTGTCCGGGGAGGGCTTCTCAATGGCTCCATCGGCTCTGGTGTGATTCTGCGGATCCACGATCGAAGCGCGCTGATCCTCACCAATCGCCATGTAGCTTCACCCCAGGGCACCCCGGATGAGCAGGGCGTCACCGTTCGGTATGTCGATGGAACCAGTGTCAACGGGCGTGTAGTCTGGACCGGCCCGGAAGGGCTCGACGCGGCGATGGTGCTGGCCGAATCAAGTTCCGGAGCGGGCGTGGCGGCCATCGCTCCAGCGGGCAGTTTCCATCTGGGCGATGATGTCTTCGCGATCGGCAATCCCCGCGGGCTGGGCTGGACCCACACCAAAGGCGCGATTTCCCAGTTTCGAGAGAAGAGTGTGAACGGGTCGGGGCAGCTTCGAATCATCCAGACGAGCACACCGCTCAACCCGGGCAACAGTGGGGGCGGCCTGTACAGCGCATCCGGGCAACTGATCGGCATCAACACGTGGGCCGCCGACAAGACCAAGTCTGAAGGGCTCGGCTTTGCCATTTCCTATGATTCACTGCAGCCGCTGCTTCCGCCCCTTGACCGTTATCTCGCTCCCTCCACGGGAGGCAATCCATGAGCCAGGTCCGCCTTCGCCGACTCACCTCTGACCATGAACGCCTGACCGATCTGGCACGCCGTCACCCGCGGCTCACCATCGTGCAGGCCGTGGGCACCCCCCCGGATCGCTATCAGATCAACTTCAAGGTGCGCAGCGCCCGAAAGTCGGGCGAAACGATCACCTATGTGATGGATCACCTCGTCGAGATCACGCTGCCCGCGGCATTCCCCCGCACACCGCCGCTGTGCCGCATGCTCACGCCGGTCTTTCACCCCAACATCGCACCCCACGCCATCTGCATCGGCGACCACTGGAGCCCGGGCGAATCACTCTCGTCGCTGGTCATCCGCATTGCCGAGATGCTGGCATTCCAGAGCTACAACACCAAAAGCCCCCTCAACGGCGAGGCCGCACGATGGGTTGAACAGAACATCGCTTCGCTTCCAGTGGATCCAGGCTGCATGACGCTCGATGATCCGTCACCACCGCCCGCGGGCAGCACTCAGGTTCACATCGCTGCGCCAATCACGGCTCCGCCGGCACATCAATCCGCCGCTTCGTCCGCAGCCGCGGAGCCGAAGTTGACGCAGGTGACCTGCCAATCCTGCGGAACTCAACTCAAGGTCGCGGTTGCCTCGCAGGCCGTGCGAGCACGCTGTCCCAGGTGCCGAACGCTGACGCTGGTTCCCGCACAGGGGCCGGCACACCAATGAACGACGTGGATAAGCCCACTTCGAACCCCTGGCCGCGGCGCAACCACATCGAGATGCTCTGCTTCTCGGTCGCTGTTGTTCTGCTTTCAGTACTGTTGGAGACCGACGGTTCACAGGTGAACGTGAAGTCCTTGCCAAGTCTCTCGCTTCCGCCACTCTGCGCCAGCAAGGCGCTGTTCAATGTCGAATGCCCGGGGTGTGGCCTGACCCGCTCCTTCGTGAGTCTGGCACACGGGCGATGGAACGACTCCCTGACCGCCAACCGAGTCGGCTGGTTCATCGCCGCGGCATTGCTTCTGCAGATCGGTTACCGCCTGCTGGCCATCGCCTTGCGGCGCGACCATCCGCTTGGAATCTGGGTGCCGCGGGTCTTTGGCTGGACGGTCATCGCCGCACTCGTTGGCAACTGGCTGCTTCGTGTGGCGGGCCACTGATTCGGCTGCACGCACGCCGCGGCGAATACGCTTGCATCGATGATGTTCGCTCCCGACCCGACCTCGAAATCACCCGCGACGCGCATTGCCCTCAAGGTGGTACCGGGCAGCCGGCGTGCGCAGATTGTCGGGGCACTGGGAGATCGACTCAAGGTGAAGGTCGCCGCGGCACCCGAGGATGGCAAGGCCAATAAAGCCGTCTGCGACCTGCTCGCGGAAGCACTCAAGATCTCCGCACGCGATGTGTCGATCATCGCGGGTCATTCAAACCCGGAGAAGATCGCGCTGGTGGTGGGGTTGGGGCCCGATGAAGTGGGGGCCAGGCTGCTTTGACGCGAGCTGGCGTGTGGCTGCTTCGCTGCTTACCCGATCGAAGCAAGCCGCGTGCGCACGAGCGTTGCACGTGCCACCTTGCGTTGCTCCTGATCCATCTCCTTGCCCACGGCCCGCTGCAGGTGCGCAGGTTGAACAAGCAGTGTCAGCTGGTTGATGTGCCGCACATCCAGCGCCTTGCCCTGACGGTCCTTGAGGAATCCGAGCAAGGTCCCAAGTCGCGCCAGACTCAGTGCCTGCATCGCTTCTTCGGTTCCCAGCAGCCTCGCACAGGTGAGCAGGCCCCAGGCACGCATGATCTGATCTTCGATGCCGATGCGGCGGTGCAGCGAGAGTTCCCGCCGCGAGATCCGTTCGTATTCCACGATTCGCGGAATGATCTGCTGCTCCAGATCCGTCAGCACCTGCGATTCGCTGCGCCCCAGCGTCGTCTGATTGCTGAGCTGGTAGAAGTCACCAACGGCATCGGATCCTTCGCCGTAGAAGCCACGCACGGCCAGATTCATGTCCGCCGCGGCTCGCTTGACCTTCTCAATCTCGCGAGTCAGCCTCAGCCCCGGCAGATGCAGCATCACACTCATGCGCAGCCCCGTCCCCACATTGGTCGGACAGGCCGTCAGATATCCGAATCGGGGCGAGAAGGCATAATCAACCCCGGCCTCGATCCGATCATCAATCTCATCAATCTGCCGCCACGCCGTGCTCAGCGCGAGCCCCGAACGAATCACCTGCAGCCGCAGATGATCCTCCTCGTTCACCATGATGCTCAGCCGCTCATCGGGCAGGCCAATCGCCACGCCCCGCGGATCCTCACCCGTCGCGTTGGGTGTTGCACGCCCCTTGCTCAACTGCTTGGAGATGAGATGCCGCTCCACCAGCATCTGCCGATCCAGGGGCGACGCTTCATGAATCTCACACCAGACAAAACGCGAGGCAATCCCGGCGTTCAGCACTCGCTCGCGGCAGATCTCCAGCGTCTTGAGCCGCTCACGCCTCGAAGCCCTCGTGCAGAAAGGATGTCCTGCCACATTGCGTGCCAAGCGCACTCGCGACGACATCACCACATCGGCGCAGTCGCCTTCCGCGCGAAGCCACTCCGTCATGGCATCAAAGAGCGGGCCCGACCTGCTCGGCTCGCCGGCGCCTTCTTCTGGCTGTTGCGAAGAACTCATGGCTGCACCTGGTCTCCTTCAGCCTGCAAGGCACGGATCTGGTCGCGCAGCTTCGCCGCGACTTCGTACTGCTCCGAAGCGACCGCCTCCTCGAGTTGACGTTGCAGCCCGCGGATCTGTTCTTGAATGGGCTTGATGGGCGGAGCGATCGGCACATCGGGGGCGGGGATAATCGGAGCGCCCGCCGCGGCACCCGAGAGCAATCTCGTCGGCGACTTGCCGGTATGCGCCACGCCCCCCTCCTGAGCCCGTTCGATCAGCGGGCCAAGGAATGCCTCAAAGCTGCGATAGCACTCCGGACACCCCAGCATGCCCTGCTGCTTGAAATCGGCGAAACTCATCCGGCATCCCTGACAGACCGGTAGGCGGCCCATCTGTACCGGAGTTCCCGGAGCAGCGCCGGCGGCTCCTTGAGTCATCAGTTGTTTGACCAGATGGACGACATTGGGGTTGACCCCCGCCCCCCCTGTCGCCGCGGCGTCGAGTCCGTGCGTCGCCGCGCACGTCTCACAGAGGTGACGCTCATGCTTCACCCCATTGCGGACGCTGACCTCATGCACCGTCGCCTCATTGTCGCATCGGTCACACTTGGTTCCCATGGAGCCCGATGGTAGGAAAGCCCTCGGGCGTTGGGCGGGAGATTCCGCACCGTGGGACTAGCTTGGAGTGGATGGTGGTCTGAAGCAGGCGGGCTTCCTGAGAATCTCTATCCGCAGCACAAATGAACTGCGTGTGAGCAGTCACTGTCTGTTTCGGGGCGAACGCTGGGCGTTCACTGCTTTGATGGCAACTGTATGAGGCATCCCTATGTGCGGTCTTGATTGAGTACTGCCGCACTGGACGCGCTGCCGATGGGCCCATGTACTTTCAAGTATCGAGTGTGCCATTACGCACAGCATTGAGGTCGTGTTTCCGCGCCTCACAGCAACACATAAGCGAGATCATGCCACGCCAGATCGTTTGGGCCGCAAGTTGGGCCGGGCAGTCGGCTCGCTTCGACTGCTCGCTGTTCCCGAAGCTCGTGGTGCTGGGCATGGAAACGAAACCCTAACGACGTCTAGTGTCCACCCCCGTCGCCCGGCAAGAGCGTATGCTATTAAATAGTACAAATTGTGAACCCTTGCGGCCCGTGCGACGAAAGATGAGGAGGTGAGTCGTGGGAGAGGTTCCAGATCGGAAGACGCACAGGCTCAGTTATCCCAGAGACCTTTTGAACCCGAAGCAGTGGCTGAACTTTGTTGAACTTGATCCGTTTGCTGCTTCGTGGAAGCGGTTGGGCTTGGGCGATTCTGATTTGAGGTTGCTTCAAATCGCGATCTGTGCTTGGCCGGAACACGCGCCAGTGATGGCAGGAACTGGTGGGCTCCGAAAGCTCCGGTTTACGCCAGGAGGTTGGAAAGGTGGGAAGAGCGGGGCGGCCAGGGTCTACTACGCCTACTTCCCGGAGTTCGGACTTGTCGCATTGATTTATGCTCACGCGAAAGATGAGATGGAGACTATTGACGCGGCAACGAGGAACGAAATCAAGGCACTGATTCAGCAGGTACACCGGTATCTGGTGATGGGTTCAAACGCTGGAAAGCGGGGAGAGACGCGATGAAGAAAAAACGAACGCGAACCGTTAAGATGAAAGCCTCAAAGGAAATCGTGCGTGGCCTTGCGGGCCTGCGCGATGCGCTCGCGGGTGGTTCGTTAATGCCGGACCGATTCACGATGCGCACGGTTGAACTGGTGCTTGAGCCGCGAGACTGGACGCCGGCGGAGGTCAAGGCTCTTCGCGAACAGCTCCGAGCCAGTCAAAGTGTGTTCGCCCGATTGATCGGCACCTCAACCAAGGCCGTGCAGGCGTGGGAACAGGGCAATCCGATGTCGCCCATGGCGAGGAGACTTCTCGAGTGCATTCAGAAGAACCCTGCCCCGTGGGAAGAGATGCTGCAGAGTGCAACAGTTGTTGTTCCTGCAGCCCGTTGACGTTCGGGGGCGAAGTCCGTGATTCGGTGAGGACGATTCCGCCGCGGACGTCGCGAGTACCATCGCCTCCATGCGTCACACGATCACGCTCGCTCTGGCACTGCTTCTCCCCCTCTCGCCCGCGGCATTCGCCCAGGGGTCCGCCGCGGACTTTGCGAGAAGTCGCGATCTGGCCCGCCTTTCCTCCGGCAAGGTCCGCGGCGAGATCACCCAGCCCCAGTGGATCGACGCTACCACGCTCGTCTACCTCAGGCCCGCCGACGCCCCGGCACAGCCCGCCAAGTTCATGCGACTCGATGCCACCACCGGCACCGTCGCCCCCCTCTTCGAGCAAGAAACGCTCGATGCCTTCCTCAAGCAGGCATTGGCGTTGAAGCCTGGGCAGTCGCCGCGGATCGAGCGGGTGGAAGCGCAGCCCGGGCTGATCGACCTGCTGGTGATGGGCGACAAAGCCCTCGCCGCGTCGTCGACGGATGGCGGGAAGTCATGGCGCGAGGTGCCGCTTGCCGAGGCGAGCCTCTTTCAGCTTGACGACACCCGCACCGCACCCCGCTCCGGCCGGCGCGGTCGACGAGGCGATGCCTCCGGCGGCTCAACCGGGTTGATCCTCGTCAACACCACCAAGGACGCTGCGAAACTCTTCTGGATCAATGGTGAGGCCCGCACGCCGTATGGTGAAGTCGGCCCCGGAGAGACTCGCCGGCAGCACACGTTCGCCGGTCACCGCTGGGAAATCACCGATGCTGCGGGGAAGGTGCTGCGCTCGGTGGTGGGAGAGCCGGAAGTGGGGGTGGTGCTCATCGGCGAGCAGCCAGCGCCGAAGCGTGAGCAGCCAGAACCGAAGCCAGAGCCAAAGCCAGAATCAAAGCCAGAATCCAAGGCAGAACCGAAGGTACCAGCCGACGTGGTGAAGGTGGAGAGTCGCAACCTTGTGATTGTCGATGCATCGGGCAAGGAGGTCTTCAAGACGACCGATGGCACGCGTGAGGCGGGGTATTCGGGGCGCGTGCATGCATCGCCGGATGGGCGATTTGCCCTCGCGATGTGGCACACGCCCGAGCAGGAACACAAGATCCACATGGTGGAGTCGTCACCGGCGGATCAGGTGCAGCCCAGGCTCAAGACCATCGATTATCTCAAGCCGGGCGATCGGATTTCGCAGGAGTGGCCGCGGCTTGTGGATCTTGCGGCACGCCGCGTGGTGACGTTGGAGACCGCCCTGTTTGCGAATCCCTGGAGCATCGATGAAGTGCACTGGTCGAAGGATTCATCGACGGCCTACTTCATCTACAACCAGCGCGGGCATGAAGTGGTGCGGCTGTGCGCGGTGGATGTGGCGAGCGGCACGGTGCGCGAAGTCACGCGTGAACAGCACGGGGCCTTCATTGATTATGTGAACAGCGTGCGCATCGATTACCTCGATGACACGCGTGAAGCCATCTGGATGTCGGAACGCGATGGGTGGCGGCACCTCTATCTGCTTGATCTTGATACAGGCAATGTGAAGTCGCAGATCACCAAGGGGGCGTGGGTGGTGCGGAGCATCGAGCGGGTGGATGCACAGAAGCGAGAAATCTGGTTCTGGGCGGGGGGCATTCGTCCTGAGCAGGATCCATACTACCTGCATCTGGCGAAGGTGAACTTCGATGGCTCCGGGCTGGTCGTCATCACTGAAGGCGATGGCACGCACGAAGCGGAGTTCTCGCCGGACCGTCAGTTCATCGTCGATCGATTCTCGCGAGTCGATCTGCCGCCGGTGACGCAGGTGCGTCGGACCAGTGATGGAAGTCTGGTGGCCGAGCTGGGACGTGCCGACTGGTCGAACCTGCTCGCGCTGCCCTGGGTGCCGCCGGAACGATTCGTCGCCAAGGGGCGTGATGGTGTGACCGACATCTACGGCATCATCGTGCGTCCGAGCAATTTCGATGCATCGAAGAAGTACCCCGTCATCGAACAGATCTACGCCGGGCCGCACTCGGCGTTTGTTCCCAAGGGATTCTCCACGCACCTTGGCATGCAGGACATGGCCGAGCTCGGGTTCATCCTTGTGCAGATCGATGGGATGGGCACCGCGCATCGAAGCCGCGCGTTTCATGAAGTGTCGTGGAAGAACCTCGCGGATGCGGGGTTGCCCGATCGCATTGCATGGATGAAGGCCGCCGCGGCGAAGTATCCGCACATGGACCTTTCCCGCGTGGGCATCTACGGCGGCTCAGCCGGCGGTCAGAACGCCCTCGCGGCGGTGCTGACCCACGGCGAGTTCTACAAGGCGGCATCGGCGGATTGCGGTTGCCATGACAACCGTATGGACAAGATCTGGTGGAATGAACTGTGGATGAGCTGGCCCATCGGAGAGCACTACGCGAAGAACTCCAACGTGACGCTGGCTCCCAATCTCAAGGGCGACCTCTTGCTCATCGTGGGTGAACTCGACACCAATGTCGATCCTGCATCGACGATGCAGGTGGTCAACGCGCTGATCAAGGCCGACAAGAGATTTGAGATGCTCGTGGTGCCCGGAGCCGGCCACGGCGCGGCAGGCCATCCGTATGCCCGCAAACGTCAGCAGGAGTTCTTCTTGAGGTCGCTGCACGACTGGAAGCCGCCGCGGTGAGGAAGGGGTGGGATTCGGTTGGCTTCAACCCGCTCGCCTCGAAGGAGTGCGATCGTGAAACCGTGCTCTGAATCAACGCCATTCTTCAGGCCCAGCGGGCCTGGAAGTGAGTAGGCATGGGTCAAGCACGGCTCTGCGTGCGCCACCCGTGTGCTGCTTCATTCCCCTTCTTTTGCCCTGCGTTCTTCCAGAATCGGCGTGATGAACTTCCGCAGCTTCCACAGCAGCGCCAGGTGCATGCCCATCGCCACCAGCGGTCCAACGACGAGGCATGAACCGAGGATCGCAATCAGTGGCAGCAGCCACATGTATTTGCGGCACGTCAGCACGCTTTCCACATCAGGCACGCGGCGGAACACCCACTCGGTGTATCTCAGCCCGTAGAAGAAGAACATGATGAATCCGATGAACGAACAGGAGGCAACCAGGATGCTCACGATGCCTGCCGCGGTGAGTGGTTGCGTCACCGTCACAGGGCTTACCACGGTGAAGAGCTGGCTCACCGAGCCGATGAACGAAAGCACCAGCCCCACCCGGGCGAGCACGCGTGCGCTTCGCGGGGCTTCCACAGCGAGGCGACCCGGATCGGGCGATGTGAAGTAGTAGAATCCGACAAGGCCAGCGATGGCAAGCCCGACATCGACCAATTCGAAGTACTCGTCGAAGGGATCCTTCACGCCGGTTGCCAATGCCGCGGCGATTCCCACGATGATCTTGAGTACGCCCATCGCGATCAGGACAACACCTGTCACGTAGTAGATTTTGAGCCCCTTGCTCACGGTCTCCAGATACGGGGTTGCCGCGAACCGCAGCTCATCGCCCTGCAGCGAGATCGCCACGGGTCGCGAGCATTCGGGGCAGTTGCCATCGAGCGGAAGACCGTGCAGGTCATACCCGCACTGGTTGCAGGGAGCATGTCCGGTGAATGCTGGCAGCATGGTCTAAGGAGCGTAGCGGTTGGGTACCGCGGCGGCTTCGGACTGGCGCTGTAGAATCTCGCCCAGGTCCTTGCGAAGTGGCCACAGGAGACCAACGAGCAGGAGCTGGCACACAACGTGCGTCGGGATGCACAGGCCAGCCACGCACAAGAGCGGCAGGAGCCAGATGAGCATCCGAGCGAACTCGGCCTGCGAACGTCTGCCGATGCGGACAAACAGCCCTCGCATGTAGACCGCACAGGCCCCGAGAAAGCCAGCCTGGAGGAACGTCATGAGGAGCATGATCTGCCGGGCGAGCATGTTGGAGCCCAAGACTGTCGAGTTGAGTTGATGCAGAATCTGGGCCAGTTGGCCGATCAGCAACAGCACGAGCAGGGCACGCGCGAGTACCGCTGAATCCGACCACCAGCGTGCGCAGCGATGAGCCGGATCGGGGCGGCTGAGAAAGTAGAATCCCGAATACGTGACCAGCACGGTGACGATCCAGATCAGGAAGCTCAATGTCTGGGGAAGACGAATCAAGGGCCAGTACATCGACACCCAGCTCAGGATCGAACTGCCCACCCCGAATACGCAGCCGGCGCAGAAGAGCGTCGCGCCCAACCGCAACGACCGCAGGTAATGCGGGTCGGCGTTCCCAAGGCTATCAAGTTCCAGCGAGCGGCGGACCGGGCACTCGCACTCGGCACACACCCCTTCGACAGGCAGCCCATGCAGGTCATAGCCGCACCGCACACAGCGCACGTGCGTGTTGATCGTGCCCACCGGCAACTCAAGCTCGATCGCTGAGACCGGCGGGAGGCAACTGGTGCACTTCGCGCCGGCCGATTCAAGCCGAGCGCCGCAATGCCAGCATGTCGGCTCCGACAGCACACCCATTGGAGAACATTAGGCATCGCCGGAAATGGCACGTAGCACCCTGCTCTGAGGGTGCTGCGTGCTTCCCACCCGACGCGTGGTGGTTGGAAGTTGGTGGCGAGGGAACGACTCGATTGGAAGGAAGCACGCCGCGACATCTGGCACGTAGCACCCTGCTTTGAGGGTGCTGCGTGCTTCCTACCCGACGCGTTGTGGTTGGAAGTTGGTGGCGAGGGAACGACACGAATGGAAGGAAGCACGCCGCGACATCTGGCACGTAGCACCCTGCTTTGAGGGTGCTGCGTGCTTCCTACCCGTTGCGTGGTGGTTGGGCCGTTGGTGGTGCGGGAGTGACACGCTTGGAAGGAAGCACGCAGCAGCCCAGAGCGGCTGCT
>JBILUL010000257.1:0-4797 GCA_044371005.1 Phycisphaerales bacterium | reverse complement strand
TACTGGGAGATTGGGCGTCGCATCGTCGAGTATGAGCAGCACGGGGCGGATCGAGCGCGGTATGGGGATGGGTTGATCTCGCGATTGTCCGAGGATCTGAAGAAGTGCTTCGGGCGGGGCTATTCCAGACGAAATGTCGAGCAGATGCGGCTGTTCTATCTGAGCAGACCAAAAGCGCAGACACTGTCTGCGGAATCTGGTGGGACGCGCCCGGGGCTGCTGCCGACTCAGAAGAGGGGAGCGAGCGGAGCCACAACCACCCCGCGACAGTTCGCTCTTCCATGGTCACATTACGTCCGGCTTCTGAGTGTGGAGGATCCCGCGGCGAGGGCCTTCTACGAGGAAGAAGCGCTTGCGGGCGGATGGTCGGTGCGGCAGCTTGATCGCCAGGTGGGTTCGCAGTTCTACGAACGAACGATGCTGTCCCGGAACAAGAAGGCGATGTTGGTGAAGGGTTCGCGGGCGAAGCACGACGATGCGGTGAGTGCGGACGAGGAGATCAAGGATCCATTCGTGCTTGAGTTCCTGAATCTCAAGGATGAGTACTCCGAGCACGAGTTGGAAGAAGCACTGATCCGGCATCTGGAGACCTTCCTTCTCGAGCTTGGGAGTGACTTTGCGTTCGTGGCGAGGCAGCGTCGGCTTCGGATCGGAAACAAGTGGGCTCGAATTGATCTGCTGTTGTATCACCGCCGGCTTCGGTGTCTGGTGATCATCGAGCTGAAGTTGACGGAGTTCGCCGCGGGGGATGTGGGTCAGATGAACATGTATCTCAACTATGCCAAGGCGCACTGGACGCATGCGGATGAGAACGCGCCGATCGGGCTGATTCTGTGTGCGACCAAGGATGAGCAGATGGTGCGGTATGCGATGGAAGGGCTGGGAGATCGCGTGCACGCCGCGGCGTACGCGACGCAGCTGCCGTCGGAGAGCGCCCTCGCCGCGGAGTTGGTGAAAGCCCGGGAGATCCTTGAGCGTCGGCAAGGGCGGGCGGGTGGATCGTGAAACATGGCGGGCGGTGTGGTGCCGACTACCATGCCCGGTGCAGTTGGGCATTGCGGTGTGCATGGTGGTCCGATCAGCGGGTCGTATCTGACTGATGCATGGCAATCGTCGCGGCGTGCATCGGCACTTCATGAAGGAACTTGACGAAGACAACATCGTGCGGATTCTGGCGGACTTTGAGTCGGATGAACGGCTCGCGGTTCGCGGGTTGCTGCCGCAGGTGTACGGGGAACTGCGGCGGCTCGCCGCGGCACAGTTTGCCACGGAGCGTGCGGATCACACGCTGCAGCCGACGGCACTCGTGCATGAGACGTATCTGCGGCTTGGAGAGCAGTCGGGTCTTGAGGTGACCAATCGCGCGCACTTCTTCCGGCTTGCTTCGAAGATCATGCGGCAGATTCTGGTCGATCATGCGCGTGGTCGTGACGCACAGAAACGCGGCGGAGATCTGACGCATCTCACGCTCTCACCTGATATGGCGGATGAACAGGCACCTGTCAATCTGCTGCAACTGGAGGAGGCGCTGGACCGGCTTGGTGGTCTGAATCCGATCGCGGCGAGGTTGATTGAACTGCGGTTCTTTGGTGGGGTGAGCGAGCAGGATGCCGCGGACTTGCTGAGGGGACACAGTTGCTGATCGGGGTGCTGGGCGAAACGAACCCGGCCACGCAGCGTGCCATCGCGAGGCTCGTGGCCCATTACCAGAAGTCGGGAGATGCCGCGGCGGCTCAGCAATGGCGAGAGCGGCTTGTTGACCCGGCAGCACTGCGGTGATTGCAGCCATGAAGCGGCCCGACTTGACACACCGCACGCCCTGAGCCCCGCGCTGGCTCGGTGCCGTCTGCGCCCGCCCACCGCCCGAGCACCCCAACCGCCAACCCTTGATTGCGTGCCCAAGTGTGCGAACGCAACCACCGCCGGACGCGGCGCGGTGAGCGGCGGGACCGGCGGCGGTGCTTGAGCTGAAGTCCCGCGAATGCTCAAGCATTCACGCGGCAACGACCGTCGACTGCGAATCAGCGGATCTGCGCCACGATCCCCGGAGCAGCCTTGATGATCATGGGCTTGGTGATCACCTGTCCTCCGACGGGCACGTCGTAGGTTGTGGCACCTCGAAGATTGAGCACGCACTCATCGGGGGTCAGACCGACCGCATTGACGAAGTTGCGGTAGGGGAAGGCGCGGCTGCCCAATGCGGGAAGGACCGTCGAACCTGACGGATCGCACCAGAGCCCCAGTGCTCGATGCAGGTTCAGACTTCCACCGCTCGTGGTTGTGTTCGCCAGGCTGGGCCGGGGCATCGTGGAGTTGAGCAGCCGGGCCCTGAGCTGTGCGATGGTCAGAGTCGTGTACTGGGAGAGCACGAGTGTCGCGGCACCCGCCACGTGCGGCGAGGCCATGGATGTCCCGTTCTTGAGGTTGGTGGACTGCGAGAGGCCAAGGCTGAGAATGTTCGTGCCGGGTGCTCCAAGATCCACCGTTGTTGCACCGAAGTTCGAGAATGAGGCCAGAGCCCCGGTATCATCGATCGCGGCGATCGAGATGATGTTGTTGAGGTTGTAGCTGCCGGGGTACTGGGGCCCCAAATCGTTGTTGTCGCCAATTCCATCAGATCCACCGTTGCCTGCGGCACACACCGCCGTCATGTTCGCGGCCTGAGCCGCGGCGAAGATATCGAAGTCCGACTGCTGATACGACGCGCCGCCATAACTGCAGTTGACGACCCGAGCGCCGTTCGCCGCGGCGTACTCGACTGCCAGCGCTGTGTTCAGGAGCGATCTGCACGTGGGATCCGGCGTGTACTCACACCGCAGCGCCATGATCTTCGCTCGCCAGCAGATCCCGGCAACGGCCGTGAGGTTGTCACCTACGGCACCGATCGTGCCGGCCACATGCGTGCCGTGATCAGAGCACGAGGGCCTCGTGTTGTTGTTGTTGGCTGAGAAGTTCCAGCCCCGGGCGTCATCGATCCAGCCGTTCCCATCGTCATCGATGCCATTGCCCACAATCTCGCCTGGGTTGAGCCACATGTTGGCAGCAATGTCGGTGTGGGTGTGATCGACGCCCGAATCGACGACTGCGACGATGATGTTGTTTGCGTTGGTCGCTTCGTCCCAGGCAAGTTCGGCCCGAATGCCGCCGGGGCCGGTCTTGAGCGCCCACTGATCATCGAAGCTTGGATCGTTGGGCGTGTCGTCCCTGCTGGAGAGGTAGGAAGGCTCGGCGTAGAGAACGACCGGGTTGTCGAGATACGCGTTGACCGCGGCGGGCACGTTGAGGCCCGGGAGCGTGATCTGATACAGGTCGTTGACCAGGCACGATTCCCAGTTGATCTGCACGTTGCCGATCGCGGCGTGTGCCTGCGCCTTCTGCTCCAGCGTGGTGCCGGGCTTGAATCGCACGTAGACCGTATCAGGCGCGTACTGAGCATCCGCCGCAATCGTGCGGAAGTGGCGCTTGTCGATGGCTGGGGGAACAAAGTCGAGGCGCGAAGGATCCAGCTGCACTTTGCACCGTGGATCACCGATCTTGAGAAGCTCTTCGCGGGTGGTCTGGTAGATATTGATGGCATCGCTGCCCCGGAGCTGGGCAACCTGCTCGGCCGTAAGGGCCTCACCTCGCGCGACCAGGGGTTGGTCGGTGCTGATCGCCAGGCTGGGATTTGCGCTCGTCAGTGCGGCGAGGAGGATAAGGGCGATGGGACTGCTGAGAGTCTGCATGACGGAGTTCTCCTTCTGATGATGGTGTGGAAAGGAGAGGTCACTGGAGATTGACCAGGACCAGAACCATGCCGCGGCCTTCCTTGAGGTCGGTCATGGCCTTGCCGATGACACTGCCGAAGGCACGGGAGCGATCTTCGCACTTCATGGCGTGGCCGGGTGTATCGGAGGTGGTGAGCATGTCGCCGGCGCTGATGGGGCCGGTAGATGCATCGCACCAGCACCAGACGCGACCTGTGAGGGCGATCGCCGGAGCATCTTCGTTGCCGGGGAGGTTGCCCAGGATGGTGCCGGCGGGCAGGCCGTTGGCACCGCTGACGATGCCAGCCACGTGGTGGTTGTACGCACCGGAGGCCAGCGTGAGCTTGCCTTGGCTGTCGGGATCGATCATGACAACCATGCCGGGCTCAGGCTTCTCACCGGTCACGGGGAACTTCTCCGCCACATCCGCGCCGTGAATGTTGAGCAGCTTCACATGCGTCGTGCCGTTGGGCGCAATCCACACTTCGGCGTTGGGGCCGGAGTTGATGGTGAGATCATCGTTGACGCCGGTGCCGGTGAGATTCTCGATGGTGCCCGGGCGAAGGTCGAGATGCATGCCCGCGGTCGCACCGATGCGAACGTCGTGTGCTACATGCAGGCCGCGGTCAGGGTTGGCCAGACCGACACCGACGCGACCGGCTGAGATCGACAGTGCGTTTGCATCGATGGTCAGCGCTCCAGCCAGATCCCAGTTGCCCGATGTGGGAAGGCGCGCTGTGGAGAGCACGCCGCTGGTGATGTTGCCAGCATTGATGGCAGTGACCAGGGCACCCGAACCGGCCAGCACGTTGCCCGCGTTGGAGAGCGTGACGACACCGCTGAAGGTCTTGGCACCCGAGAAGGTCTGCGCACTCGCGAGCGTCGCGACATTCGTGGAGAGGCGAGCATCAGCCACCGTGCCCGAGGCAAGGTTCGAGGCATTGAGCCCGGTCAGGCCCGCACCCGATCCGCTGAAGATGTTGGATGCACTGGAGAAGGTGTTGATTCCGGCAAAGGTCTGTGTACCCGCAAGCGTTGCGATGTTGGCGGA
>JBILUL010000069.1:0-23018 GCA_044371005.1 Phycisphaerales bacterium | reverse complement strand
CCACATACTCCATGGCAAAGAACGGGACGCGCACGCCGTTGTCCAGGTGCGTGCCGGCTTCGTAGACCTGCGCGATGCCCGGGTGCTTGAGGCGGCCGAGCAGTTGTGATTCGTAGGCAAAACGGCGCAGGGCTGAACGCGAGGCCGTGCCGGTGCGCAGGACCTTGAGCGCGACCGTTCGCCGCGGCTGCTCCTGCACTGCTTCATACACCGATCCCATGCCACCGTGACCGATCAGCCGCTTGATGTGGTAGTTGCCGATGTAGAGCGGGATGCCCATCTCGCCCGGCACGAGCGGCGCCTCGACCTCCGGTGCGCCAGTCACCGAGAGCTCAGTGACGGTCGATGGGGGGAGGGAAGAGTCGCCGTCATTCGCGGAGTTGGAATCACCAGCCACAGCCATGGACCTCATGGTATTGGTGCCGCGTGAGGCACGCGAGTAGGTGCCCGACTGGGCAAAAACAACGCCGGGAGCCCTGCGGAGGGCTCCCGGCGAATCGAATCAACTGCTTCGGACACTGCGGTACGTCGCTTCAGGATCAGCAGCCGCCGGCTTCCCACGCGGCGAAGAAGTACTCGATGTCGGCACCGTCGGTACCACCATCGAAGTTGACGTCCGCGGCGGGCTCGCCATTCTCCCAGGCCAGGAAGAAGTCGGCGATGTCGCTGCCGTCCACGCCGCCGTCCTGATTGAAGTCCGCCGGACACGGAATGCCGGAGTTGACGGTCAGTGTCGCCGGATCGCTGGTCACCGGACCGCATGTGGTGGTGACGATCGCGTCATACGAGCCGGCATCACCAGCTTCAACGGGGTTGATGGTCAACGTGCCCGTCGTCGCACCGGTGATGCGCGGCGGGTTGTCAACGACATCGATGCCGCCCAGTCGCCACTGGAACGAAGCACTGCCCGAACCGGAAGGCACCACAGTGAAGCTCACGGAATCGCCTTCATTGGCGGTGACGTTCTGGGGCTGCTGGGCGATCGACGCGGTTGTTCCGCGCTGCCCCTGGTCCCCAGCACTGATCCCGCCGCGGCCGCATGCCGAGTCGGCCTGCACGAAGTAGAAGTAGGGAGTGCCCGCCGCGGCGGAGGTGTCGTCATAGGAGGGAACCGCACTAGATCCCAGTTCGGTGGCGCCCGCAGGGGTGTTCACGCTGTTGCGCAGGATGAAGTAGTTGCTTGCCCCGGGGACTGCATCCCAGGAAACCAGCACGCCGCCACAGGAAGTTTCATCCGCCGCGGCAACGCCGGTGGCGATGCCGGGCAGGCCCAGTCGTGCGCCTGCATCGGGGCCGCCCTGTGCACTGGTGCCGCAGGTGTTGGAGGCGCTGACCCAGTAGAAGTAGGGAGTCGCAGCCAGCGCTGAGGCATCGGTAAACCCGTTGGTCGCGGATGTTGCGATCTGCACGGCGCTGGCAGGATTGTTGGTGGTTGAGCGAAGGATCTGATAGCTGGCAGCTCCCGGCACGGTGGTCCAGGTCAGATCGATGCCTGTGCACGAGGTGCTGTCGGTGGCGCTGATGTTGGTGGGAGCGGAAGGAGTGGCCAGCGCGATGCCGGCATCGCCGGTGCCCAGTGTGCTGGCTCCGCACGGGTTGGACGCCCGGACCCAGTAGTAGAACGTCGTGTTGGCGGTCGGGGAATCGGTGAAGGTGCCCGTAGCCGCTGCACCGATCTGGGTGGCCGTGTTCGGATCGTTCACGCTGTTGCGGAAGACCTGGTAGCCCGTGGCATCTGCTGCGGTCGACCAGGTCACAGTCACGCTTCCGCACGCGGCGGTGCCGTCGGTCGCTGCGACGTTGGCGACAACAGCGGGAGGACTGCGCCGGGCACCTGAATCACTGGCGCTGGGTCCGCTTGCTCCGCAGCCGCCCACGGACTTGACCCAGTAGAAGTAGGTCTGACCCTGGACGCCCGTGGCATCGCTGTAGGGGCTTGCTGTGGGCGTGCCGATCTGAGTGGCTGTATTGAAGTCGTTGGTGACACTTCGGAACACAAGATAGCTCGAAGCGCCCGCCGCGGCACTCCACGTGACGCTCGTCGCACTGCACGCGGTTGCATCCGAGGCCGCGACATTGGTGGGAATGGCCGGAGACCCGGCCAGCAGGGTCACCGTGGCCGATGCGCACGCGGTGCTGACCGCGCCGGTAGTCGTGTTGCGGGCACGGGCAAAGTACGTCGTGGTCGCGACGGGCGTGACGTTCAGTGGTGAGCCGCTGCCCACCAGCGTGCCGCCGCAGCTTCCCGTGTACCACAGGAGTTCCTGGCCAGCCCCGACCGTACCCGTGAGGGTCACCGGTGCCGAGCCGCAGATGGAGTTGGGGCTCGCGCTGACGCCCGTGGGCGTCGCTGGCGGCGGCGGGCCCACCAGCGTGAAGTTCACGTTGCTCACATCGAAGTAGATGTTGCCCACCGCCTCGACGCGGATGCGGGCCGTGGTGGAAGAGATGCTCGGGAGCGTGACCGCTTCTGAACCGTCGTTGGGCGTGCTCGCGGCGAGCGTGTAGGCCCAGGATGAGCCCCCGTCAGTGGACAGCAGGATCCGCACGTTGGCAGTGTTGATCGGAGCGGCGTTGGTGCCGGACACGTTCCACGTGACCGTCTGTGTTCCCGACCAGCTCACGCCGGTGTTGGGGGCCGTCACCGAGAAGGCTGCGGTCGTGTTGATGATCGTGACATTCACATCGTCCTCGATCACGCCGCCGCCGCCGCTGCGGTTGTCGCGAACATTGACGCGGGTCTTGAAGGTGCGACCGAGCGCAGGATACTGCTCACCGATCACCAGCCCGCCGTCGAGCACATCGGTGTAGCGGGGGAAGGTTCGTGAGTTGGAGGTGGTGGCATTCCAGCACCGCATGATCGGGCTCGTCCCGTTGTCGGCGGTGACCGCCGTCTGGGCCGCGCCAAGGTCACGCTGTTCCCAAGAATACGTCAGTGCGTCACCATTGGCATCCGCCGCGGAAGCGGTCGTCAGCGTGAAGGCCGTGCCCTTGGGAATCGTGTAGTCGGCGCCGCCCGCCACCGTCGGCACCGTGTTGCCCGTCGCGCTGTTGGCGCCGCACGAACCGCCCGACGCAACGAATGCCCGGATTTCCGCGTAGCTCTGATGGTGGAAGATCGCGTCCGAGTTGCTCTGAAGGTTATCGTTCGCGCCGCAGATGCCCGCATAGCCCATGATCGTCGAGGCGCTGCCGGGCTCGTACGCCGCGGACGCGGCACGATTGCCGGCGCACGAGCCGCCGGTGCCGTTGAACGTGTGGTTCGCGCCGAACTGATGGCCCATCTCGTGCGCGACGTAGTCAATGGTGAAGGGATCGTTGATGGGCGAACCGCTGCCCGTCACGCCGCGTGCCTTGCTGCCCGAGGTGCAGACGCAGCCCAGCTGAGCCACGCCGCCGCCGCCGGTGGAGAAGACATGCCCGATGTCGTAGTTGGCCGAACCGATCACCGACGTGATGTTGGTCTGGTTCTGGCCCAGCATCGTCCCGCCGTTGTTGTTGGTGTACGGGTCAGTCGCGGCATTGGTGTAGACGATGTTCGAGTTGTTCGCCACGAGCACCAGGCGGATGCACACCTCTCGCTCATAGACCGCCGTCACGCGGTTGATCGCCGTGACAATCGCCGCCTGAGCCAGTGCCACTGTGCCGCCATGGAAGGCGGTGTATTCGCCGGTCGCGGCAACCGCGGTGCGGTACGTCTTGAGCGTGCCGCCGCTGTTGCGCTCCGAATAGCCAACTTCCGACATCGGGAACTCACCCGTGGTGTGGCAGGTGAACTCGTGGAATGGCATGCGCATGTAGTTGCGCTTGTAATACACCGCGTAGTGGTTCACATCGCCCTTGGAGTACGGGTCGATGAAGTAATCGCCTTCAGGGCTGAGCACCATCGCGTGAAAGCCCTGCGGCGTCATGTCCAGCCGCACATTCGCCGCCGGATCATCCACACCCTGACCCCGGTACGTCTTGATCTCCGGGAACTGAGCCATCAGCCCAGGCTCCATCACCGGCGACTCCACCAGACGGAAGGTCGCAAAACCGCCATCGGGGTGGGGGAGGCGGAAGAGGACGCCCTCATCGGGCGGGAAGGGGAATGTCTCCATCGGGACATTCGCCAGCACACGACGCATCTCCTGATCATCCAGCTGCACGGCCTTGAATGTCTGAGGGCGAATCCAGGCTTCCTGCGCCTGCACCGCCTGCGGCATCACGTCCATCAGCGTCCAGGCACCGTCCACATCAGACGATTTGCCCCACGCCGCCGCTGAAAGCGACATCAACGCCGCCACGATTCTCATTGCCGTTCCACACCGCATGTGATCCTTCTTTCCTCAAATGCCACGCACAGCCCCCGCACCCGCGGCGGGCCACACGTCAGTTCCACATCTTCCTCTGCAATCGGGTATCTGTCAGGACCGGACGAACGCCAGCCCACACTCAATCTCTTCCAGTACGAACGCTCCGCGCCATCGCCGAATGCGTCCTTCTCTACAGATCGGCCGATACGGTCGCGAGGAGCATCGGGTTCCCCGACATTTCACCAGACGTCTCCCTCCCGAAACAGCCATCGATTCAGGGGGCACCCGTCCACACCCCACAGCGATCGCAAGACGGTTCGTGCAAAGTTCGGTATTCGGAACCTTTCACGCCGCCATAGGTCCCATCTTCACCAGATCTTGCTTGCAAATCGTCTTGACGAAGAACAAGATCTCAAATACTGTTGTAACAACTATTCGGGCCTGTGTCCGAATCTGACCCACCGAGGCGACGAACCCGCCGTCGGATGGGGAGTATGGGCTGGTGGTTCAGGATCCAAAAAGAGGAGTGCCTTGTTCATGCGTACTTGTCCTGTATGTGTCGTCGCCGCGGCTTCGTTGGTTGGTATTGCCGGTCTGGCCTTCATGGGTGGCGCAGGTGAAGCAGTTGCTGCCGCGCCCGCTGCCGCTCCCGCCGCGGCTGCTGAGCCCTTCGCAGTCGATGCGATGCACAGCAGCGTGATCTTCCGCATCAAGCACCTCAACGTCTCGTACTTCTACGGCCGCTTCAACAAGGTCGCCGGTTCCTTCAAGCTCGATGGCGATGCCAGCTCGCTCGACATCACCGTCGATGCCGACAGCGTCGACAGCAACAGCGCCGATCGCGACAAGCACATCAAGAGCCAGGACTTCTTCTCCGTCAAGGAGTTCCCCTCCATCACCTTCAAGAGCAAGTCCGCCAAGAAGATCGACGGCGACAAGATCGAGTTCACCGGCGATCTCACCTTCCGCGGCGTCACCAAGTCGGTCACCGTCAAGGTCACGCCCACCGGCGAAGGCCCCGGCATGCGCGGCGGCACCGTCGCCGGCATCGAAACCGTTCTGGTCATCAACCGCTCCGACTACGGCATGAACTACATGCCCAAGGCTCTGGGCGAAGATGTCACGCTCTACATCGGCCTCGAAGGCGCGCGCAAGTAATCTCACACCGGCCCTTGCCGGTGCTCCCTCCTCAACGAACTGGTGCTCCGCCCGAGCACCAGTTTGCTTTTCCCGATCTGGAACCACAGGCCCATGGACCCGCAATCAGCACTCCTTTTCGGGCTCGTCGGCATCGTCCTGCCCTTCATGCTCTCCTTGCTCGCAACCGGAGCGGTCTGGTGGCGTGCGAGTGGCATCGAACCAGGCTTCGCGCAGCCGCGGCATCGCCTGCGCCGTCTCGCGAGCGCCACCCTCGCTCCAGCGCTGATACTGCTTCTGGTGCAGAGCCTCATGCTGGGCGTCCCCACGTTCCCGCCGCGCGAAGCGATGCATCGCCTTCCGTTCCTCCTGCTGGCTGGCCTTCTCTTTGGCGCCATCGAACTGGCATGGATGTCACCGAGCTGGAAATCGACGCTCATCGGAGCCATGGTGCTCGCCGCCGCGGCGGGCATTGCCAGCCTTGCTTCGGCCTGGCTCGTACTCGCGGTGGTCATCGCCGCGGGTGCGTGGATCATCCTCCGCCAGATCGCCTGGCGTGAGACCACTCCCACGATTCTGATTCCGCTGGGCCTGTACGCGGCGGGCACTGCCGCGGTGCTGGTGGCGACGGGCAACCTCAAGCTCGCACAACTCGCCGCGGCGTGCGCCATGTCGCTTCTGGCGATTCTCGCGGTCGCTCTCGCCCGCCCCAAGCTCACGCTGGCTGGCCCCGCCTTGACGGTCACGCTCGCCTGGCTTGGTGCGCTGCTCGGGCAGGGCATGACCTATGGCGATACGCCGAAGACCGCGGGACTGCTCTGGGGCATCGGCGGCCCCATCGTCATATGCGTGATGCATCACCTGCTGCGCAGGCGTGCGTTCGCGCGTGGCTGGATCGCGCCCGCACTGGGTGCCATCGCCGTGCTGGTGCTTGCCGTTGCCATCGCAATGCTCAGCCGCGGCGAACCCTTGCCCGCATACGGGGGCTGAGCGGAGGACCCTGCGGTGAGTCGGCTGGTTTACTGCCCTGCGGGTTTGTCGGTGCTGGGCGAGGGGTGGCTGGCCAGGTACTGCTCGATTGCCGCGGAGATGTTCGCCATCGTCTGCGTCTTGGTGAACCCTGCCTCGACCTTCACCACTTCGTGATTGAAGCCCAGTACGTAGTAGGTGGGGAAGGTCCTGACCTGGTAGGCGGTTGCGGTGGCATCAGCCTCCACGAGCAGCGGGTAGGGATGATTTCCATCCTTGAACCGATCGATCGCGGCATCGGGCGACTTGTCTCGCACCGACAGCGCCACGAACTTGACCGGCCGCGACGCGTTCTGCTGGGCCAACTGGTCGAGTTCGGGACGCGAATCGCGGCAGGCAAGGCACCACGAGGCACCGAACTCCATCACCACCATCTGACCCTTGAACGATGACATCGAGACTTTGCCGCCCGCCGACGAGCGAAGCTCAAAGTCGGGGCCATCAACCAGGGCCGGAGGGGTCGCCGGGGCCTCCTTCGGTGCTGGCGTTTCCGACGGCGCAGGCACTTCGGGCACCATGCGAGATTCGGGCACTGGGGCGTCCTTGGTCACGGTCGGGACGGCCTCGGGAACCTTCAGATCCATCGGAACTGGTTCTGCTGACTTGAGCGTGGTCGTCCCGTCATCGGCCTTCTTGTCCTCGGGCGTTGCGGGTACGACCGGCTTGGGAGGTGTCGGCTTGGCCGGGCGATCCTCGGTGTACCCCTCGGGAACGTCCACCCTCAGGCTCGTCTTGGAGAGTTTCGGGGGACGGGAGTCTTCGAACTCGAGTCCCTCAATCTCCGTGATCGTTGATCCGCTCATCATCTGGTTGTCGATCACGCTTTCGAAGCGGCGGGGCAGATGATCCTCCGCGCCAAAGGCCCAGACTGACTTGCCTTTGCGCTCGCCGAAGGTGACTTCCACCACATCACATTTCACGCCGCCGATGGTCTGCTGGTCGAGGACGTTGAAGTCCGCGGCGGGCGCCAGTTCACGGGAGAAAGGGCGCGCTGCGAACATCTCCTGCATGCGGGCAGAGTTGGCGATCGCATACGCCGGGCTCTTGGCTTCGCGCGAGCTGCGCCGTTCGATCACCTTCTTGTCGGCGTGCGAGACAAACTCAATGGGCGAGCCCATCCACGCGGCATCAAACTCCATGCGTTCTCCGCCCGGCTTGGGAATGCCAGAACCAGTCGATCGCACCATCCAGCCGTTGGTCTGCCCCGAAGCACTCGGATCGCGCAGCATCCGCACCTGCGCTTCGACATTCGCCGAGTATTGCTCCATCTGGCCCGTCGCATGATACTTCACGCGGTAGGTGATCGCTTGTGCCTTCTTCAGCGCCGCGGCCGCATTGACAAAGTACTCTGAGCCAGGCTTCTCATTTGTCGCAGCAGTCCTCGACGCGGCAGGTGCCGGCGGTGCGGTCTTGTCGTCAGTCACTGGCTGCGCCGAAGGATTCGCCCCCGAGTCCTTCACCGGCTCAGCCTTCTCCGCTTCCTGTGCATTGGCAATGCCCACCAGCGCGCTGCCCTGCGCAAGCACGAGGGCATGTACCAGCAGCGCCGCGGGGCTTCCAAGCCATCCGCCCGTGCCACCCCGCCGATTTCGACGCATCTCTTGCATTGCAGACTCCAGTGAACCCGTCGCGGCCTCATCGCAGATGAGCCCGATGCACAAAAGGTAGGGGCTTCTCCCACCCACACCCTGCCGGGAGCCGCCCTGTGGCGATTCCCGAACCAATCCCGTTCAGCCGGTCAGTGCTCAACCATCCAGCAGCAGACGCAGCGCAGCCCCCGGATCGGGCTGCTTCATCAGGTGTTCGCCCACCAGTGCGATGCAAACGCCTGATTCTCGCAACCGTGCGAGATCATCGGCTGTCCGGATTCCTGACTCGCTGACCATCATCGAGCGATCCGCAACGCGGGGCGCGAGTGCTGCAGTGTGGCCCAGATCGACCTTCATCGTCGAGAGGTCACGGTTATTCACCCCCAGCAGCGCCTGTGGTTGGTCTTCGTTCAGTCTGGTCACCACGCGCATGGCCCGCTCGAGGTTCGCCTCGTCATGAATCTCGAGCAGCACGCCCAGACCCAGACTTGCCGCGAGGGAGGCCAGGTCATCGAGCAGGCGTCCTTCGAGGCACTCGGCCATCAGCAGCACGGCATCGGCCTGGGCGGCCCGGCTCTCGTAGAGCTGCCAGGCATCGATGATGAAATCCTTGCGAAGCACCGGCAGGGCGACCTGTTCCTTGATGCGGGCGATGAAGGAGAGGTGCCCGGCGAAGAACTCTTCGTCGGTGAGGCAGGAGATCGCCGCGGCTCCCGCCTGCTCATACGCTCCCGCGATGGATTCCGGCGCGAACGACTCGCCCTCATACTCAGGCCGCAGCAATCCCGCCGATGGGCTCTTGCGCTTCACCTCGGCGATGATCCGCGTGGGACGGAGGCCCCGCGCCAGCGGTTCCACGAACGCACGCGGCGGCGGCTGGTCCGCCGCCATCGCCCGCACCGCCCCCAGCGTCAGAAACTGCTTGCGCCATTGCATGGACTCGCGCTTGTGCTCCACAATCTGTTCAAGCGTGATGCTCATGGGTCGTTCCTTGGCTGGCCAGGGGATTCTGCGGGTGAGAGCAGCGTGGTTCTTGCTCCTCGCTGCGGCGGGGATTGTTGCCCTGATGGCGACCCAACGCCCGCACGCAGCCACTACTCCCATCATTCTGGCCTCTTCCAACCAGGCACTCTCCGACCTCCTGCGATCAGACCCCTATCTGCTCGCCAACGTCGCCGGATTCCTCGTCGTCATCACGCTGCTCTGGCGCGGCGGGTTTTTCTCCGCCCGCGCACTCACGCAGCCGCGCCGCGATGTCGGAGCCCACAATCCGGCCATCTGGTTTGTCTCCGGACTCATCGTCTGGCTTGCTGCGGGCGCCACCGTCGGCATCGTCTCGGGTCTGGTTCCCAGCGGTGGCCTGCTCAACTCACACTCGGTGCAGAATCAGACCATCGCGTACGCCTCCGGATATGGCGCGGGACTGACGGTGGGCATCCTCCTCACCTACCTGCTTCATGCCTCGGCACCAGCCTGCGGCCTTTCCGTGAGCTTCAAGTCGTTCCTGCAGGGAATGCTGGCGATGGTGGTCGCCTGGCCCGTCGTTGCGTGCATCGGAGCCGCGGCGGTGGGGGCCCACATGCTCGCCGGAGGCGCGCGTCCCGAGCCTCTCGCCCACGCCACGCTTCAATCGCTCGTGGACAACCCACGCGATCCCTGGGTGCTCGCGCAGGTGTTTCTGGCCGTCGTGGCCGCGCCGATTCAAGAGGAGATCATCTATCGGGGCATGCTGCAATCAGCGATTCTCAGTGCAACTCGTCGCGTCTGGGTGAGTGTGGGCATGACGTCCATCATCTTCGCGGCGGCCCACCTCTCACCGGGAACGGGCGTTCCGTGGTATGCCGCGGTCGCGCTGTTCGGGCTGAGCGTTGCCATCGGCCTGGCCTTCGAACGCACCGGAAAACTCTCGGTGGCCATCGGCATGCACATCGCCTTCAACCTCGCCAATGTCGCGCTGGCCTTGGTTGGTTCCCGCAGTTGACGGTGGTGATGGTGGTCAACGGGGCATGCGTGCCGCGAGTGCTCCGGCAAGCCGGGCGTTGCTCTTGACAAGTTCGATGTTGGCCTTGAGGGTTCTGCCTCCGGAGATTGCGTGCAGTTGTCCCAGCAGCGCGGGTGTGATATCGCGTCCTGCGGCGGCGGTGGCTTCCACGGCCTTGCGTGCCTGCGCGAGCCAGGACTCCCATTCGGCGCGTGGCAACTCGTGTTCGGCAGGAATGGGGTTGGCAATCACGATGCCCCGCCCGGTGCGTTTGAGTTCCTTGGCGATGAACCCCGCGAGCAGGTCTTCACTGTCGAATCTGACATCAACACCCGCCTCGCTCTCGCGAAGATAGAAGGCCGGGAAGCGATCGGTCCGGAAGCCCACCACCGTGATGCCCAGCGTTTCGAGTGCTTCGCGCGTCGCGACCACATCCAGAATGCTCTTGACCCCGCTGGTCACCACGCCCACCGGGAAGCGCGTGAATGCTGCGAGATCGGCACTGATGTCAAGGTAGGTGCCGTAGCCCTGGTGCACGCCGCCAAGGCCGCCGGTGGCAAAGAGCCGCACGCCCGCCGCGGCGGCGAGTTCCATCGTTGTGCTCACCGTCGTCGCGGCGTGCTCGCCCCGATGCATGAACACGCCCAGATTCGCCGTGTTGGCCTTGGGCACCTTGGGAGCATCGAGCAACATGCGAAGCTGCTCGGGCGAGAGCCCGACGATGGGTTGCCCGCTGACGATGCCCGCGATGTCACCCGCGGCACCCTCCTTCTCAATGATGGCCACCAGTTCGTGAGCCAACCGCTCGCCCTCACCCTTTGGAACACCATGGAGCAGGAGCGTGGTCTCGAGTGCAACGCGAGGAGTGGGTGGTCGCAGGGGATGTGCCATGCCCAACCATAGTTGCCTGAACCGGGGAAAGTCGCTCGGACCCATCGCCGCGGCATCATCCCGGGGCCTCCATGCTCCGATAGGAATCTCGTCCGCACTGCGCGGGCGACACACACCCCACGCGAGGGATTCCTGACGATGAACGTTCACATCAAGACCATTCTGCTCGTTGCCGGCACCATCCTGGGAATCACCGTGGCGGTCGCCGTCGCCAACCCGCCAGCGAACGACCCCCACGCACCCGCGGACCACACTCCGCCAGCGAAGGCGCCCGCCACCGGCAAGCCCGCGGCGAAGCCCGCCGCCAAACCACCGGCCAAGCCCATCATCAGCCTTCCCAAGTACGATGACACCAAGGGCACACCCAAGGCCACCGGAAAGAGCGACGCACACGCCGATCCGCATGCCGACCCCCACGCCGACGCCGCCACGCCCGATGCGCACGCTCCGGCCGCGCACGCCGATTCGAATGAACACGCCGCACCCAGCGGCAACGCTGCAGAGCAGGCCTTCGTCATGCTCCGCGAAGGCAATGAACGCTGGGTCGAAGGCAAGTCCACTGCGCCCCACACCGAACCCAGTCGCCTCGAAGAGACTGCGACCAACGGCCAGAAGCCCCAGGTCACCATCATCACCTGCTCCGACTCGCGCATTCCCGTCGAGCGCGTCTTCGATCAGGGCGTGGGTGATCTGTTCGTCGTGCGCGTCGCGGGCAATCGCGCCGGCGGCAGCGAAACCGGCACCGTTGAATACGGCGTTGAACACCTCAAGACGCCATTGCTGCTCGTGATGGGCCACACCAAGTGCGGCGCGGTCGCCGCGGCAGCTTCCAAAGCCAAACTCCACGGCAAGGTCGCTGAGCTGGTCGCCGGCATCGAACCCGCCGTCGAACGTGCCCGCCGCTTCAACCCCAATGCCGATGAGAAGGAAATCGCCGCGCTCGCCGTGCGCGAGAACGTCTGGCAGACCGTCTTTGACCTCTACCGCAACAGCCCCGTCGTCCGCGAGATGGTGAGCAAGGGCGAGATCAAGGTCATCGGCGGCATCTACGACATCGCCACCGGCAAGGTCGAGTTCATGGGCGAACACCCCTGGCAGCAGGAACTCATCACCGCAATGAACCAGCGCGATATCGAAAGCGGCACGGCGACGGCTACCGTCTCCGAAGACCCTCATCACTGAGACCGCCAAAAAGCAGCACGAATCAACGACGAGGCGCACCACCGATTCACGGTCGTGCGCCTCGCTTTGTTTTCAGGAACGCCCGAAGAGCTTCTCTAGCTCGCGGATGGTGAGGCGAATGCTCGTGGGCCGTCCGTGCGGACAGTTGCTTGAACGCTCGACTTCCTGACGCAGACGCACCAGTTCATCCAGCTCGATGTCGCTCATCCGGTCGCCCGCCTTCACGGCCGCCTTGCAGCTCATCATGTCCAGCACATCGCGCATCGCCTGCTCGCCGCCGCGCTTCAGGTCATTGAGCAGCGGTGTGTTCTCCGCGCGATCGAAGAGCTCCTGCATGAACTCCACCGGATCAACGCCCCGATCAAACAGAAAACTCGGGAACGCGTGCACGCTCAACGTCGAAGGTCCGCTTGGCGTGGCCTCAATGCCGATGCGCTGAAAGAGCGGCTCAAGCTTTGGGAGCAGGTCCATCTGCGAACTGGTGGCACTCACCACCGCGGGCGCCAGGAGCTGCTGCTTCTGCAGGCCATTGGTCATCACCCGCCCCAGCAGGTACTCGAACATCACCCGCTCATGCAGCGCATGCTGATCGATGATCACCACACCCTGCTCATCCTGCGTCACCAGATACGAGTTGTGTACCTGCAGCACACGCGAGGCCGGACGATTGTCTATCAGCGCCGCCTCATCTGCCTTCTGCACCGCCGTCTTCACCGCGTCATAGTCAAACCGCATCGGCTGCTGCACCGAAGCCGGCGGTGAACGGAAATGCTCGACGAAGTTCGAGATCGCCACATCGGGCGATTCGCCCCGCGATGCTGGCGAATCACCCGACCAGCCCCCCGCACCGCCGAAGGGTGAAACACCCGCACCCGGGAGCTCCGTCGGCATCGCCACATCCATCGGGCCCTGCAGCATTCCCTGACGCTGCTGGTTCGCGGCGATCATCGAATACGCCGGCGTCAGATCCGCCTTCTTGAGCGACTCTCGCAGCGCCCGCAGCACCACCGAGTGAATCAGCGAACTGTCGCGGAAGCGCACTTCCGACTTCTGCGGATGCACATTCACATCAACGCCCGAAGCCGAGAGCTCGAGCATCAGCAGCACCGTCGGGTAGCGCGTCGGCTCGATCAGACCCCGATACGCCTCCGCGGCTGCATGCTGAATCGTCCGGTCGCGGATCGGCCGCCCATTCACGAAGATGTACTGATGCTTGTTGCTGCCACGCGCAATCGATGGCAATCCGGCAAGGCCCCACAACGCCACGCCGCGGCTGTCGTCGAACTCATCCGCATGCACATCAAGCAACTGCGTCGAAAGATCCTTCCCCAGCACCGCCAGCGCCCGCTCACGAGGCGTCTGATTCGGTGGCACATCAATCACCGTCTTGCCATCAGCAATCGCCGTGAACCCGACACCCGGGTGCGACAGCACGATGTGCTTGAAGGCATCCAGCGCTCGCTCCTGCTCCGTCCCAACGGTCCGCAGGAACTTGCGCCGTGCAGGAGTGTTGAAGAAGAGATTGCGAACCGTGACGCACGTGCCGATCGCGCCCGCCGCGGGCCTGGGGCTGGCGACCGTGGCCCCCTCGACTTCAACCACCGCCGCGCCCGCCATCGCCGCGGTGCGGCTGCGCAGACTCAGGCGCGACACGCTTGCAATCGATGCCAGCGCCTCGCCCCGGAAGCCCAGGGTCGCAATCCGGTCAAGGTCTGAAGTGTCGCTGATCTTGCTGGTGGCATGCGGTGCCAGGGCCAGGTGCAACTGATCCTCGGCAATCCCCGAGCCATCATCGGTGATGCGGATGAGTTCAACGCCACCTTGCTCAAGCTCGAGGGTGATGCGTGTCGCATCCGCATCCAGTGCGTTCTCGGTCAACTCCTTCACCACGCTCGCCGGGCGTTCCACCACCTCGCCCGCGGCGATCTGGTTCGCCACGAGCGTCGGCAGCACACGGATGGGTCGGCCAGCGGCCGGTACAGCTTGGGTCACGCCGCCATTGTAACGACCCCTTCCAGCCCCCGGCCCGCCAATCCCTCCCCGTCCTGCGGCCTCCGCCCCCCTTTTCGCCGCCGCTACGCTTGGGACATGGCCGAGACCATCTTCTCCAAAATCATCCGAGGCGAGATTCCCTGTCACAAGGTTTACGAGGACGCCCACGTCCTTGCCTTTCTGGACATCTTCCCCCTCAGCCCCGGTCACACCCTGGTGATCCCCAAGGAAGCCGCGGCGACCCTCGACAAGCTCAGCGACGACGCCGCGGCGGCCGTTGGACGGGTCCTGCCCCGGATCGCCCGAGCCGTCCTCGCCGCGACCGGCACCACCGAGTTCAACCTGCTCCAGAACAACGGCCCGGGGGCTCATCAGGCTGTCTTCCATGTCCATTTCCACATCATCCCCAAAGCCGCGGATGGGAAGGGGCTGGGGATTGGCTGGGCACCTGGCAAGCTCGATGGCCAGGCCGGTGCCACCCTCGCCGCGGCGATCGCCAAAGCGCTCTGACGCGAACGCCCGGTAATCTGCTGGCCGATGTTGCTGAGCAGGCTGTTCAGGGTGGGTTGAGGGCGGGAGCGGGGGGCCGCGGGGGGCCGCGGGGGTGACAATTCCGCCACGCCGCGGCATGGCCTCGATGAATCTGCGTCCTTTGGCCCCGTATGCTCCTGCTTCGTGCGCATGAGGCGTTCGCGCACGTCTCTCTCAAGTCCAAATGTCGAACTCGCACCCGGGATTGCTGGAGGTACGCAGGAATCAGTCCGCAGTGAAGAAGAAGGGGCACGATCACTCCGTCACCTCCGCGGCGACCTTCGTGTCGGCGACGGGTATCAGCTTGCCCGGCACCGCGACCCCCGCTTCGTCTGCCAACCCGAGCATTCCGCCTTCGGGGCAGGTGGTGCTCAGCGGCAGCGCCTCATCCGAAGCCGCGGCATTCGACCAGACGATCGTTTCGCACGATGGCATTTCGATTCCGGGCGTTGGCTCAACCGGACTTCCCGATCGCGTGGGCCATTACCGCATCACGCGGCTCATCGGCGCAGGCGGCATGGGTGCCGTCTACGAGGCCGAGCAGGACAACCCCCGCCGCACCGTGGCCCTCAAGGTCATGCGTGGCGCCATCGCCAGCCCGCAGGCAAGCCGACGCTTTGAGTACGAGAGCCAGTTGCTGGCGCGTCTTCGCCACCCCTCCATCGCGCAGGTCTATGAGGCGGGCACACACAGCGAACCCATCACCGGTGCGGCGATGCCGTACTTTGCGATGGAGTTCATTCCCGATGCCAAGACGCTGACGGAGTATGCGACGGCCTGCGGTCTGACGTTGACGGCGCGGCTCGAACTCTTCATAGCGATCTGCGATGCCGTGCAGCACGGCCACCAACGCGGCGTCATTCACCGCGACCTCAAGCCCGCAAACATCCTGATCGATACTTCGGGTCATCCCAAGATCATCGACTTCGGCGTGGCCCGTGCCAACGAGGAAGGCAAGGATGAGCCGGGCGCCAACGAGCACAGCACCAAGGCCGGGCAGCTGGTGGGCACGCTCCAGTACATGTCCCCCGAGCAGTGCGGACAGGATTCGGCCGACATCGATGTGCGGGCCGACGTCTACGCGCTGGGTGTGATTCTCTTTGAGTTGCTCACCGGGGCGTTGCCGCACGCGCTCGATGGCACCGCGCTCTTTGCCGCGGTGATGATCATCCGTGAGGACCCGCCGGTGGTTCCCTCATCGCTCCGCCGCGAGCTCAAGGGCGATCTTGACACGATCATTCTCAAGGCGCTGGAGAAGGACCGGGCTCGGCGCTACGGATCCGCGGCGGATCTCGCCGCGGACATCGGTCGATTCCTGCGCAGCGAACCGATCGTTGCCCGGCAGATCGGTGTTGCGGGCCGACTGACCCGCTGGGTGAAGCGCAATCGCGCGGTGGCCACGGTCATCGCGGCGTCCACGTTGATTCTGGTTTCGACATCGGTGGTGCTGATTGCCCGCATTCTGCGTGAGAGTGCGCGTGCCAATGCCGCGCTGATCGAGGCCGAGCGCAATCTCCGCGCTGCCAAGGACAACTTCTCGCTCATCAAGACCTTCTTCGGCAGCATGCGGCCCAACTCGCAGAAGCAGGGCCTGGTCGACGTTGAACTGCTGCTCGACAATGCTTCTCGCCAGGTGGTGGAGAAGCCCCCGCAGATGGAAGCGACGGAGGCGGACTTCCGCGAGATCATCGCGGCGGGTTATCAGGGTCTGGGCCGGTATGCCAAGTCGGTCGAGCATCAGAGCCGCGTGATTGAGCTGCGTCAGAGGCTGGGTGGCAAGGAGGACCTGGGCCTGGCCGATTCGCTGCATCAGTACGCCGCGGCGTTGTGGTGGAGCGGCAAGTACGAGGAGGCGGTCGTTCACTATCAGCACTCGCTGGCGATCCGTCAGAAGCTGCTGGGCAATGAGCATGTCGACATTGCGATGAGTTTCACGCACCTGGCGGCGTGCAAGCTCAAGCTCGATCAGGTGCAGGAGGCTGCGACCTACTACAAGCAGGCGCTGGACATGCGCCGCAAGCTGCTGGGCAACAGCCACGAGGATGTGGCGGCGAGCATCAACAACCTGGCCAAGGTTGAGGTGCTGCTGGGACAGACCGATCGCGCCGAAGCTCACTTCCGCGAAGCGCTGGCCATGATCCAGGCCATCAAGCCGGCGGGCGATCTCACCATCGCCACCGCGCAGAACAATCTCGCGCTCTTCCTCATCGACAACGGCAAGCCTCAGCAGGCCATCGACCTGGTCAACGCCGCGCTCGAGACGAGACTTGCCAAGCTCAATGCGAACCACCACTTCGTGAATCTCTCGCGGCTTGCGCTCGCCCGCGCCCAGTTCGCCGCGGCGGGCGATGTGGTCAACCGTGCCGCCGCGGCCCGCACCGCGGCGGATGTGCTCGCCAGTCTCGAGAAGATCCTGGGGGCCGATCATCCCGATGTGATCGATGCGACCGGTCATGTAGGGCTGATGCTGGCGCAGTCGGGTGCCGCGGGCGAGGGGCTCACGATGCTCCAGCGGATCGATGCCGCGATGGCGCAGAACAAGTCGGCACCGCGTCGGGACCGTAATGAGTCGTCGCTGCGCATGGCGCTGGCCAGTGTGCTGGGCGGCAACAACGCACAGGCCGATCAGGCACTGCTTGAGCTCATGCAGTCGATTCAGCCAGGCCAGATCTCCACCTCGCTGCGAGCCGCGTGCGTTGCGGTCGCCTCCACGATTGAGCCGCGGGACCAGTTCAGTGCCACGCTCGAAATCTGGAGCGCGGGTCTGCCTCAGAATCGCTGACACGTGGCACGGCGTGGCACGGCTCTCCGAGCCGTGTTCTTCAAGTGGCACGGCTCTCCGAGCCGTGTTCCCCGGTCCCATGGCTCTCCGAGCCATGTCGGCGGTCTGGTTCGCAGCACTGGCATTGCTCGGGAAGCGTGGCACGGCTCTCCGAGCCGTGTTCCCCAGTCCCATGGCACTCCGAGCCATGTCGGCGGTCTGGTTCGCAGCACTGGCATTGCTCGGAGAGCAATGCGACCGAAGAACATTGCTCAGAGAGCAATGCCACGCCGAGCCATGTCGGCGGCTTGGTTCGCAGCACTGGCATTGCTCTTAAGAGCAATGCCACAAGGTTCAATAACCACCGCTGTCGCCGGTCTTGGCCCGATACACTCTCCCCTGTAATCATGCTGACCCGTCCGGACCATTCCATCGTTGAGCCCTCGCCGCGTCGGCGGCTGGTGAGCATCTGCACGCCCGCCTACAACGAGCAGGACAATGTGCAGATGTGCTATGACGCCATCCGCACGTTCTTCGAGACCAAGGCCCCTGGCTACGACTGGGAGTGGATTGTCACCGACAACCACTCCACCGATGCGACGTTCGAGAAGATCCGCCGGCTCGCCGCGGCGGACCCCCGCGTGCGCGGCATCCGTTTCTCCCGCAACTTTGGCTATCAGCGGTCCATCTTCGCCAACTACATGGCGGCCCGGGGTGATGCCGCGGTGCAGCTCGACTGTGACCTTGAAGACCCGCTTGAGATCGTCGGCGAGTTTCTGACCAAGTGGGAGCAGGGGTATCACGTCGTGTACGGCATTCGCCGTTCGCGCCAGGAACCTGCCCTCGTTCAGTTCGCCCGGCGCGTCTTCTACTGGGGTCTCGACCAGATCAGCGAAGACACGTTGCCGCGTGATGTGGGTGATTTCCGCCTCATCGATCGCCGCATCATCGAGGAACTCCGCAAGGTCAACGACCCGCACCTGTACATCCGGGGCCGCATCGCCAACTTCGGATTCAATCAGACCGGGATTCCCTACGACCGCAACCCTCGCCTCCACGGCGTCAGCAAGTTCAACTTCTGGCGCCTCTGCTCGCTCGCGCTCGATGCCACGCTGAGTCATTCAGTGGTGCCGCTGCGTCTGGCCACTTTCGCCGGCCTTGCGCTGTGCGCTGCGACCATTCTCATGATCGTGGGATACGGAGTCTCGCGGCTCTTCTTCCATCAGGAATGGCCCGCGGGCTTCACTACCACCGTGGTGCTCATCCTGCTTGGCATGGGCATGAATGGCCTCTTCCTTGGCATCATCGGCGAGTATCTCGCACGCATTTACCAGCACCTCAAGGGTTCGACCGAGGTGATGATCATGGAGACCTGTGGCACCGCCGCCGCGGCAAAGCCCCAGCAAGCCGCGTCGGTTCACTCCAGTGTGCTCACGACCGATGCCTGAAACGGCCGGCCGCTCCACCCCGAAAGCCGCGGCAGATTTGCGACCGGCGACATGATCTGATTGCTCCGGTACGCCAGTGCCCCGAACTGCGCCGGAATGGCCCGACCTAGCCCAGCCTCCAGCGTTTCCACGACCGCTCGCAGCGACTGGCGATGTCCGGAATCGATGCCGAAGCGTTCGTGCCGACCCACGCGCGTCTGGCGAGCTGCGATCTCAAAGGCACGGGCCACATCCTCCACATGCACCAGATCAAGCAACTGCTCGCCCGGTGACATCTTCACGGGTGTACTGGTCTTCGACGCGGCGATCAGTGCCGGCAACAGCTTCCCGCGCCAGTCCGCCGGGCCATAGACATCGAAGATGATCAGCGTGATGCCACCGATGCCCCGGTGCAGACAGGCTTCTTCGAGCAGATCGGCAAAAGCCCGCTTGCTCGCGGCGTAGAGCGAGGCCGGGCAGTAGTTCCCCGCCGCGTCGAACTCAAAGTACGTCCCCGCATTCACAAAACTTGGGCACCCATGGCGAACCATCGCTTCGATCAGATGTGACCCGAACGTGATGTTCGCTTCGATCATCGCCGCGACTTCGTGTGGTGCCGGATCAGGCTTGATCATCGAAGCCAGATGAATGACACCCGTCGGGTGTGCTTCGGCAAAGACCGCATTCACCGAGGCGAGCGAACCATCCGACTCATGCCGATGCACCTCCAGCCCCCGAAGATCCGACCCCTCGCGGCACAACGCATGCACCTCAACGCCCCGCGAGCGCAGCAGCCGACAGACATGATGGCCGATGTAGCCTGAGGCGCCCGTCACGAGCAGACGCTGAGGGTGGTTGTTGTTGGTGGTGGGCATGGGAGGGCAGGAGAAGTTCCGAAGTTCCAAAGTTCCGAAGTGCGTACTCAGGAACTTCGGAACTTTGGCACTTCCTCCCCACAATATCGCCCGATCTGCCCCAGCGACAACGCACGCAGCGCTTCGCCCGACCCGCCCGCGTAGAACGCCTTATACCACTCGACCGTCGCGGCGATCGTCTCCTGGCTCCGCCATCGTGGCAGCCATCCCAACTCGTGCTGCGCGAGCGAAGGGTCGAGCATCAGCAGTCCGGCCTCGTGCGGAGCAACGGCCGGTGGGTCATGCTTCCACGTCGCGCCCTGGCCCCAGGCCTTGGTGAAGGCATCCACCATCGTGCCCACGCTGAGCACCTGCTCGGTAGGGGGGCCGAAGTTAAAAGCCGGGCTGAGATTCCGGCCACGCTCGACCAGAGCGCGGGCCAGCGTGAGGTAGCCGCTCAAGGGTTCGAGCACATGCTGCCACGGCCGCACCGCGGCGATGTTCCGCACCGTCATCGGCTTACCAGCTCCAAACGCCCGGGCCGCATCGACGATCAGACGATCTTCGCTCCAGTCGCCGCCGCCAATGACGTTGCCAGCGCGGGCGCTGGCAATCGCCGCGGCACCTTCGTGGAAGTAGGAGCGGCGGTAGGAACCGGTCACGATCTCCGCCGCGGCTTTGCTGGCGCTGTACGGGTCATGCCCGCCCAACGGATCCACTTCGCGATACGGGTAGACCCACTCGCGATTCTCGTAGCACTTGTCGGTGGTCACTATCACCACGCTCCGAAGCGACGCAATGCCGCGGCAGGCCTCCAGCACATTCGCAGTCCCCATCGCATTGGTCGCAAAGGTGGCCACGGGTTCGCGGTAACTCTTGCGCACCAGTGCCTGCGCCGCCATATGAATGACAATGGTGGGGGCAAAGTCGCGGATGAGCGGTGTGAGGCCCTCGCCATCGCGGATATCGCACGCGCGGTGGTCGCAGACTGCCGCGAGGTCAAGGTGCGTGAACATGCTCGGCTGGCTTGAGGGTTCAGCGAGCGAAATGCCCCGGACCGTTGCTCCCAGTCGATGCAGCCAGAGGGTGAGCCATGAGCCCTTGAAGCCGGTATGACCGGTCAGCAACACGCGCTGAGTACTCCAGAACTCGGGGGTGATGGGGAATCGATTCATGGTGGGAGCCATAGCGTATCCCGTGGCACGGCTCTCCGAGCCGTGTTCCCCGGTCCCATGGCTCTCCGAGCCATGTCGGCGGTCTGGCTCCGGCACTGGCATTGCTCAGAGAGCAATGCGACTGAAGAACATTGCTCAGAGAGCAATGCCACGTCAATCCTGCCACTTCTTCCACGGAGCCTTGCCGCTGTCCCAGAGGTCTTCAAGGAGCATCTTTTCGCGCAGGGTGTCCATGGGTTGCCAGAAGCCTTCGTGTTCGAAGGCCATGAGTTCGCCGCGGGAGGCGAGTGTTTCCATGGGCTCGCGTTCCCAGGGCATCTGGTCGTGGGGGACGGTGTCGAGTGCTGCGGGTTCGAGGACGAAGAAGCCGCCGTTGATCCAGGCGTCGCCCCGGTCGGGCTTCTCGCGAATGACGTTGACCTTGCGCTCGGCGATGTCGAGCACACCGAAACGACCGGGCGGGTTGATCGCGGTGACGGTGGCGAGGCGGCCGTGCTTCTTGTGGAAGGCGATGGACGCGCTGATGTCCACATCGCTGAGTCCGTCGCCGTAGGTCATGCAGAAGGTGCCCTTCACATAGGGCTTGATCCGTTTGAGGCGTCCGCCGGTCATGGTCTCAAGGCCGGTGTCGATGAGCGTGACGCGCCAAGGCTCGCACTGGTTGTTGTGCACCTGCATCGAGCGGCTCTGGAGGTCGAACGTCACATCGCATCCGTGCAGGAAGTAGTTGTGGAAGTACTCCTTGATCACGTACGACTTGTACCCAAGGCAGATCACGAAGTCGTTCACGCCGTGCGCGCTGTAGAGCTTCATGATGTGCCAGAGGATCGGCTTGCCGCCGATCTGCACCATGGGCTTGGGGATGCGGTCGGTCTCTTCCGAGAGCCGCGTGCCCATGCCGCCTGCGAGAATGACTGCCTGAAGGCCGGGTTGTGTCATGGGGCGATAGTAGTGGGGGAGTGGGGGAAGTTCCGAAGTTCCAAAGTGCCCAAGTTCCAAAGTGCAGGAGTTCCGAAGTGCAATAGGGCAGTGAAGGGGGGGATTGTGTCCATCGCGACGAAACGCTTCGTCGCGGGTTGGCCGATGGTTTTCAGTAGGTGCCAGTGATTCCGGCCCGTCACCAACGCAGCCCTTTCAGGGCTGAGATCTCGCGGCGACCCGGACCGGCAGCTTCGCGAGCGAAGCGCTCGCTCGCAGCCGGCTACTCAACAACGTGCCTTCGGCACTTCGGCACTCAGGCACTCAGGCACTTCTTCACCACCGCACCCAGCGTTTCAATCATGTACGCCCGCCGCGGCTCATCGATGCCCGGCCAGACGCCGACCCAGAACGCATCGTTCATGATCTTGTCGGTATGCTTCAGATCGCCATGCACACGGAAGGCCACATCGGCGAACGCTGGCTGGCGAGCGAGGTTGCCCGCAAAGAGCAGACGCGTTCCAATCTTGTGATCTTCGAGTGATCGCACGATGTCGCGGCGCTTGAGCGGCGAGCCATCGCGGATCGTCATCAGATAGCCGAACCAGCTGGGGTCCGCGCCTTCGGTCGCCTTGGGGAGGATGAAGTGTTCTTCGAGGCCGGCCGCCTTGAAGCCCTGCGTGAGTGCCGCGAAGTTGTCGCGGCGTGCCGCGATGAACTTGGGAAGCTTGGCCAGCTGGCTGAGGCCAATGGCCGCCTGCATATCGCTCACCTTGAGGTTGTAGCCAAGATGCGAATAGATGTACTTGTGGTCGTAGCCTTCGGGCAGTGAGCCCAGCTTCCAGTCAAAGCGCTTGCCGCAGGTGTTGTCCTTGCCCGGCGGGCACCAGCAGTCGCGGCCCCAGTCGCGCAGACTCTCGACAATGCGGCGAAGGCCGCCGCTGTTCATCATCACCGCGCCACCTTCACCCATCGTGATGTGATGGGCCGGGTAGAAACTCAGCGTTGCCACGTCGCCGAACGTGCCAACACCCTTGCCCTTGTATGTTGCTCCGAACGCATCGCAGCAGTCTTCCACCAGGAAGAGGTTGTGCCGCTTCACGATCTCCATCACTCCATCAAGATCAAAGGGGTTGCCCAGACTGTGCGCGATCATGATCGCGCGGGTCTTGGGAGTCACCGCCGCGGCGAGCTGCGCCACATCCACATTGTGCGTCAGCGGATCCACATCCACAAACACCGGCACGCACCCATTC